>NZ_CP017181.1:3660192-3965208 GCF_001729765.1 Enterobacter kobei
TGGGGAATCTTTTTGTTGCCCGTGCAGCACGCCACTTCAGCGCGGAACACTTACTGGTTACCGGTCTGATGTTACTGGTGACGGATATGCTGCTCGTCATGCTACTGCCAGCTCAGCTGTCATTGCTGTATCTCCTGCTGGTCGTCTGGGCCTTTTCCACTGACCTGTTATGGCCCACTCAACAGCGGCGTATTGTGGAGATCTCGACCGCAGAAACGCGTGGAATTTCGCTGGCATTAACCAGCGCCTTTATGTTCTGCGGCATTGGGTTTGGATCGGCGGTAGCATCATGGCTTTATCCCCTGTCGGGTTTTTACGGTGTAATGATAAGCTCAGTAATGTTCCTGCTGCTGGCACTGGCCAGCCTGTGGACCTCTGAGCGGTTACGGGCCCGCTCCGCGGAATATCAATCAGTCCGCCTGTCATAAAGGAGTTCCAATGCACCGTATAGGATTAATCATTGCCGATCATTTTCAGATGCTGGCGCTGTCTACGCTGACGGTATTTGAGTTTGCCAATCTGGTGGCTGAACATCCGTTTTACCAGCCGGTGGTCTACTCCGAACACGGAGGAACCGTACGTTCTTCTTCGGGTATCGGCGTGGATTCGACGAAGTTGACTGAGGAAACTCTGGTAGATACCTGGCTGGTAGCAGGCGTGCTTTCACCTGTTGAGGATCCCGCCAGCCCCGGCGTGATTCATTTTCTGCAAACCACCGCCCGTCAGGCACGCAGGATTGCCGGAGTCTGTACCGGTGCATTTGTGCTGGCACAGGCTGGCCTGCTGGAGCAAAAACGTGCCACCACGCACTGGGCACACTCACAGAGCCTGGCATCGCGGCATCCCACGATTCAGCTTGAAGATGATCGTATTTTTATTATTGATGACACTATCTGGACGTCTGCAGGCATGACCGCGGGGCTGGATATGGCGCTTGGTATGGTGGAGAAAGATCTCGGTGCAGATATTGCCCGTACGGTCGCGCATCGCCTGGTGATGAATCAGCGTCGCTCCGGCGGTCAGAAACAGCATTCGGAAATGCTTGCTCTGGCACCGCGCTCAGATCGCCTGCAAACGGCGCTGGAATATGCCCGCCACAATCTGCGCAAAACGCTGACGGTGGAAATGCTTGCCGATGCGGTGCATGTCAGTGCTCGCCAGCTCAGCCGCCTGTTTCGTCAGGAGACAGGCAAATCTCCGGCGAAAGCAATTGAAGGGCTGCGGCTTGAGGCCGCGCGCTTGATGATTGAGCAAAGCCGCCTGTCACTGGATGCCATTGCCCGCGAGTCCGGTTTTCGCGACAGACGGCATATGCGGGAGGTGTTTATTCGCGGGTATGGCATTCCACCTCAGTCGCTTCGCGCAGGGCGTTAAGCCGTACGGCTGTTTTCACTCATCCAGTGAAGGTGTTAACCAGGTTCATGGGGTTATTTTTCTTTCCCATGAGCGTAGGCTAGCCGCCTGGTTTATCACTGAAAGGACGTTCGAATATGCACGATAATATTACACTTGTTGCCACTATTACCGCCCGGCAGGGCGCACGCGAAAAGGTACTTCTGGCACTTAAAACTGTCGAACACGATGTGCAGGGGGAAACCCGGGTGTTTACAGTATCAGTTGTACATGAACCGTGAAAATGATCACCAGTTTATGATGATTGAACGCTGACAGTCAGCCCTGATGCTGGAAAAGCATACCCAGGCAGCACCGTTCAACACACTGGTCCACGCAATTGACGGTATGGCCGAGCTGCAGGTTACTTCGCTAATCTCTGCAGTCTAATTCTCAGCCTGTTGACCGTTAATCTTATCCACCTCGGTGGGCTCGTTGCCAGTGATCGTTGTGCTGTACCCACGTTTACGGTGCAGAGCAGGCGTTATGCCCCAGGTTTTTTTGAACGCTTTAGAAAAAGACGACAGCGACAAAAAACCACACTGTTCGGCTACTCTCTCCGTTGTCAGGTTTTTCTCTTCTGAAAGCAGTCTTGCCGCCAGCACCATACGTAACTGGTTGAGCCAGACCTGGGGCGTCTGATGATAGCTGTATGAAAAGTGGCGGGCGAAAGTGGCACGGGACAGAAAACAGCGTTTCGCCATCGATTCCATCGTCCATGGCGACGCAGGATCGGCGATGACGGCCAGTATGGCGGGAGCAAGACGTGTGTCGCTCAGCAGCCGTAACACACCCGCGGGAGGCTCGTGCAACGACAGCAAAATACGCAGGATTAGCGCGAGCAACGTATCTGCCAGCCCCTTCACGATACTCGTACTGCCCGGCAAACCGCCAAGACTTTCGCGTACCAGCATACCCAGCAGTGTTTCCAGTTCAGGGACATCGTGTTGCTCATCGGCATGGAGATGGATCAGCGTTGTTTCATCGGCGAACATCCAGCGATAACCCGGCCCGAAATGAAACTCGCCACACAATACCTCGACCGCAGGCCCCAGTCCTTCCGTCCACACTTCAGTGACGATGCCATTATTGTTGACCTGAGCAGGTACGACCTGCCCCCAGTCCACCAGACTTTGCAGTAAATGTGGCGATCCGTGCGGGAAAAGAATGATATCACCCGCACGCACGTCGAACGTCTTCCCCCCAACAATCAGCCGGGTTTCGCCACGAAGAATGACGTGCCAAGGCACAATACCGGCGGCTTGTTGCGGATGGTCGGCATCCCAGCGCCCGGTAAAACGACAGTGAAGATTGACGCTACATGTTGGTGCCAGTAAGGAAAGCAAGCGGCTGAGATTGTCCACTCTGACTCCTGAGACGATAAGACAAATAATCGAGACGATACGGCCTGCATGCCCGCCGGCTGCGCTCTATTATGTGCTCATCGCCGATACGGCGAAACCCTTAAACTGAAAGGAAAAAATGATGAGCCGTTTAACTTCCGTACAACCTGAAAATGCCACTGGCACGACAGCAGAACTCTTCAGCGCCATTAAACGGGCGATGGGTAAAGTCCCGAATGCCTACCAGACCATTGGCATCGCCCCCGACATTCTAGGTCATGCATTGCAACACAACGCCACGCTGGCTAAAAGTCAGTTGAGCAAACAGGAAATTGAAGCCGTTAACCTTGTGGTCAGTGAAGTCTCAGGGTGTGATTACTGTCTGGCGGCGCATACGTTGACCGGAAAAATGGCAGGTTACAGCGTTGAGCAAATTCAGGCATTACGCCGGGGAGAGTTCCCGGAAGATCCGCACATTGATGCACTGGTCAAATTTGTAAAAACGCTGGTGACGACCCGCAACACCTTACCAGAAGAATCCGTCAGTCGTTTTCTGGCAGCAGGCTTTAGCGATCGGCAGGTGGTGGAAGTCATCAGTGCAGTCAGTGCGATTCTGTTTACGAATATGATCAACCGTGTGAATGACACCCTGGTGGACTTTCCAAAAGTAAACTAACCCCACATGTGGCAGAAAGGCATCTCTTTCTGCCACAACAATTATGCTAAATGGACCATTTAGCCTCAGTCGTCAGCGAGAATTGAATTTGAGTAACGATAAATTATCTCGTGAACCGACAACAGTTATGGTGATCTATCAAGGTCCGCTCCTCGCTCATAGCTGCCTGTCAACGTGGTCAAGCTCCCTTATCGCAGACCAGGGGTATAAAAAATCACCTTAACGTACAATAATTTTCGATATCCAAACTGACCCCTTGATCGAGCACCTGCGGCGGCAGTCGGTCATTGTGCCCGCCCTCAACGCCGTCGAGCGGGCGAGCGCCGAAGCGATTACCCGCGCCAACCGGCGTCTCTACGACGCCTTGGCTGAGCCGCTGACGGACGTGCATCGCCGTCGCCTCGACGATCTGCTCAAGCGCCGCGACAACGGCAAGACGACGTGGCTGGCCTGGCTGCGGCAATCCCCGGTCAAACCGAACTCGCGGCACATGCTGGAACACATCGAACGCCTCAAGGCGTGGCAGGCGCTCGACCTGCCCTCCGGCATCGAGCGGCTGGTTCACCAGAACCGGCTGCTCAAGATCGCCCGCGAGGGCGGCCAGATGACGCCCGCCGACCTGGCGAAGTTCGAGCCGCAGCGGCGTTACGCGACCCTGGTGGCGCTCGCCATCGAGGGCATGGCCACCGTCACCGACGAAATCATCGACCTGCATGACCGCATCCTGGGCAAGCTGTTCAATGCCGCCAAGAACAAGCATCAGCAGCAGTTCCAGGCATCCGGCAAGGCGATCAATGCCAAGGTGCGGCTGTTCGGGCGCATCGGCCAGGCGCTGATCGAGGCCAAGCAAGCGGGCCGCGATCCGTTCGCCGCCATCGAGGCCGTCATGTCCTGGGATGCTTTCGCCGAGAGCGTCACCGAAGCGCAGCGGCTCGCGCAACCCGAGGACTTCGATTTCCTGCACCGCATCGGCGAGAGCTACGCCACGCTGCGCCGCTACGCGCCGGAATTTCTCGACGTGCTCAAGTTGCGGGCCGCGCCCGCCGCCAAGGACGTACTCGACGCCATCGAGGTGCTGCGCAGCATGAACAGCGACAACGCCCGCAAGGTGCCCACCGACGCGCCGACCGAGTTCATCAAGCCGCGCTGGCAGAAGCTGGTGATGACCGACACCGGCATCGACCGGCGCTACTACGAACTGTGCGCGCTGTCGGAGCTGAAGAACGCGCTGCGCTCCGGCGACATCTGGGTGCAAGGCTCGCGCCAGTTCAAGGACTTCGAGGACTACCTGGTGCCGCCCGCGAAATTCGCCAGCCTCAAGCAGGCCAGCGAATTGCCGCTGGCCGTGGCCACCGATTGCGACCAGTACCTGCATGACCGGCTGACGCTGCTGGAAACGCAGCTCGCCACCGTCAACCGCATGGCGCTGGCCAACGAGCTGCCGGACGCCATCATCACGGAGTCGGGCCTGAAGATCACGCCGCTCGATGCGGCGGTGCCCGATACCGCACAGGCCCTGATCGACCAGACGGCGATGATCCTACCGCACGTCAAGATCACCGAATTGCTGCTGGAGGTAGACGAATGGACGGGCTTCACCCGGCACTTCGCCCACCTGAAGTCAGGCGACCTGGCCAAGGACAAAAACCTGTTGCTGACCACGATCCTCGCCGACGCGATCAACCTGGGCCTGACCAAGATGGCGGAATCGTGCCCCGGCACGACCTACGCCAAGCTGGCCTGGCTGCAAGCCTGGCACATCCGCGACGAAACCTACGGGGCGGCACTGGCCGAGCTGGTCAACGCGCAGTTCCGACATCCCTTCGCCGGGCATTGGGGCGACGGCACCACGTCATCGTCGGACGGCCAGAACTTCCGCACCGGCAGCAAGGCCGAGAGCACCGGCCACATCAATCCGAAATACGGCAGCAGCCCAGGGCGGACGTTCTACACCCATATCTCCGACCAGTACGCGCCGTTCCACACCAAGGTCGTGAACGTCGGCGTGCGCGACTCGACCTACGTGCTCGACGGCCTGCTGTATCACGAATCCGACCTGCGGATCGAGGAGCACTACACCGACACGGCAGGGTTCACGGACCACGTCTTCGCGTTGATGCACCTGCTGGGCTTCCGCTTCGCCCCGCGCATTCGTGACCTGGGCGACACCAAGCTCTACATCCCGAAGGGCGATGCCACCTACGAGGCGTTGAAACCGATGATCGGCGGCACGCTCAACATCAAGCACGTCCGCGCCCATTGGGATGAAATCCTGCGGATGGCCACCTCGATCAAGCAGGGCACGGCGACGGCCTCGCTGATGCTCAGGAAGCTTGGCAGCTACCCGCGCCAGAACGGCCTGGCCGTCGCCCTGCGTGAGCTGGGACGCATCGAGCGCACACTGTTCATCCTGGACTGGCTGCAAAGCGTCGAGCTGCGCCGCCGCGTGCATGCCGGGCTGAACAAAGGCGAGGCGCGCAACGCGCTGGCCCGCGCCGTGTTCTTCAACCGCCTGGGGGAAATCCGCGACCGCAGCTTCGAGCAGCAGCGCTACCGGGCCAGCGGCCTCAACCTGGTGACGGCGGCCATCGTGCTATGGAACACGGTCTATCTGGAGCGGGCCGCGAACGCCTTGCGTGGCCACGGTCAAGCCGTCGATGACGGCCTGTTGCAGTACCTGTCGCCGCTCGGCTGGGAGCACATCAACCTGACCGGCGATTACCTCTGGCGCAGCAGCGCCAAGATCGGCGCGGGCAAGTTCAGGCCGCTACGGCCGCTGCAACCGGCTTAGCGTGCTTTATTTAATGAGATGGTCACTCCCTCCTTCCCGGTATTATGCTGAGGACAGGCTTTCATTCGGAGAACTATCATGGAAAACATTGCGCTCATTGGTATCGATCTGGGTAAAAACTCTTTCCATATTCATTGCCAGGATCGTCGCGGGAAGGCTGTTTACCGTAAAAAATTTACCCGGCCAAAGTTGATCGAATTTTTGGCGACATGCCCCGCTACAACCATCGCAATGGAAGCCTGTGGCGGTTCTCACTTTATGGCACGCAAGTTGGAAGAGTTGGGGCATTCCCCAAAGCTGATATCACCACAATTTGTCCGCCCGTTCGTTAAAAGCAATAAAAACGACTTTGTCGACGCCGAAGCTATTTGTGAAGCTGCATCGCGTCCGTCTATGCGTTTTGTGCAGCCCAGAACGGAATCTCAGCAGGCAATGCGGGCTCTGCATCGTGTCCGTGAATCCCTGGTTCAGGATAAGGTAAAAACAACCAATCAAATGCATGCTTTTCTGCTGGAATTTGGCATTAGCGTTCCCCGAGGAGCTGCCGTTATTAGCCGACTGAGTACCCTTCTTGAGGACAATAGTTTGCCTCTTTACCTCAGCCAGTTATTGCTGAAATTACAACAGCATTATCACTATCTTGTTGAGCAGATTAAAGATCTGGAATCCCAGTTGAAACGAAAGTTGGACGAAGATGAGGTTGGACAGCGCTTGCTGAGCATTCCCTGCGTCGGAACACTGACAGCGAGTACTATTTCAACTGAGATTGGCGACGGGAAGCAGTACGCCAGCAGCCGTGACTTTGCGGCGGCAACAGGGCTTGTACCTCGGCAGTACAGCACGGGAGGTAGGACGACATTGCTGGGAATTAGTAAGCGAGGTAATAAAAAGATCCGAACTTTGTTGGTTCAATGTGCCAGGGTATTCATACAAAAACTGGAACACCAGTCTGGCAAATTGGCCGATTGGGTCAGGGATTTACTGTGCCGGAAAAGCAACTTTGTCGTCACTTGTGCTCTGGCAAACAAGCTGGCCAGAATAGCCTGGGCCCTAACGGCACGACAGCAAACTTATGTAGCATAACGGCAGAAATACACCGGTTTAAAGAATTACTGATCTGGTTTTGCGAATACTGATATTGATGATACTAACGGCCCACCGGCCTGTTGAGGAACCTGTAAAACGGAAAGGCTCATTGAAGCCGTATATTTTCTGGAGGTTCATCAGGCGCGGAACTCATCAAGGCGCGGGAATAAAATCCCATTCAGACGCCGGATAGATTCAAGCAAGCCAACTTGTCGTCAAAATCGGTGTTGCAAAAACGGGAGTGACCATAGATTCCGTTTTCTGAGACGACCCCTGGCTGCGCGCCTACGACTTCACGACTGACCGCGGCGCCATGGCGCTCAATGACTACGCCCGCTCCAACGACCCCTTTACACGGGTCGGCCGGCAGCAGGTCGCTGTCGACGTCTCCAGCGTCATCCGCGCGTCCCCGGACAGCTTCCGCGTCGCCTGGGTCGAGCGCCGATACGAAAATGGCCAGCTCGCCGAGACCACGCGCTGGACCGCGATCCTGACGATCGTCGTGCAGATCCCCCGAAACGCCGACCGGCTCAGGGCGAACCCGCTCGGCATCTACGTCAACGCCATCAACTGGTCACGGGAGCTTGGGCAATGAAGCCGTATTTCCGTAAAGCCGGAAACCCGGCTTCACACACACACGTACTCCCGGCTCTCCGTAGAGCCGCATTCCCGGTCGTTCTGCTAGCGGCGACCGCGCTCGCGGGCTGCGCGACCACCAATCCGCCGCCGGAGATTTCCTACGACAATGCGGCTCCGGCGGTGCAGACCGTCGATCCACCCGCGCCGGTCACCGTGGTCGAGCTGCCCCGGCCGCTGCCGCTGCCTGGCCAATTGCAGCGTGTGGAGGAGACGCGGCGTGCCCCGGAGCCTTCTAATCCGACCGCTCGCGTCAACCAGGCAAACGAGGCGGCACGAGTCCAGCCGGTGCGCGACGGCTTCATTAACTCGATGCAGGTCTACCCGTGGACTCAAGGGGCGCTTTATCAAGTCTATACCGCCGTCGGGCAGATCACCGACATCGCGCTCCAACCCGGGGAGCAGCTTGTCGGCGCAGGCCCGGTGGCCGCCGGCGACACAGTGCGCTGGATCATCGGCGACACCGAGAGCGGATCGGGGGCAACGCGCCAGATCCACATCCTAGTAAAGCCCACCCGCGCCGACCTGATGACAAACCTCGTCATCAACACCAACATGCGCACCTATCACATGGAGCTGCGCTCGACAGAGCGCACCTATATGGCGTCGGTCTCATGGCAGTATCCGCAAGACCAGCTCATTGCGCTGCGCCGTCAGAACGCCGAGGCGCAGGCGGCCCAGCCGGTGGCGAGCGGCGTCGATCTCGCGAACGTCAACTTCCGCTATGCGATCGAGGGCGACCGTGCGCCGTGGCGGCCGCTGCGCGCCTTCGACGACGGACGCCAGGTCTTTATCGAGTTTCCGCGCGGCATCGGTCAGGGCGAGATGCCGCCACTCTTCGTCGTCGGCCCCGAGGGCAACACCTCTGAGCTCGTGAACTATCGCGTTCGCGGCCACCACATGATCGTTGATCGTCTGTTCGCGGCTGCCGAACTTCGCTTCGGCTCCGGCCGCGAGCAGAAGCGCGTCAGGATCGTCCGCACAGACGGGAGGCCGACCTCGTGAGCGAGAACCCGCCCCGGATTGAGGAAGTGCCGGACGACGATGCGCAGCCCCTGACCGGCGAGCCGGTCGGGCCTGCGCCGATGCGGCTGCGGGCCGAACCGCCCCGCGTCACCCGGTTGTCGCGGAAGGTTCTCGCCGGCCTCGGTCTTGTCGCCAGCGTCGGGCTCGGAGGTGCGCTGATCTACGCGCTTCAGACCCGCGACGCCGGTCGGCCGAACGACGAACTCTATTCGACCGAGAACCGCTCGACCGCTGACGGACTGGCCGGCCTGCCGCGAGATTACAGTGGCGTGCCACAGCTCGGTCCCCCTCTTCCCGGTGACCTCGGCCGGCCGATCCTTAGTACCCAGGATCGCGGACAGCCGGTGCCCACACCCGGGACGGCCACGCCCAATCCCGGCATCAGCCCGGAAGAGCAGCGCCGCCTTCAGGAAATCGAGACCGCGCGCACCAGCCGTCTCTTCTCCGGATCGGAAAGCCGGGGCACACCCGCTGCTGCGGGAGCTGCCCCAGCGCTCGCGCCGGTGCCGGATTTGGCGAGCATTGGCCTCGCTCCGCCGCCCGCCACGCCCTCGGCGCAGGACCGGCAGAACGCGTTTCTGAACGCCGCGGCCGATCGCAGGACGGTTGCGCCCGATCGCGTCGCTGCGCCAGTATCGCCGAACGTCCTTCAGGCGGGAGCAGTGATATCCGCGGCGCTGATCACCGGCATCCGATCCGATCTACCCGGCCAGATCACCGCGCAGGTCACCGAAAACATCTACGACAGCCCAACCGGCCGTATCTTGCTTGTGCCGCAAGGCACTCGTGTGGTCGGGCAGTACGACAACAACGTGCAGTTCGGCCAGAGCCGAGTCCTGCTCGTCTGGACTCGGCTCGTCTTCCCGAACGGGCGCTCGATCGTTCTCGAGCGCCAGCCTGGTGCTGACGCTGAAGGGTTCGCCGGGCTGCAGGATGGCGTCGATTACCATTGGTGGGATCTGGCCAAGGCTGCGGGATTGTCGACACTGCTGAGCGTCGGCGCCGAACTCGCGGTCGACAACGACGATCAGCTCGTTCAGGCGATCCGGAACGGTGGGCAGGACACCATCAACGACGCAGGGCAGCAGATTGTGAGGCGTCAGCTCAACGTCGCGCCCACGATCACTATTCGGCCCGGATTTCCCGTGCGCGTTCTCGTGACGCGAGACTTGGTACTGGAGCCATATGGAGGGTGATGATGTCGAAGCTTAAGCTAGGCCCCATCGCGGACGACAAGCCGCTTAAGGTACAGGTCGAGCTACCTGCAGCTCTCCACCAGGACCTTGTTGACTACGCCCACCTATTGGGCCGAGAGCAAGGTCAGTCCGCTGTTGACCCAGCTCGGTTAATCGTCCCGATGTTACAACGGTTCATCGCGACAGACCGTGGCTTCGCCAAAGCCAGGCGAACGTTGACGCCGGGGAGCGCCGATTAATCCGTGGTCCCCGCTCTAGAGGGGGTGTCGAAACACTTCAGCAGCAGCGGCAGAGTCGGGTTGTCGTTGTCACTGGAAGAAATTATAGCGGCCGTCGGCGCCCGCGCCGATGGGAGCGGGATCAACGCGATATCCGGCCGGTAGATCACGCTGGTGATGGTCAAGCCGAAGCCCTGTTCGACCATCGTCAGCAGGGTTTCTCGGCTGACTTGTTGGATCGAGAGTTGAACCGCTCCGTCTCCGGCGCCCACCATGCGCCGGAGTATGCCAGCGAGCTCACGCCCAGCGCCATCCGAGCGAACGAGGAAGACTTCGTCACAAACGTCCTCCCACGACAGCTGTGGCCGTGCTGCCAACTCGTGAAGCGGGGACAATGCCACGAACAGATCTGGTTCGCAGAGACGTCGAACTTGGAACTGAGGGCTCTTGCTCGCACTCAGGCTGATTGCTGCGTCCAGTAATCCGCGCTTCACCCCCAAAGTGTTTTCTTCTGAAGTGCCTTCCTCAAGCTTTACCTCGATCGTCGGATGTCTATTTCTGAATGCCGAGAGAATGTTGATGATCGGGCACGCCGGGAACGCTTCAAGCATTCCAAACCTCACGAGCCCGGTCTTGAGTTTCCGCGCGGAGCGGATCTCCGTTGCGGCGTTACGAAGGTAGCGCGCTCCCACCACCGCTTGTTGAAGGAAGCGCTCACCTTCTGGAGTCAGCCCTGCCCCGCTCGCGTACGCTTGAAGAGAGAAAAGCCAAGTTGGCGCTCAAACAGCTGCACACGTCGGCTGACGGTGGATTGCGATATCGATAGGCGCTCCGCCGCTCGGCGGAAGCTGCCGGCCTCGGCGACCTGAACGGCGTACTTCAGGTATCGGAGATCAAGAGTCAGGTCGGGCATGAGACCCGTCCGATCATACCGGCGGTCTCATCGGCGAACCGCCTGCGCCCGGTGAGCGGCACCCATGCACGTCCACTTTCATCGAGCCCACCCCCGCTAGCGCCTGGGGAACGAGCACGTCCGTTGATCTCAGATGTGGAATCCGAGCTGAGCCCCTCAATGAGCATGACCATGTCCGAATCTGTCATAGATGCATGCGGCGGTCATACATTTTCACACGCTTGAAGTCTATGCGCGAAGCATATATTCTTGCGGTATGGAGCCTGAGGTCGCCAAGTACCATTTAGGTGCACTCGCGTTGGCCGTTGCAGACAGCATCGCCAGTGTCTCGGCCTCGTTTTCACCAAGCGGCCCGGGGACCGCCGTGATGGTGTTACTCAGCATGGAGCCCGGACTGCCGATCAGCGTTTTGGCTACCTCGATCGGGCTTTCTCATGCCGGGACGGTGCGATTGATCGATAGGCTCGAGCGCGAACAGTTGGTGGAACGACGAAGACAAATCACCGACAGGCGGGCGCGCTTCATTCACCTCACCAATTCGGGGAAGAAGATAACGGACGCCTTGCTCAAGGCACGGGAGCAGGTGATCTCCGAATGTATTTCGCCCCTGTCGCCCAATGACCTCGACATTCTAGGCATGCTGTCGGAGCGGCTCCTTGTGGCAAACGGCTTCGACAAAGATGGCTCGGTCAGCCTTTGCCATCTGTGCGGCTACAGCAGGATCGCGCCTTCCCGTGGTAAAGCTAAGCCGGGGCGCTCGCCACGCTGGAACGTCGCATCAGAAGGCTGACGATATGATCAGGCAGGCTTGAAATAATGGGATCGTTTGCGCTCGAACTTCTTCTATGCGTACTTGCCTTCGGGTTCGGATATGCGGCGAACCAAGGCGGAACCTGTTTAGTGGTGGCCGCTCATGAGTTACACAGAAGACAGCCGCCGAAAATGTTCGTCGGATTTCTCGCAGCGTCGGCAGCGGCAGGCCTGGTTGCGGTCCCGATAGTCTGGACGGGAACACTGGGCGCAACACTCGCACCCTCGACCAGCATCAATTTCCTCCTGCTCATCGGCGCCATCGCCTTCGGCCTCGGCGCACTCATTAATGACACATGCCTGCTCGGATCGCTGGCGCGGCTTGGGGATGGGGAGATGCGACTTCTAGCTCTACCCTTGGGATTAACGATTGGTATCTTGGCTGCCGACCATGGCAGGTTCGGCTACGATTCAACATGGCCAAGCTTAATCTCCAAACCGAGCGCAACAGGCCTCGTTACTCTCCTAGCCTTCCTAGTTGTGCTCGTGCTGGCACTCGTTTTCGTTTCCACGAAGAGCGTTCTGCGAACAAAGCCGGGTTGGTCGTTCGGCGCTTCGATGATTGGACTCGGTATCACTGGCGGACTTCTATATGCACTCTCGCCGGCCTGGACCTTCGCAGACGTGATTCAACGCGCCCTTCCTCTCAGAATGTCCCCGGCCGGCGAGGTCGCGCTCACTGCGGTGATCTCTTCGATCGCAGGCGCCCTAACCGCCTCCTTTCGCCAAGGCAATCTGCGTCTCCAACTGCCGACAGCCAATGGCATTCTGCGATCTGTCGTCGGCGGCACATTGATGGGTATCGGCATCGCGCTCATACCCGGCGGGAATGATGGGTTGATCCTCGCAGCGGTTCCGACTCTTTCACCTGGTGGGATAGTCGCCTACCTTCTGATGACGACGACAATCGTCTTCGGATTTGCAGCGCGTGGTAAGTTATTCCGGCGCTGCCTTTCACGGCCATGATAAGGGCAACAGAGGACTTGCCCTCCTGACATGAGCATTTATCCCGACCGGGAATATCGGCTGACTAGCTCGTATGCCTTTGCAGGCCCTTGGACCATGATGACCACTTCAAAGGCCGCCGGCCCCAGAATCCTGTAGGTTGCATGGTAGGTGTCGTCTCCGCAGGCATAGACGCCACTCGCTTCCAACCCGGTATCCGTCCGCGAGAAACTCAAGCTGAGGAACTGCGTCCCGATATGAGGTCCGTCTGCGAACTCGACGACAACACTGTCCTCGCTCAAGCGATAGCGATACTGCCGGCACGCGGAGAATACTCTGCCATCTGCCAGTGAGAGAATGCCGCTCTCTCGATAAGCGAGCGCGCCTTCGCCGATCGCTGCTACGATTTCGGTGGGCATGGTTATCTCGTCCAGGGCCGCGTCCATCCGTACAGGCTGGACGTTTGCCAACGGGCTATAGGCCCACCCGGAGCGCCAGCCCCATCAAGTCAAAATCCCGCAAAGGTCGCGCGTTTGCTGGGTAAAGGCATCGCCGATGAGGATGGCTTCGTGAGGCAGCGAAGCGCGAGCCAGCCGCTCGACATATCTCGCTTATTAGTATATGGTATATGCGTCGCGCATATACTGCAACGCCTGCCCGAAGCACGTAGACGACGTTCGTGACGTTCCCACGGGACCACTGTTGAGGAATTTTAGATGAGCATTTTCGACCGTTATGAATTTCTTGTCCCCGAGCACGGTCGGAGGGATCTTGGCCTGCTTAGATGGGCTCTCGTGATCGTATTTCTGTGGTTCGGCGCGATGAAGTTCACAGCGTACGAGGCCTATGGTATCGCCCCGTTTATCGAACACAGCCCGATCATGAATTGGCTCGGCATGTTCGGGACGCAGGGGCAAAGCTATTTCATCGGCGTTATCGAGTTATCGACCGGTCTCGTTCTGATCCTTGGTGCATTTCGTCCACTCTTCTCTGCGCTAGGCGCACTAATGTCAGCAGCGACCTATCTGATCACGCTGACCTTTTTCATCACCACTCCAGGTGTCGCGGAGCAGACTGCCGGCGGCTTTCCTGCGATTTCGGCTGCACCAGGGCAGTTTCTACTGAAGGACGCAGTTCTGCTAGCGGCGTCCCTCGTGCTGCTGCGTGCTTCGGTCCGCCACAGAGGGGCGCTTGTGCTCTCGTGACTGTGGTCCTCTCGTGACGGCGGGCGTGCAAATCCTGCAGAACCTCCGCGGGGCATGGATGCTCCGTCGCGATATCGAGCCCGGAGGCGCTCAGCTGCATGGCGACGCGGTCTTCGCCCGTTTCGCCGCAATCCCCGACGTCGTGGAGCACGGACTGTTCCTCAATGGGATTGATACAATCGTGATCGCGCGCGGTGACACGATGGAAGTGCGACGCCGGGGGCAAGCTAGGTCTCGCTGATCTGCACCTGCGCGGCCTGGATGACAGCGCTGACGCGGAGTGATTCTCGGGCGCGACCTACGGCGATTCCGAGCGAAAAGGCTTGCCCTATAGCCGCCAGGTATCAACGGTTCCGCGGCCTTAACGAGCCGGACCCGTTTTTTTCGGCGCGCTCGATCAGTCGAAATCCTCCGAAACCCTTCTAAAACAGGACATTTTCCACAAGCCGCGCGGAGGAAGAGGACCACGGTATGGCTTGCTGTCTATGCTCCGCGCACATATAGATGTGGCAATGGATGGACCTCGAGATCGAAACATTTTCGGGGCGTTCGCACTCATGATCAGCGACGACATCGTTCGCGCTAGTTCATCGCGGGCGCCGGAAGCTGGACCCGCCGCCTCAGCGCTGGCGTTGCTCGCGCACAAGCCCGGGCTCTCGATCCGTATGCTTGCGATCGGGGTGGGCCTTTCACATGCTGGAACTGTTCGCCTGGTGGATAGATTGGTAAGCGAGGGATTGATCGAGCGTAGGGAGCATTCGACAGACGGGCGCGCGCGATCCCTCTATCTTACTCCAACTGGCAAGGTCGCGAGCGACGAGGTCCTGGCCTCGCGCGATCAAGTGATTGCCGAAGGGCTATCGATCCTTAATCCAGACGAACTGAAAACCTTATCGGACATCGCTGAACGCGTTCTCCGAAATCGCTTGGAAAACCTCGAGCAGTCATACCGCATCTGCCGCTTGTGCTGCTACGAGGGCTGCACGAACTGCCCCGTCGATGCCGAATTGCATGAGCGAGGTGTGGACCGCGAGAAGAACGACGACGCGTAGGAGACTCGCAATTGCGGCAGCTCAACGCTGCTCAGATGGCGGGGCTTCATAATGTCAGCGAGCCTACCATCAGCCGCATTCTTTTGGCTACGCGTCAAGCCGGCCGATCGGGCATGGCGGTCTCATTCTAATATGTCGGTGATCGCCCCACTTTTAGCCGCTCAATTGATCGGAACGCGGTTTCGGAAGCGGCCGTTCAAACCACTCGCTGCATTCCCATTTCTCTATGTCCGATAGGTAGTTTCGGGGAAAAGCAGTCGGGAACAGGTTTCGGGAACGCATGCTCCGGCAGGAGCGCAGCGCGCGTCCCAAACGCGTTTTCCCGGTAGAGCTTCCCAATCGGCAAAGTGCGGGCCACCTCAGACTGCGAACGCGAAAAACCGCCTGGCTGGTCACTCAAGGCAGGGTAACGACGATTTTCGCTGCGGATACACCCGCCTTCAGGGCTTCCAAGGCAGCCTGGAGCATTTCAAGGCCCTGGCCCACGATCTTCGCCGGAGGGGCGGGGACGAACGTGCGCGCCGCGAGAGCCTGCGGCAGGAATTCGCGGTAGATCATTGGACCAACCTCGTCATCCTTGAGGCTCGTCCCGGAGATGTGCGTCGCCTCGACTCCAAATGAACGCTCGTCGGGCGGGGCCAGCGTCGCTGCCACCCGGCGCGAGCCCTCGCATCTCGCAACTACGGCAAAACAGTCTTTCATGTGACCGGTCGCGTGAAGCGTTCCAGCGAGACTGCGCCCGCGCATTGCCTCAATCACGTCTTCCACGATGGCTGGACTCGAGTGGTCAAGAACCTCGCTTGCACCCAGCTCCTTCAACAGGCCGACGTTGCGCGCCGAAGCGGTGGCGACGCACCTGTAGCCCGACGCCACCGCGAGCTGGATGGCGTTGCAGCCAACGCTCGACGATCCACCCCAGACCAGAACGACCTCTGGACGCGCGGTCGGCGAGTGTAACGGTGGCGCGAGAGCCAACTGTGTCCATCCGTAGAGCCCGCTTGCGGCGGTGCCAAGGCCAAGCGGGAGGACTGCCGCATCAGCGAAGGCAATGTTGTTGGGGATCGGCGCCGCCATGTGGTCCAGCACGATCGTGTGGTGCTGGAACGCACCCTGCGCAGGTTGATTTACGGTTGTCCCGACCGCCTGTCCGATGACTCGATCGCCGACCTTGAACCGCTCGACCGCGCCACCGACCGCCGCGACCTCACCGGAGACGTCGCTGCCGAGAATCGCGGGATAGTCGAGCCATGGCAAAAGCGCGACGTCCTGCAGAATCCAGTCGAGTGGGTTGATCGCGATGGCCGCGTTGCGGATCAATATCTCGTTCGCCGCCAGATGCGGCAGAGCGGTGACACCGATCCTCAGTGGCTGCCCCGGCGCTTTCTGCCAGGCGGCCTGATTAGTCACGGTTTCGGTCATCATCAACTCTTTCTGTCAAGTATTACAGCTGGGCGTTCGTCTGAGCGGTCCAACCGCCAGGTCGGGCGCACGAAGTGGCAGCTATAGCCCCCAGGATAGCGCACCAGGTATTCTTGGTGCTCTGGCTCCGCCTCCCAAAAGGGTTCTTCTGGGTTGATCTCCGACACGACCGGGCCTGGCCAGCTTCCTGATGCCTCGATTTCCGCGATGGTTGTGAGGGCGACTTCCTTCTGCACTTCGGTGGTGTAGAAAATCGCCGATCGATAGCTCGGACCGACATCGCTGCCTTGTTGCTCGTAGGTCGTGGGGTCATGTATCTGGAAGAAGAGTTCCAAGAGCGAGCGATAGGCGAGAACGGAAGGGTCGAAGGTCACTTCCACTGCTTCCGCATGGCCGTAATGTCTCGCGTAGGTCGGATCAGGCATTTCTCCGCCTGTGTAACCGACACGCGTCGAAATGACTCCCCTGGCTCGGCGCAGCAAATCCTCCATGCCCCAGAAGCAGCCGCCTGCGAGAATTGCTCGCTCTGTCGCGGCCGCCCTATTGCCGGTAGGCGATTGGCTCACAGTCCGTTCGCCCTCCTCCGTGTGCGCCACGGTCAAGCCAGCCTCGCGGGATCCGCAGCCTGACTGGCGCTCAAGAGCTCGGTCTGCACGTCCGAACCCCGGATGAGACTCAGATCGACGGGACACCGATCAGCGATCGCGAGGATCCGAGCGCGCTGATCATCACTCAGCGGCCCATCGAGGACAATGGTGCGGGTGAACCGGTCGGGTGGCATCATGTCCGGCACCTTCTCGTGCTGCACGGTCGTGCTCGCCCGTTCGAGCGGAAAGCCCTTGCGGTTCGCATAGAGACGCATCGTCATCACCGTGCAGGCTGCGAGGCCGGCAGATACGAGTTCGTAGGGAGATAGTCCGGTCCCGAGGCCACCGACCGATGCTGGCTCGTCGGCGAACAGAGTGTGCTCGCCGCTGCGGACCTTGAGCTGGAACGTCCCTGCAAGAGTTTCGGTGGAGACGACGCCCTCCGCAACCTCGACCTGCGGAAGATCCGCGCTGAGTGGTGGGAGAAAGCGGCTCGCCCAAACCGCCACCATGGCCGCGGCGTAGTTCGCGTCCGCGACGTCGGTGAGAAGGTGATCCGCGTTGTCGAGCGAGATGAAGCTTTTAGGGTGCCTGGACGCGACGAAGATGCGCGACGCGTGGTCGATGCCGACCACCTGATCCAGCGGAGAGTGCATGACCAGCACCGGCCGTCGCAGGGAGGCAATGGCCTTCTCGACGTCGATCCCCTCAACCGCCTCAAGGAACCCTCGGCGAATGAGGAAGGGCCTACCGGCAATCTCCACCGAGGCCTCGCCCTCGCTCGCGATGGTGTCCAGATCATTCGGTCCGAAGAGGCGCAAGATATGCTGAAGGTCGGCCGGCGCACCAATCGTCGCTACCGCCGCAATATCAGGCATGTCGGCGGCGGCTACGATCGCAGCGGTGCCACCCAGGCTGTGCCCGACGAGGAGGGACGGTGACATGCCCGCCGCCGCCATCGCATTTGCGGCGGCCCGAAGGTCCTCGACGTCCGACGCGAAGTTCACAGGTTCTCCCGTCCCACCGCCGATCCCGGTCCCGGCGAAATCGAACCTCAAGACCCCGATGCCCGCACGCGACAGCGCGCGCGAGATGTGAACAGCGGCGCGACTGTCTTTCCCGCACGTGAAGCAGTGGGCGAAGATCGCCCAGCCCCGCGGCGTCCCTTCCGGCGGTTCGAGGTGCCCGGACAGCGGAGAGCCAGCCCCACTGACAAACGTAAATGATCTTCCTGCCATGTCCATCAAACCTCCAGCACGCGGCTTGGCGGTTGCGCTCTCAGAACCTTCGACGGAGCTGAGCGGAGCGCACCGCCAACCGGTAATCGTCATCTCAGGCTATCATTTATATGTCTGGCGCATATAGACAAGCCCCTATACCATGATTATATGCGCCAAGCATACTTCTGCGACCTGCTTTCCAAAGGCGGTCTCACGGAAGAGGTATCAGTCAGGCGCGTGGGCCAAAGGACTATGGAACTCAATCAAGTCAGCTATTTCATCAACTTGGCCGAGACGCTGAATTTCACAGCGGCCGCTCGCTTGAGCGGTGTGTCACAGCCAAGTCTGACCCGCGCGATCCGCCGCTTGGAAGATGAGCTTGGCGGGCCGCTGATCTATCGCGACGGGAAGAACAGCCGCCTGACTGGCCTTGGCCATGACGTCGAGGCAGAATTCCGGCGCATGGTGGTCGCGATGAAGAGCGTTCGCAATCACTCGGAGCACTGGGCGATGGGGGGGCACCGCGTGCTGGATGTCGCCGTCGCGCCCACCGTCGGACCAAAGGAATTTACGGCATTCTTCGAGAGCGCATTGGCGGAGATGCCATCCATCGAAATCAAGCTGCACTCGCTCCAGTCGAACGAGGACACATCGGAGGTGCTTTCAGGAAAATACCACGCGTGCATCATGCCGCGTGAAACAAGACCGGAACGCAAGCTGGATGTGCATCCTCTATTTCGGGAGCGCTTCGTGCTCGGCTGTTCTGCAAACCATCCCTTGGCTGCCAACGAGATCGTGCGCGGCGAAGACCTGCTCGAGTTTCCTTTCGTCGATCGCCTGAAATGCGAGTTTCGCGATCGGATCCTCGATCACTTCGCGCGACGGGACTTGCTCATGCGACCTCGCTTTCGATCAGATCGCGAGGACTGGGTGCAACGGGTCGTCGCTGACGGCCACGCCATATGCATTCTTCCGGAACGATCGCCGACCGTGCAAGGCCTCGTCACTCGGCCGATCGACGGATTTGTCTTGGAGCGCGAAGTCGTGATCGCGACAGTATCCGGCTCCACGGCAACGGTCGAGATACGGAACATCGCGCAGCTGGCAGCCCGGTATGAGTGGAACTGAATCACGACGTGAAGAGCTTCGGCGCTATGGAAACTATACGCGCAGCGTATTGGATAAATCTGGGGCGCACTGCTATAGTCGGCGCAATGACTGCAAAGATAAATGACAGTGTGTCGAGCTCTCTAGATTAATTATTGGAGACTATCATGAAGTTTGAGAAGTCACAGGCAGCAGTTGACCGCCTGACCCCCGAGCAACGCCGGATTACCCAGGATTCGGGGACCGAAAGGCCCTTCACGGGTGAGCACAACGACAACAAGGAGCCTGGCATCTACGTCGACATAGTGTCGGGAGAGCCGCTGTTCGCTTCAACGGACAAGTTCGATTCGGGTACTGGCTGGCCCAGCTTCACCAAGCCGATCGTTCCGGCAAACGTGAACGAGGTGCGGGACAGTGCACACGGCATGGTCCGGACGGAGGTCAGGTCGGTACACGCCGACAGCCATCTGGGCCACGTT
Source organism: Enterobacter kobei (assembly GCF_001729765.1). Classification (NCBI taxonomy): domain Bacteria; kingdom Pseudomonadati; phylum Pseudomonadota; class Gammaproteobacteria; order Enterobacterales; family Enterobacteriaceae; genus Enterobacter; species Enterobacter kobei. The sequence continues at coordinate 3,680,294 of NZ_CP017181.1, forward strand.
TTCCCGGACGGTCCTTCCGACCGCGGCGGTCTGCGCTACTGCATCAACTCTGCGTCCCTTCGCTTCATCCCGCGCGACGAGATGGAGTCCGAGGGATACGGTGAATATCTCGATCAAGTAGAGGAGGCTTAACATGCATCAGCGCGCTGTTCTCGCAGGAGGATGTTTCTGGGGCATGCAGGATCTGATCCGCAAGCGGCCCGGCATCATCTCGACCCGTGTGGGTTACACGGGCGGCGATATTCCGAACGCCACGTATCGTAATCACGGCACGCATGCCGAGGGGATCGAGATTGTCTTCGACCCGACAGTGACGAGCTACCGGCACATCCTGGAATTCTTCTTCCAGATCCACGATCCGACGACGCTGAACCGCCAGGGCAATGATCGTGGGCTCTCCTACCGGTCGGGCATCTATTATGTCGACGAGGAGCAGAAGCGCGTCGCCGAGGATACGATCGCCGATGTGGATGCCTCGGGGCTGTGGGATGGCAAAGTGGTGACCGAGGTCCAGCCGGTCGGCGAGTTCTGGGAGGCCGAGCCCGATCACCAGGATTATCTGGAGAAGCGGCCGGGCGGCTACACCTGCCACTTCGTCCGTCCCGACTGGGTTCTTCCAAAGCGGCATGAGGCCGGCGATGTGAGCCCTGCGGCCGGGGCTGCAGCGGAATAGGCTTCGCTGCCGTTAGTGCCGCGCCGATCCGGTTCGCAACCTCCGACGACCGCGTCAATCGACGCGGTCGTCGAACCCGGCCTTGAAGCAGATCATTCCATTCAGCCGCCGTCGCAGTGCCAGGATCCAGATATGACAGACCTCTCCTCCTTTCCCATCACGCAGCGCTGGCCAGCATCTTATCCGGATCGCTTGCAACTATACGCGGCCCCCACGCCCAACGGCGTCAAGGTCTCGATGATGCTGGAGGAGACTGGCCTGCCGTATGAGCCCCACTTCGTCGACATCTCGAACAACGAGTCGAAGGATCCAGCGTTCGTGTCGTTGAATCCCAACGGCCGCATACCCGCGATCATCGATCCGGCTGGCCCTGACGGCCAGCCCATTGGCATATGGGAAACCGGTGCGATCCTCATCTATCTGGCCGACAAGACGGGGCAGCTCATCTCAACAACACCCGCCCAGCGGTACGAGACTCTGGCCTGGGTGTTCTTTCAGGTGTCGGGCGTTGGGCCGACCTTCGGACAGCTAGGCTTTTTCCTGCGATTTGCCGGCAAGGACTATGAGGACAAGCGACCTCGGCAGCGCTTTGTTGATGAATCCAGGCGTCTTCTCGGGGTCCTGGATCACCGGCTGGAGGGCCGCGAATGGATTGTCGATGATTACTCGATCGCGGACATTGCGACGTTTGGCTGGGTGAATGCGCTGGTCGAATTCTACGCAGCGGGCGACATCCTCGGCCTAAGCAGCTATTCGAACGTGCAGGCATGGCTCGAACGCGGGCTGGCGCGACCGGCTGTACAGCGTGGCCTGCGAATTCCTGCGAGGCCTGCATGACCATTATCGCCGCATATTATTACAACGAAGGTAAGCGAGTCCGTGAAATCAGGCTCGATGAGCACGTCGAACTAAACGAGAATCGCTCGGGCTTCTGCTGGATCGCGCTTAGCGAGCCCACCGCAGACGAACTCAGCGCGATCCAGACGACGTATAACCTCCATCCTTTGGCGATCGACAACGCCATGCACCCGCTGTGCCCGCCCAAGCTCGAGGTCTACAACGATGAGTTGTACGTCGTCGCCCAGACCGCCGAGCTGGTCGGCGACCGGATCAGCTACGGCAAGATGGCGATCTTCACCGGTCACAATCACCTTATCACCGTGCGGCACGGCAATGCCGGAGCGCTGGGCAAACTTCGGGAGCAACTCGAGGCATCGCCGACGCAGTTCGGCAAGGGTGTCGACTATGTGCTGCACGCGATCTTGCACCGAGTGGTCGACCAGTATCTGCCCATCTTCGAAATGATCGAGGACGACGTCCTGGCGATGGAGCGACGGTCGCTGCACGATTTCCTCGGGCCAGAAGAGGTGGCGCGAATCTTCGAACTAAGGTCCGAACTCACGCGGTTCCAGCGCACGCTCGGGGCTATGGCCGAGCTGGTGCGAAAGCTCGTTCGCGGCCACTTTCCCTGCATCAGCGCCGAAATGACACCATATTTCCACGACGTCGCGGACCATGTCCACCGCGTGCAGTCCATGGTCGACGGCCTCCTGCTTGTCCTGTCCACGGTCTTCGAGGCCAGCAGCCTTCTGGAAGCGCAAAGGATCGGTGTGGTCACTCGCCAGCTCGCGGCCTGGGCGGCGCTCTTGGCGGTCCCGACGGCGATCGCCGGAATATATGGCATGAACTTCAAGCACATGCCGGAACTGGACACGCCATATGGCTACTTCGTCGTGCTCGGAGTGATAGCGGTGTTCTGCCTTCTCCTATTCATGCGCTTCAAGAAGGCCAAGTGGCTATGAGTAACGCACTTCGCGAGCTTCTCCGTCCGCCGAGTCACAGCGCGCTTTGTGCGCGAGCGTGTCCAATCCAGTTCAAGATGAAGGTGCTTCCATGACCTCCCAGGTGACCGACGTTCTAGAAGCAGTCCAGTCATTCATCGCCAAAGGCTATGACCGCGAATACCGCGTCAAGGACGGCAATCTCGTCGATCTCGAACTAGGGTCAACCCTCGATGCATGCAGCATTCGCGTCGATGCGGCGTTGCGCCTCGAGAGCGGGGACGACGGCGAAGATGCCTCCAACATCTACGCGATCACCGATCCGGCGACAGAGCATAAAGGCCTGTTGATCGACGCCTTCGACGTGTTCCACGAAATCTGCCCCCGCGACTTGTCCGAGCGCCTTGTGGCGCATCGGGAAACAGCACCGGCAGGTGACCAGGACGCGCCGAGCAAGCACGGACTACGGAAAGTCTACAAGAGCGAGTTTCACAGCGATCCCGAGCGTTACGTTCTGCGCGAGGGCTTTCCAGACTTCCCGCCATGCCCTTTCGGCCAATCCTTCAGCATCCTCGGCTTCGATACCGCCGAGCAGGAATATGTCTGGCTCGTCACGAGCATCATTCGAGATCCTCGGCTGATCAGGGTTCCATACCAGGGCGAAGACGTCATCAGCGACGAATAGCGGTGTCGCTTAGCCGGAAAGGCTGGCCTTCCTGGCCCACACATCTGCAGGCTGAACTTTAAGAACATCGAAAATTAGGAGGTGATTATGGACTGGAACAAGGACCACATACGAGAAACTATGCTCTTGCTGGAGACAGCAGCGTTGCACAGCGCTCGCGAAAACTACCTGGACTATGTCTCTACCGCTCGGCTCGATCGGAGCGAACCGATCGAAAACGACGAACTAGCTCAGGCCGAGGTCGCGAGCGACTTCGCTGAAGCGCTCGATGACACGCTCCATGACTACGCCAATAAACTCGAAAAGCTCAGGACGATCGATTTCGGCCCCAAGTTGGCCGTCAACGAAGGCGCTGTCGTCAAGCTGTCCGGCCGCCACTTTGTGATCGCGGTGTCAACGAGCAAGTTTACCTGTCAGGGGCGTGAGCTCATGGGCATTTCCACGATGGCGCCGATCTTCGAAGCGATCGAGGGTGCCCGAGCCGGGGAGACCGTGCAGTTCAACGGCCGGGACCTCACCGTAGAAGACGTGGAATAAAGCCCTCCACCGCAGCCGGCGCGCTAGTGCCGAACGCCCTGCATCTCTTTCTGCATGCATACGGTCACTTGCAGCCGCGTTGACCTGGCTCATCAAAGGCAAACTCATGACAACACCTTCATTCTTCATCACCCCCGGATACGGGACGCGCCTGCATGACGCGCTTCATTATTCTCAGGCAATGCGCATTGGTGACCGCGTGGAGATCTCCGGACAGGGCGGATGGAACGACGATCTCGTCATTCCGGAGTCGATTGAGGAAGAGATCGAGCAGGCGTTCAAGAACGTGGAACGGACGCTCGCGACCGCCGGAGCACGCTGGCCGCATGTGGTCCACGTCAATTCCTATCACGTCGGTGGATTCCCTCCCGTGATCAACGAAACAATGGCCAAGCTGTATCGCCACTACATGCCCGACCGCGCTCCAATCTGGACGCAGTTGGGAATCGAAGCGCTGGGGCTTCCAACCATGCGTATCGAAATTCGCGTAACAGCTATCATCGCCTGACCCCGCGGTTCGTGCAGGCGCCGTGCCGCGCTAATCCCGCACGCCCTGCGCCCGCTTCTCCATGCATATCATCGTATCGAGAGATCCGGTTATCATCGGCGTGCTCGGAGAACGGGGGGCCGCCTTGGCCTGGTTGGCGCGCCTCGGCTGCCTGCGGGCGATGGCCAGCACTGCCAGGAGCGTGAGCAACGCCGCCGCATAAAGGAACAGGCCGCCAGGGCCGACGATATTCATTGCAGCTGCTCCTATTAGGGGGCCAGCGGCTGTCCCGATCCCGTTGAGCAACAGAAGCCCGCGCGCGGTGCCGAGTAGCCGACCGGCCGGAAGATCGTCGTTTGCGACGGCGAGACACAACGAATAAATCGGGATGCCAAAGCCGCCGAACAGCGCACCTGCCGCAAGGAGCAGCGGCAGAGGCGCTTCCACCGCCAACGCTACGCCGATGGCAGACGCTGCGGACGCCAGCGCCGCACCGGCGATGACAAGATTCCGGGGCACTCGATCCGAAAGCCAACCGAGTGGCCAATGGAAGGCGAGCGTTCCACCAAGAACCGCAGCCATGAAGGCGGAGATACCGCCCACATCGAGGCCGATGCTCTGGGCGAAGTTCGCGCCCATGCCCCAGAAACCACCGATAGCCAGGCCGGCCAGGAAAGCGCCAGCCGCAGCGAGAGGTGATACGAGGACGAGGTCCCTGAACGCGACCCATTCCTGTTCCACCTGGGCCGGCGGATGACTGGGCAGCAAGGTGATCGGAACCACCGCCGCTGATATCAGCAGCGACACGATGAGGAACAATGTCACGTCGGCGGGCGGTGCGATGTTGAGTAACGCCTGCCCGATTGCCCATGAGCCCATAGAGACAACTCCGAATATCGACAGGAGCTGCCCGCGTGTGGATGGCAATGCGTGGGCGTTGAGCCAACTCTCCGTTGCGAGGATCATGCCCGCGTAGGCGAAGCCGGTAATCAGGCGAAGCGGCATCCAGGCGATCGGCTCCACGAACGCCACATGGAGAAGGGCGGTCATCGAGGCAATGGCCGCGAAGCCGGCGAAGGTTCTGACATGTCCCACGGAGACGATGATCGGTGGCAACACGAGCGCGCCGATCGTGAAACCCGCGAAATAGAAGGACATCATCGCGCTGATCGCGCCGGTCGAGAACCCCTTATGGCCGGCTCTCACGATCAGGAGCGTGCTCAGCAGGCCATTGCCCAGCAGCAGAGCGGCGACGCTCAGCAGCAGCGCCGCCACCGGCGCGAGAACGAGGCCGCGCTTGCCCGCCGACCTCATGGTATCCATCGCCGGGCTCGTTCTCGGGCCTGACTTGAGGGTTGATACTCTGCCGCACTGATGAACTGGTCGAATGCTTCGCACCAGATGACGACCGTGTTGTAGTCACGGACATCGATGCCGGCAGGCACCTCGACGATGAAGCCGTTGAACGTCTTCACATCGCCCACGCGGACTGATCTGTCCTTGATTAGGAGAAAGGCCTCCTTCGTGTCGACGAAACGTGGTGCGAGGTAGAGCTTGTAGTCGGGACCAGGGGCGAGGCGCCCGATATGGGCGATACGGTCGCGCGAGACCCGGATCTCGCCTTCCCCCCAGTGAAGCAGGTCGCTGCCTTTGAGATCGCGGGCCAGACGCCCTGCGTAGAGCGTCTCGGCTGAGATGGTCCGCAAGGCCGCCGCGTCCGGGGCCTGGGGGGCGGTCAGGATCGGCAGCGTGTAGACACCGCCCGCGAAGCCCATGGCGAGCATCGCGAGATGGGTGGCAATCAGGATGACCCAGCGCCGCATCGGTTACACCAGCTCCAGTCCCTTCACGAGCTGATCGGCGTCGAGATGGAAGTCCGAGAATACGATGCGGCCGCCAGCGTCCATCACGGAGAACCAGGGCGTTCCCCGCGTGCGGTAGTCCTCCATGAAGGTGGGAAGCGTCGCGCCGGCAGGTGGCTCGTCCTGACCGAACGCGACAGGAAGCGCATACTTGAGCTGGTTCACGCGCAGCTTCTCGAAGGTGTTCTCATCCGCTCCTTCGAAGACGGTCTGGATCACCGCGAAGCCCACGCCCTTGGCGCTCAATGCACCATGCAACCTTTGTAGCGTCGGAAATCCATGCAAATGGCAGCCACGGCACCAGTGCTGGAAGGCGAAGAGGACTTTCGGGCCGGTGCCGAGATCCGACAGCTTGAGCGGCGCGATGCTTTCTCCATCCGCGCCAATCCATCTCTGCACCCGCAGCTCGGGGGCTTGTCGTTCGTCGACGCTCATCTGATCCTCCAATTCCGATGCAGAAGTCCGATGAGTGGTCGCGTGTGGCGATGGCACGCGAACCTCACCGCCTTGATCCCCTACAGGTTGTAGGATGCGAGTTCGCCGACCGATACCTCGTGGCCAGCCCCGCCGTTCTTCCGTCGGTGTGTCACCGCCGCCCCTCAATGACAAAGGCGCGATAGCGGGAACCGGCAAAACGGTGCGCAGCGATGGTTTGGTAGGCGGGGCTATGATACCAATCACGGGCGGCCTGCATCGTCGGGAACCGCAAAATTACGGCCCCTTCGACGGGCGGCCCCTCCAAATGCTCCATCGCGCCATAAGCGGCGAGAAAGGTTACGTCGTGGCCATCGAACGATGGGCCGACGCCTGCAGAATAGGTTGCGAGTTCTTCCGGATCGGTGGTTTCTTCGCGGGTGAAGACGACGAACGCTTCCATCTTAAAGTCTTTCATAAGGTCGCATCTGCAGGCCACCGCCGCTGGCGATGGCCTTAAAGTCGTCAGGCTGGCAGCTCGAACCCGATTTTCGTGAGTGCCTCGACGCACGCATCCTGATCCTGCTGATAGTTGCCTCCGGAGATGCCGATCCCGCCGATCAACTTCCCGTCTTCCAGGATCGGATAGCCTCCGCCGACAGCGACCATCCGGGGGCGATAGGCCAGCGGCGCCACTTTTGGATCGTTCGAAACATAGTCGTTCCAGACATGGGTGGGGTACCCAAACGAGGCGGAACTCCAAGCCTTGTCGATGGCAACATCGACGGTGAGAAACGGCGCGTCATCAGTGCGCTCGAACGCGCGCAGGTTACCGGTGGCGTCGACGACGGCGACCGCAGCCGGGATGCCGATTGTACGTGCCGCGGCGATCGCCGCGTCGATGAGGGCGACGGCGGTTTCGCGGTTGATCGAGGCGGTGGCAATGGATTTCGTCATGAAATTTCCTTCGCCGTGGCGTAATCCGTCCGGCGTTCTTGAGGTTAGAAAAGACGTTCGGCGGTGGCAGTCATCAGAAGCCTTCGAGGACAATCTTGCCTCTTGCCGCGCCACTTTCGATCAGTGCGTGCACCGTCTTCAGATTGGCGGCATTAATTGGCGACAATTTTTCGGTTAGCGTCGTGCGAATTTTGCCGTCGTCCACCAGCACCGCCAGCGAATTGAGGATCTTGCCCTGCTCATCCATGTCGGGCGTGCCGTAGAGCGACCGTGTGAACATCAGCTCGTGGTGGATCGACACTGCCTTGCGCTTGAACAGCATGACGTCGAGCGCCTTGGGATCGTCGATGAATCCGAACCGTCCTTGCGGGGCGATCAGTTCGGCGATGTCGGATGCATGCTGCTCGGTATGCGTGGTCGAGAACACGAAAGCGGGAGCGCCGATGTTGAGCTCGGCAATCTGTGGCGCGAGCGGCCGAGAGTGGTCGATGACATGATGAGCCCCAAGCCCTTTAACCCACTCCTGGGTTTCCGGCCGAGAGGCGGTGGAGATGACGATGAGATCCGTGCGCTGTCGAGCGATCTGGATGGCGATCGACCCGACCCCACCCGCACCACCGATGATGAGGATCGCCGCCGCCCCGGGAACGGGCTTCGTCACGTCCAGGCGATCGAACATGGCTTCCCAGGCCGTCAACGTCGTGAGTGGCAGCGCCGCCGCTTCCGCCCAGTCGAGCGACGCGGGTTTACGACCGACGATCCGGGCGTCGACGAGATGGAACTCCGCATTGGTGCCAGGCCTTATGAGCGATCCGGCATAATAGACCTCGTCGCCTACCGCGAACTGCGTCACGTCGGGGCCGACCTCTTGCACGATCCCGGCCGCATCCCATCCCAGCACTTTCCAATCGCCATCAGCGGGCGGCGTGCTGCTGCGGATTTTGTAGTCGACCGGGTTGACCGAGACAGCCTTCACCTCAACCAGGATATCGCCTCCTTCAGCGACAGGCCGAGGCAGATCAATGTCGACCAGAGAGGCGTCCTCGGCGATGGGTCCCGGAACCTTGTAACCAACGGCTTTCATCGGTGTCTCCAGCTTGCTGTATCCTGAAGTCTTATCGATCAGATCGAAATTTCTTCCGAAATATACTCAGGATTTAAAGATTTCGCGTGTCAGACTATGAAGGTATGCGCGCAACATATCCAATAGCGGTACGACATAGTTTCCATACCTCGGAGCCGGATTCAGAAGTTTATCGAAAATAGCGGTTTATTGCTGTTCGGCGGGTGAGCATCCGGATGGAGGCGATAAGCGCCCAAGCGGTTGAGGAGTCGACCTCTCAGCGGTCGCGTTGGCAGGGGCGATCTCGCCCGCCGGTCTCACACCAACGTTGGCAAGCGACGGCGTCCGCTCGAAATCCGCTGACGGGGATACGCCTGCAATGCCGATTCGAAGCTATCGAAACTATAGCTACAGGGTATTGGGAAATCATACTGGACTGACGCTATAGTCTTCACGCATAACCACGACTCAAAATGGTCCAACACTTTTCTCTACGCTAATAGAGAATCCGGTATTCTGATTTTCAGTGAATTGGCTCGTTCGGCGGTTGTGCGCGCAAAGATCTTTTACAGAATTCTGAACTGAATCAGGTTCTGGTCTGTCGTGACAAGCAAGGGGGTTTCGCTATGGTCACCAGAGGTTTCACAGGCCGCGGTCCAGGCGGCGACCAGTCCGATCGGATACCGCCGGGTCAGCATCTCGTGGAGAATTTCCCTGTTCTGACGGCCGGGCCAACGCCGAGCGTGGAGCCCTCCGATTGGAAATTCACCGTCAAGATCGGTCCGAAGCCCGTCAAAGTGTGGAACTGGAGCGAGTTCAACGCCCTACCGAAGACCAAGATGACCCGAGACATTCACTGCGTCACGTCCTGGTCCAAGCTGGATACCGCCTGGGAGGGCGTACTCATCGAAGACATCCTTGCAGATGCAGGGCTCGATCGGCCCACCGATTTCGTCTTGGCGCACTGCTACGATAATTACTCGACAAACGTCCCGCTGGCGGATCTGCTCTCCGGGAAAGCGATGGTCGCCCTCAACTATGCGGGCAAGCCGCTTCCCCGCGATCATGGAGGGCCGGCGCGTCTTCTGGTTCCGCACCTTTACTTCTGGAAGTCCGCCAAATGGGTGAACGCGCTGCAATTCACAACGCGTGACGAGGCGGGCTTCTGGGAGCTGCGCGGCTATCACATCTATGGCGATCCGTGGCGCGAGCAGCGATACACCAATGACTGAAAACGGCGCGCAAATCGCGTGGCAGTCATGCGTGATCGACGAAATCGTCCAGCAAACCCCGAGTATCAAGAGCTTCTTCCTTCGGTTGAGCAAACCGTTCGCGCACATCGCAGGGCAGCACGTCGATGTCCGGCTGACCGCGCCCGGTGGCTACAGTGCGATGCGGAGTTACTCGATTGCGTCTTCGGCAATCTCGTTCCCGACGGTCGAGCTCGCTATCGAGCGCCTGCCGGATGGCGAAGTTTCGCCGTTCTTCCACGATGTCGCGGCGATCGGAGACGAAATCGAGCTTCGTGGTCCGCTCGGCGGCCATTTCCTATGGCCTGAACCTGCCATAGACCCAGTGCTGTTGATCGGGGCAGGCTCCGGCCTCGTGCCGTTGATGGCGATGATCCGGCAGCGCCGCGCACTAGCCCAGGTCGTGCCGACAGCGCTGCTCCTGTCCGCACGAACCGCTGAAGACGTTCTCTTCTCAAAAGAGCTTCATTCCATCGAATGCAGCGATCCGGCATTCGCCTTGGCGCTGGCAATTACGCGCGAGAACCCGATCCGCGCATCGGACTTTGCGCGACGGATCGACGGCGTGATGGTCCAAGAAGTTCTGGCCCGGCTTCACCGAAAGCCCACACAAGTATTCGTTTGCGGGTCCAACGGTTTCGTCAACATCGCGACCGAGGGCGCGCTGCTGGCCGGCCTGGACCCCTCCATTGTCAAAACCGAGCGCTACGGCGGCTAGCGGCGCAAGCTACTTCGCGTCCCGCCGATCGTGGACGTGCAGCCCACGGATTAATTTTGGAGATCATCATGAGCCGCTTTGCCGAACCCGTCTTCATTGCCGCTGGCCTTCGGACGCCTTTCGGCCGCGGCGGAGGCGCGTTGGCTGCCTACGATGCCATCTCTCTGTCCGTGCCTGTCGTGCAGGCGATGGCGGCGCAGGCGGAGCCTGATCTCCTCGTCTGGGGAACCGTGATCCCGAATTTGGGCTGGAGCAATATTGCTCGCGAAACCTGGCTTGATGCCAAGCTCAATCCGACTGTTCCGGCGTTCTCCGTCGTCCTGGCATGCTCGACCAGCATGACGGCGACCTTCGCTGCGGCAGGGATGCTGGGCGGAGGAACCGACCTCACCATGGTCGGCGGGTCCGAAGTCATGAGCCGGCCGTCAATCGCCCTGACGGCCGATGCATCGAAGCGGCTCACCGACCTCTTTGCGCAGGATGCGACCGCCGCGCTTGCCGCCCTCCAGTCTCTGACTCCACGAGACTACGTGCTCCCCACAAAGGGCTGGGCAAACCGGATCACCGGAAGGACGATGGGTGATCATATGGAGGAGACCGCCAAGGCTTGGCGGGTCTCGCGCGTCGCGCAGGATGATTGGGCGCTCAAGAGCCACCAGCGGGCAGTCGCTGGTTGGGAACGTGGCTTCTTCGACGATCTCGTGATTTCGCTGCCTGAGCTGGCGCGCGATGCGAACCCGCGCGCCGATACGTCGCCCGAACGGCTGGCCGCACTCAAGCCCGCCTTCGATCGCGACAGCGGGAGGGGAACCCTGACCGCCGGCAACAGCTCACCGATTACGGATGGAGCCGCCGGGTGTTGGGTCGCTACCGAAGCCGGTGTGGCGAGACTCCCGGCGGGCACCCCCTACGCGCGGCTCGTCGACTACGAGATCTCTGCCGTCGATCTCCACACCGAGGGCCTGCTGATGGCGCCCTCCTATGGCATTCCGCGCCTGCTCGCGCGGCATCAACTCAGCTTCTCCGACATCGCACTCTGGGAAATCCACGAAGCCTTTGCAGCCCAGGTCCTGGCGAACGTCGCGGCCATCACCGATCGGGAGTGGGTGCGCGCGACAGCCGGTGTCCAGGCGGCTATGGGCGATTTTGACTGGGACCGCGTCAATCCCAATGGAGGCTCGGTCGCCCTGGGTCATCCGTTCGGCGCTACAGGCGCGCGCGACCTCAGCCAGGCGGTAAAGGAACTTTGGGCCATGCCGCCCGGATCGCGCGCAATCGTCAGCATCTGCGCCGACGGCGGTCAAGGCACAGTCGCCCTCCTCGAACGCGGCTGACGGTAGATCAACGCCATGACAGCGATCCGCTTCCAACTGTCGGAGACGCGATATGACAACTGATGTGCTGCTGTACATCACGAACTGATGCCCGTTCTGCCGCCGGGCGAAGATGCTCCTCGAGGAGAAGGGCGTGCAATGGAAGGAACTCGATATCGAGGCGGATCCGGTTCACCGGCAGGCCATGACGGAAGCGTCGGGTCGAAACACCGTGCCGCAGATCTTCATCAACGGCACGCATGTCGGTGGCTCCGACGAGCTTTTCGAGCTCGATGTCAGAGGCGAACTCGACAAACTCCTGGGGCGCACGCCGCCCGCCATCTGAGGGGGTGCGGCCTTGGGGCAGACAGCCCGCAAGCCCCGTGCCGGTTGATGAATACGAAAGGAGAGTCCGTTGGTCTCAGCTATCTGGAATGACGCCACCATCGCCACAAGCAACGAGACGGTCGTCGTCGAGGGAAACCACTACTTCCCACCGTCGGCAGTCGATTTTGGCCTGCTTGAGATGAGCCCGCACACGTCCGTCTGCCCGATCAAGGGCACCGCGCGCTACTTCCATGTGCGTGTGGGAGACGCGCTCAACGTGAACGCAGCCTGGACCTATCCAGATCCGACGCCAGGCGCCGAGGGCATCCGGGATCATATCGCCTTCTGGAAAGGCGTGGAGGTTGCGTAGCAGGCGGACAGGTGGCGGCCTCAGCGCCATGTGCAAGCGCCCGCGGGACGGCTTTTCCGCCCATCCCAGGCCGCGTCGGCTACAGGGCTCCGCCCCGGACCTTCTCCGCGGACTGGCGCCGAGGGCCTCGGACCCTTGGGCTTCTGTCGAATCAAGACGACTGGATTGAGATGGAGCATGCCGAGTTCGATGCCGCCTTCGCGCAGCTTCCCGAGGGATACAGCGAAGGCGCCTACGAAGGCCGGCGTTTCGGCGTGACTGTCCGGCGATCCGGTGACGGACGTCGCAACAGCCTGTTCGCCAGGGAGTTGGCCGGGACCGACATTGTCAGCTTCAACCTCTATCGCGTTACATCAGATAGAACATTGCTGAAGCCGTGCGAGATGTCCGCCGAAAAGGTCGTCGCGTTCGTGCTGGATTTCCGACCGGCCCCCTGACGGGCAGGTGGAGGTCCCGGCCGACCGGTCCGCCTGCGACGCCCGGCCCCCCAAGACTGCGCATGTCGCTCAAAGGTATCAAAACTATAGCCACCGGCCATTGGACTTCGTCTGGCAATGAATTCATCTTCTATACATCGCCATCCGTGGGGGAATCGGTGCTGGATCCCGTGTAGCCAGATTGAGAAAGTCTAAGCGATGACGAACAACAATGCCCCTGCGCTTTCCCGGCGTCATCCTTGGCGCTGATGAGCCACCGTTCCCGCCATTGCTGAGACTGGTCGCCAACCAGCTCAAGGTCGGCATCGAAAGCTGGGACGAGTACGGGCAGCGTGAGCAGACCCGACGCGAGCACCTGGTCGAGCTGCAAACGGTGTTCGGCTTCCAGCCGTTCACGATTGGCCACTACCGGCAGGCTGTCCAGTTGCTGACCGAGCTGGCCATGCAAACCGACAAGGGCATCGTGCTGGCCAGAGCCTTGATCGAGCACCTGCGGCGGCAGTCGGTCATTGTGCCCGCCCTCAACGCCGTCGAGCGGGCGAGCGCCGAAGCGATTACCCGCGCCAACCGGCGTCTCTACGACGCCTTGGCTGAGCCGCTGACGGACGTGCATCGCCGTCGCCTCGACGATCTGCTCAAGCGCCGCGACAACGGCAAGACGACGTGGCTGGCCTGGCTGCGGCAATCCCCGGTCAAACCGAACTCGCGGCACATGCTGGAACACATCGAACGCCTCAAGGCGTGGCAGGCGCTCGACCTGCCCTCCGGCATCGAGCGGCTGGTTCACCAGAACCGGCTGCTCAAGATCGCCCGCGAGGGCGGCCAGATGACGCCCGCCGACCTGGCGAAGTTCGAGCCGCAGCGGCGTTACGCGACCCTGGTGGCGCTCGCCATCGAGGGCATGGCCACCGTCACCGACGAAATCATCGACCTGCATGACCGCATCCTGGGCAAGCTGTTCAATGCCGCCAAGAACAAGCATCAGCAGCAGTTCCAGGCATCCGGCAAGGCGATCAATGCCAAGGTGCGGCTGTTCGGGCGCATCGGCCAGGCGCTGATCGAGGCCAAGCAAGCGGGCCGCGATCCGTTCGCCGCCATCGAGGCCGTCATGTCCTGGGATGCTTTCGCCGAGAGCGTCACCGAAGCGCAGCGGCTCGCGCAACCCGAGGACTTCGATTTCCTGCACCGCATCGGCGAGAGCTACGCCACGCTGCGCCGCTACGCGCCGGAATTTCTCGACGTGCTCAAGTTGCGGGCCGCGCCCGCCGCCAAGGACGTACTCGACGCCATCGAGGTGCTGCGCAGCATGAACAGCGACAACGCCCGCAAGGTGCCCACCGACGCGCCGACCGAGTTCATCAAGCCGCGCTGGCAGAAGCTGGTGATGACCGACACCGGCATCGACCGGCGCTACTACGAACTGTGCGCGCTGTCGGAGCTGAAGAACGCGCTGCGCTCCGGCGACATCTGGGTGCAAGGCTCGCGCCAGTTCAAGGACTTCGAGGACTACCTGGTGCCGCCCGCGAAATTCGCCAGCCTCAAGCAGGCCAGCGAATTGCCGCTGGCCGTGGCCACCGATTGCGACCAGTACCTGCATGACCGGCTGACGCTGCTGGAAACGCAGCTCGCCACCGTCAACCGCATGGCGCTGGCCAACGAGCTGCCGGACGCCATCATCACGGAGTCGGGCCTGAAGATCACGCCGCTCGATGCGGCGGTGCCCGATACCGCACAGGCCCTGATCGACCAGACGGCGATGATCCTACCGCACGTCAAGATCACCGAATTGCTGCTGGAGGTAGACGAATGGACGGGCTTCACCCGGCACTTCGCCCACCTGAAGTCAGGCGACCTGGCCAAGGACAAAAACCTGTTGCTGACCACGATCCTCGCCGACGCGATCAACCTGGGCCTGACCAAGATGGCGGAATCGTGCCCCGGCACGACCTACGCCAAGCTGGCCTGGCTGCAAGCCTGGCACATCCGCGACGAAACCTACGGGGCGGCACTGGCCGAGCTGGTCAACGCGCAGTTCCGACATCCCTTCGCCGAGCATTGGGGCGACGGCACCACGTCATCGTCGGACGGCCAGAACTTCCGCACCGGCAGCAAGGCCGAGAGCACCGGCCACATCAATCCGAAATACGGCAGCAGCCCAGGGCGGACGTTCTACACCCATATCTCCGACCAGTACGCGCCGTTCCACACCAAGGTCGTGAACGTCGGCGTGCGCGACTCGACCTACGTGCTCGACGGCCTGCTGTATCACGAATCCGACCTGCGGATCGAGGAGCACTACACCGACACGGCAGGGTTCACGGACCACGTCTTCGCGTTGATGCACCTGCTGGGCTTCCGCTTCGCCCCGCGCATTCGTGACCTGGGCGACACCAAGCTCTACATCCCGAAGGGCGATGCCACCTACGAGGCGTTGAAACCGATGATCGGCGGCACGCTCAACATCAAGCACGTCCGCGCCCATTGGGATGAAATCCTGCGGATGGCCACCTCGATCAAGCAGGGCACGGCGACGGCCTCGCTGATGCTCAGGAAGCTTGGCAGCTACCCGCGCCAGAACGGCCTGGCCGTCGCCCTGCGTGAGCTGGGACGCATCGAGCGCACACTGTTCATCCTGGACTGGCTGCAAAGCGTCGAGCTGCGCCGCCGCGTGCATGCCGGGCTGAACAAAGGCGAGGCGCGCAACGCGCTGGCCCGCGCCGTGTTCTTCAACCGCCTGGGGGAAATCCGCGACCGCAGCTTCGAGCAGCAGCGCTACCGGGCCAGCGGCCTCAACCTGGTGACGGCGGCCATCGTGCTATGGAACACGGTCTATCTGGAGCGGGCCGCGAACGCCTTGCGTGGCCACGGTCAAGCCGTCGATGACGGCCTGTTGCAGTACCTGTCGCCGCTCGGCTGGGAGCACATCAACCTGACCGGCGATTACCTCTGGCGCAGCAGCGCCAAGATCGGCGCGGGCAAGTTCAGGCCGCTACGGCCGCTGCAACCGGCTTAGCGTGCTTTATTTAATGAGATGGTCACTCCCTCCTTCCCGGTATTATGCTGAGGACAGGCTTTCATTCGGAGAACTATCATGGAAAACATTGCGCTCATTGGTATCGATCTGGGTAAAAACTCTTTCCATATTCATTGCCAGGATCGTCGCGGGAAGGCTGTTTACCGTAAAAAATTTACCCGGCCAAAGTTGATCGAATTTTTGGCGACATGCCCCGCTACAACCATCGCAATGGAAGCCTGTGGCGGTTCTCACTTTATGGCACGCAAGCTGGCAGAGTTAGGGCATTTTCCAAAGCTGATATCACCGCAATTTGTCCGCCCATTCGTTAAAAGCAACAAAAATGACTTCGTTGATGCTGAAGCTATCTGTGAAGCAGCATCACGTCCATCTATGCGTTTCGTGCAGCCCAGAACCGAATCTCAGCAGGCAATGCGAGCTCTGCATCGTGTCCGTGAATCCCTGGTTCAGGATAAGGTGAAAACAACTAATCAGATGCATGCTTTTCTGCTGGAATTTGGTATCAGCGTTCCGCGAGGTGCTGCCGTTATTAGTCGACTGAGTACCCTTCTTGAGGACAGTAGTTTGCCTCTTTATCTCAGCCAGTTACTGCTGAAATTACAACAGCATTATCACTATCTTGTTGAGCAGATTAAAGATCTGGAATCTCAGTTGAAACGAAAGTTGGACGAAGATGAGGTTGGACAGCGCTTGCTGAGTATTCCCTGCGTTGGAACGCTGACTGCCAGTACTATTTCAACTGAGATTGGCGACGGGAAGCAGTACGCCAGCAGCCGTGACTTTGCGGCGGCAACAGGGCTGGTACCCCGACAGTACAGCACGGGAGGTCGGACGACATTGTTAGGGATTAGCAAGCGGGGCAACAAAAAGATCCGAACTTTGTTGGTTCAGTGTGCCAGGGTATTCATACAAAAACTGGAACACCAGTCTGGCAAGTTGGCCGACTGGGTCAGGGAGTTGTTGTGTCGGAAAAGCAACTTTGTCGTCACCTGTGCTCTGGCAAACAAGCTGGCCAGAATAGCCTGGGCACTGACGGCGCGACAGCAAACTTACGAAGCATAAAGGCAGAAATACACCAGTTTAAACAATCATTCATCTGGTTTTGCGAATACTGATATTGATGATACTAACGGCCCACCGGCCTGTTGAGGAACCTGTAAAACGGAAAGGCTCATTGAAGCCGTATATTTTCTGGAGGTTCATCAGGCGCGGAACTCATCGAGGCGCGGGAATAAAATCCCATTCAGACGCCGGATAGATTCAAGCAAGCCAACTTGTCGTCAAAATCGGTGTTGCAAAAACGGGAGTGACCATAGATTCCGTTTTCTGAGACGACCCCTTTTTTACCCAACAAGCTGCTGGAAACGAAAAGTAAGGCACCGAGGACAATTGCAATATCAGCCAGGTTGAAGGCCGGCCAATGCCAGTCTCGCCAATAGAAATCAAAGGAATCCACAACATAGCCGCGAAAGACCCGGTCAATCAGGTTGCCCATGGCGCCACCGAGGATAAGACTGTAAGCGATGGCTTCTCCTTTATGACGATTTTCAAGGATCAGCTTGATCAGAAAAATCGAGACCACTACCGCGATTCCGATAAAAAAGTAGCGCTGCCAGCCTCCACCATTCGCAAAAAGACTGAATGCGGCACCGGTGTTCCATAGGTGCACCCAGTTAAAGAACGGGGTCACCGAAACATACTCGCCATAGGCCATTGATTGCTGCACCAGCCACTTTACAGCCTGATCAGACGCTGCCAGCAGGCCCGATATGGACAATAGGGCATACGGCGAGAGCTTTTTGCCAATAATGAGCATTATTTAACCCTTCAACGCCAAAATGCGTCTGGCACCGTTAAGTACAATGCCCCCCGCGATGGTGCCGATAATCAGATCCGGATAATTGGAACCGGTCCACGCGACCAGGGCGCCGGCGGTGATGACCCCCAGGTTGATCACCACGTCGTTGGCCGAGAATATCCAGCTTGCCTTCATGTGCGCCCCGCCTTCCCGATGTTTGGATATGAGCAGCAGACAACTGGTATTGGCAATCAATGCGACGAATGCGATAGCCATCATCACCAGCGATTCAGGCTCACTACCGAATACAAAGCGTCTCACCACCTCTACGAGCACGCCCACAGCCAAGATCAGTTGCAGTACACCAGCAAGATGCGCGGCACGTACCTGCATTTTCACGCTATGTCCAACCGCATAAAGGGCAAGCCCGTACACCGCCGCATCGGCAAAATTGTCCAGGGATTCTCCAATCAGGCCGGTGGACCGGGCGATCAGACCGGCAGTCATTTCCACCACGAACAGAAGTGCATTGATGCCGAGCAACCAGCGCAGGGTCCCGGATTCTTGCTTAGCAGAAGCTGCCGAAAACTCGGCGGCCTTGATGGTCTCCGGATTTGCAGCGACGGTTTCCTGAAGCGAGGCGCCTAGCCCCAAGGTCTTCAGTTTCGAGGTGACGGGCTCGACCTCGCCGTCATGCACGACCTTCAGCCGGCGGTTCGACAAGTCGAAGGACAGCGCCCGAATCTCCTCAAAGCCGTTCAGGGCTAGGCGAATCATTCGTTCTTCTGATGGACAGTCCATCTTCGGCACGGCATAAACACTGACCCATCTCCCTGGCGCCTCGGAGGAGGCCTGTATATCGGTATCCGCTGCGGACGTTGCATCACCGCCACAGGCGCCACCACAGGATTTGCTCATGATACGACTCCACTTGAACAATGTTGTGGTACCATTTAAAACTATAAAGCTACTATAAGGTCAATAGAGTAAAGAATCCGTTGGGGAGGAGGCTGATGCGCATTGGTCAGTTGGCGCAGTTGGTAGGGGTCGAAACACAGACGATCCGCTTCTATGAACAGCAGGGCTTGTTGCCGCCGCCTGATCGGCAGGACAACGGTTACCGTGTCTATACCGAGAAGCATGGTGAGGGGCTGGCCTTCATCCGTCGCTGCAGAATCCTGGGCCTGTCACTGGCTGAGATTCACGAACTACAGAGCTATCAGGACGACCCTCATCAGCCTTGTACCGCCGTCAACGCCTTGCTCGATGATCACATCTCTCATGTGCGGTCGCAGATAACCGCTCTGCAAGCGCTTGAGAAACAACTCGTTTCACTGAGAGCGAGTTGCAACGATGACCGGGAAGTTGAGGCGTGTGGGGTTCTTGCTGGAATTAGCGAAGGAAACATGCACCAGCAGTAGGTGAAGCATCAACCAGATAATCCGATGAGATGCCGGTCTGTCTCACTCTCATGCAAAGGTAAGATCAACCATTTAATCCGCTTACCCATTTATCCAGCGTTCTCTGTGCGACATCCAGTACGCTGTCCTGGATCTCATTTTCCAGCGCTGTAATTTTGTCCTGCAGCGCCGCCTGAGCGTCTTTTACGGCCTGCTGTAAGGGGTTTTTAGCTTCTGAATCCCCGTCGCTGCTTTCCCTGTCGGCTTTGAAAATCGCATACGTGGGCAGCAAATCGAGGATCTTACCCCATAATGATTTTGTGTCGGTTCCAAACTCTTTATCGACATCCAGCAACATTTCCGAACAGGTATAGGGAGCGGCGGCTTCCCTGATGGCCTGACGCCATAACGATGCGGTGCGTTTATCCGCCACATTTTTTTCAACTTCTTTTCCCACCGCCTTGAGTTCGGAAATTTTCATGCCCAGTAAATTTCTCAGGGGCTCCTCATCCGGGTGGATGCAGCGGATGCAGGTCTGCTCCGGTTTTCCTGAGGTCGTTGCTTTAAACGTTTTGACGATTTCAAAATTGCCGTCTTCATTCAGCAGATGTTCTGAGGCGAGCGTGGTCTGCACCCTGTCGTCGATCATGATAAAATCGGGCAGATCATCGAATTCACAGGCTATTTCAAAACGGCCCTCCCCTTCTCTCAGGCTGAAACAGTTCATGTCATTTGAATCGCCACGGATAATCTAGACACTTCCGAGCCGTTGATAATACTGGTTTTCATATTCTGTCGGTGACATCTGATCGCTAGAACCATGCCGACGCTTACTGTTATAAAACATTTCGATGTAATCAAAAATATCGCTGCGGGCTTCTTCCCGCGTTCCGTAGATCTTTTTCTTTATCCGTTCGCGTTTCAACAACTGGAAAAAGCTTTCTGCAACCGCATTATCATGGCAGTTACCGCGACGGCTCATGCTGCCCTCCAGGCCGTGTGATTTCAGGAACGACTGCCACTCATGGCTTGTGTACTGACTGCCCTGATCCGAATGAACCAGCACCTGTTTTTGGGGATTACGCCGCCATACAGCCATCAGCAGTGCGTTCAGGACAATGTCCTTTGTCATCCGGGATTGCATGGACCAGCCGATAATTTTGCGTGAGAACAGATCAACAACCACGGCAAGATACAGCCAGCCTTCGTGGGTCCTGAGTAGAGTAAGAGGCAGGGCGTAGTCGGACTATTTCCCTGCCTCTCCTCCCCGAACCGGACGTGCACCTTTCAGCGCATCCGGCTCTCCATTTAAATGCTGGCGAACGCCATTGCCACTTCTGTAAAGCGCGATGTATACGTGTTTCTGGTCTCCGTCCTCAGATAGGGATTACCTTCGGGTAGCCGCCAGCGGAACAGCTTCTTGCCTTGCCCCACCAACCGGTACAGTATTTCGCCGCTGAGCTTGCCGTGATTGGTTTTACCAAATAAAACCCACGTTTTGCTCTGACCCGGTTTCGGTGATTTACACCACCACCTCATCAGGGAAGCGATACCTGTACGGTATTTGCGGGCCAGCCAGTGAGCCAGCTTCCAGAACACGACACGGTCGATATAACTGAAGACTTTGGCCTTAAAATCAACGAACTGATAGAACATGGCCCAGCCTTTCAGTTTTCGGTTGAGTTGTTCAGCCATATCGACTTTGCTTTCACTGTAGTTGCCTGATAACAGTGCTGTCAGCGATGCGGCGAAGTTTCTGGCTTTCTCCTGCGGGATCGTTGAGACCACTCGCATCTCGCCATAACGACTGCGTTTGCGAATGATCCTGTGCCCCAGAAAGATAAAGCCGTCATTAACATGGGTGATTTTAGTCTTATCCATGTTCAGCCTGAGTTTCAGACTGCCTTCGAGCACACCCCGACACTCCTCCCTGATGGCTTCCGCCTGTGCTTTGGTGCCTTTGACGATGAGGACAAAATCATCGGCATAGCGGCAGTACGCCACCGCGGGTTTCCACTGCCAGTTTTCTCTGACCGCCGTACTTCGGCCCCGTTGGATACTGTTATTCCAGTACCACCGATCTTTTCTGGCTTTCCCGCTCAGGTAGCGCTCATGCAGGTATTGATCGAACTCATTCAGCATGATGTTCGATAATAGCGGCGATATAACACCGCCCTGTGGTACACCTTCACTGGCCGCCCGAAAGAGACCGACATCGATATGTCCCGCCTTGATGGTTTTCCACAGCAGAGTCATGAAACGTGCGTCACTGATCCTGCGGCGTACAGCCTTCATCAGCAGTCGATGATGTACGGTGTCGAAGTAACTGGACAGGTCGCCTTCAATCACCCAGCGTCCCCGGGTTTCACCACAGTCTGTGAGCTGTAATTTCACCGTGCGGATCGCGTGGTGGACACTGCGCTCAGGCCGGAAGCCATATGAGAGCGTATGAAAATCACTCTCCCATATCGGCTCCATCGCCATCAGCATGGCCCGCTGAACAATACGATCCCGCAACGCGGGGATACCCAGTGGTCGCAGTTTGCCGTTGCTTTTAGGGATGTAAACCCGTCTGGCGGGCAAGGGCTGGTAGTGGCCTGAGAGTAATTCATCCCTGAGGATTTGCAGCTCAACAGCCAGTCTGGCCTGTAGCATTGTTTTGTTCACGCCATCAACGCCGGGGGTATGGGCCCCCTTTGATGAAAGCGTGATCCGCGCCGCTTCAGCCAGCCATTCTGGTTGTGTTATCAGACGCAGCAGCCGTTGAATCCGTAGGGACGGATCGGTGGCTGCCCATGTGGCAAGCTTGCGTTGCATTTCGCTGATTATCAAAGGTCTTCACCTCGTTAGGTCAGTTAATTCACGTCGCAAACACATTCAAACTGCTTCCCTTCGCCATGTAATGGGCTTTCCCCATCGCGGACTACTACGGAAGCTCCGCCAGCCAGCGCGTCATCGGAGCCATGCCCCCTTAACATCCGTCGCTGACCTTCCCCGGTTTACCTGCCTGGACTCAGGCATACTGAGGAGGCTGCCCGTCGCACTCTTTATCCTTGCTTGCCGCAAGTTGGCAGAAGTCAGCATCGCAAGCGTGATAGACGCTGCTGCCCCGGTGTTTCGCATACATGTCAAAACACCTTCGACCGGCAGTGCTTACGTATCACTGCCAGTTCCTCCTGCACGGCCTGTCAGATCACGTAGGCCGTGGTGACGTTTTCAACCCACAGAGGCGGATTAACGGGTTCATGTTCTTCAGCCTTTCAGTACTTAACCTTGAGGATCATCTCGGCTTAGTGATCTCGCCTCAATCCCCGTTGTCAGCGGGTTACATCACCCTGCGGGCATGCCGCAGGTCACTGCCGCTCAGGTTCTCCACCGTCACACCCGGTGGGATTGTTGGGTTTCTCATCGTGAGTTACCGGTTCAATATTCCAGACAGACTCGCGGTTCATTTAAGCATCCATGCCCGCCCTGAACTCCGGGCACACTGTAGGTTATGTCCGTTACCCAACGCTCATCCGGAGCATCCGGATTGAACTGTCGCTGGAGCCTGTTGGGCGACACGATACTGGCCTCGCCTTTACGTGCCCGCGGGCTCCGGTATCCGACCTGAGCCTTTATCCCGACACGTTTCATCAGTCGCCAGACCCGGTTCACTCCGCACTGTTGCCCGCTGTCCCGCAGATCCAGATGGATTTTGCGATAACCATAAACGCATCCCGATTCCAGCCAGAACTGTTTAATCTGTCCTGTCAGTCTCAGGTCTGCCTGATGGCGTTGTGAATGCGGCTGCTGAAGCCAGGCGTAAAAACCACTGGGATGAACATCCAGCACCCGACAGAGCAGGCGAACAGGCCAGCAACAGGTGTTGTCACGGATAAAGGCGTACCTCAGTCGGACAGCTTTGCGAAGTACGCCGCGGCTTTTTTTAATATGTCCCGTTCGTCGGTAACCCGCTTCAGCTCTTTCTGGAGACGGCGGATCTCGGCCTGAGCATCTGACTGTTCTTTATTAGTGGAAGGATCCGGACCGTACTTCTTTATCCAGGCGTAAAGGCTGTGGGTGGTGATATCGAGACGTGTTGCAACGCTGGCAACAGAATAACCGCGATCAACAACCTGTTTGACTGCTTCAGTTTTAAACTCTTCGGGATAACGCTTACCGCTCATGGGCACCTCTCTTTAAGCCATCTTAAATGACTCTGAGGTGTCTGTTAAACCCGTGGCGATTCAATTCTTGTCAGCCTTCATTCCTTCTGTTTCAAAAAAAATAGCCAGCGCTTCCAGAAGCGTTGATTTCCCAAAGTCATTACGACCAACAATGCCCGTCATGCCTTCATCAATAATGATTTCAGTAGAGTTTCTGTAGCCTCTGAAGTTTTTCAGTTTTAATTTTTTGAGCCGCATATGAAGTCCTGTGTGTAAGAAAGCGTTTTGCTGCAACCTGAATACAAAATATATTTTCAAATGCCTGCCAGCATGCAGGGATAACCGTTATTGAGAATATCTTAACGACATTTCTGGATTATGATCTGGTCGCGCTTTCTGAACTTTACTGCTCCTCAAAACACCGGAAGCCAACTTGTGGTTCGATACATGGCTAAGTTAAAACTCCAGAATGATGGGTAATAATTTCAATGCTCATTATATTTTTTGGAACTGACTCATGGCTTTTATGATTTAAATGATAATAATACACATTCTTTGATATTAATTATGTCGTACGGACATTGATAAATTTAAAGGTAGATAGATTTTCATTTACGGATTATTTCCTAAATTCATCGATAATGTGATCGACATAAAATTTTCATTTAAGAGTGAAGAGATAATTTATGGTTGTCCGAAACAGCTCAAACTGGTGTATTTAACATAACAGAAGAAACGAAAGGCTTCATAGCAACCTGATACTTCAGGCCGCTAAGGGGTTAATATTGCTGCAGACAATTAGACCGGGAAGCGCATGGCGTCACCATTTCTCCCGCCTGGCTGGAAGTGAAGAATCATTGTGCAAAGCTCCGTATTCGGGCTTTGCATCTGACAATGGTTCCCTGGATGAAAGTACGATCTCCACTCCAAGGACGCTGAACACTCTAAACAAACGCTCAAAACCCACACTTGCAGGGTTGGCCTCCAGTCGGGCATAAGTTTGCTGTGTTACACCCAAACGTTCAGAAACATCTCTTTGCGTCAGTCCATTGGCTTTGCGAAAGCCGATTAAAACAGGACGCAACTGATTCAAGGTCTTCAAAGCGTATTGAGTGTTCATAAGTGATCTTCCGTATCGACGGGTTAACAAGCACAACGAATGGATTTACAGCAGATAAGCTGTAATACTCATTAACAGACTATAGGCTGTAATACGCCTCTTGCCAAGATTCGGCATCTTTCAAAAACAAGGCCGTGTTGAGTAAGCAGTACTGGTATCTAGCACCCCTGACCACTTTGCTTGAGAGTGACCCAGTGACATTTATCGTGATCGTAGGTCTTTTAGACGTTGTTGCTAACCGGCATCATACTCAGGTGGTAACCCCCAGGGATACTCGGGAAGTGATAATTTATTCCCGCCCTAATCAAAATATATAACCCTATCTTATTAGCTTTCTTAGTAGTTTATAAATGAAGTAAAAATTAGCGAAGAAGCTTTACATTAAAAAGTGAGCAAAAATTTTTACCATTGAACCGGCAAAATTTGCAATCTGCGGCTTTTAGCCTGAGAAAATCCACATTAACAGAATAATCATCAAGTCCAACAGAGGCATAACTTACGTCCTCGAATAAATCGGTAATAAATGAGTTGAAATTACAAAAATTAACCTCACTCAATATCCTGAACACCGCAGAAATATAACTACTATGCATTATCCTGACTTCAATAACCTTTAATAAACTAGAATGCGATTTACTTTTAAAGAGGTCAAAGAGAAAGTAAACCAGCTCATTTTTATTGTCAGAAATCCATTTTAAAATTTTATCCCTGGCACATGGCAATAAATACACTGGAGTTTTGAAAGGATTTGAAATGTCAACCACAAGGGAACAATAACCATGAGGATTTATTCCACTTATAATTAAGTCACTAAGTCCTTTCACTGCATCCAAATAGTTGTCAAAACAAACCTCATATAAACAGGTACTATGAGCTGCACATTTAGATTCAAACAACCATCTATGACGAAGATAACCAATGCCTTTAGAGTGTATATCTTCAATAATACATTTATGGCAGTAATGAATCTTTGAGATGTTTACCAATGGATATGAATTAGTTATGTGTAAATTATTTCGACAGGCATCTTCAACAGCGTTGAAATACCCGTAAACACCAGAAGATAACGACACTATATTGGAAGTTAGTATATAACCATTTCTTGTGGCAAGAATGTCATATATATCCTGCAAACTATGCAATTTGTACATATCAATCAGTTCGAGCCGAGGAAAGGCATCGTACCTTAGTTCACCATGCTTAGATATTATGTTCCTGCAATTGGATAAGTTATACATTATCTGTGAACGCAGAAGAAAACTGTGCCACAATTCATTTTCGTAAACCATATCACTCCCTCTTATTTAATTAGATTCTTTTTCCTGAGAAGTGTCATTGTCATTGGTAGTTTATCTCTGTATTTCAAAAGCCAGTTATGCCCCCCCAGTAAAGCATCCAGGCTTGTAAGTGACATCGGGTATTGCCCCTGAGATAAAACAACATTTATTAATGATGATGAGATTATATCTCTCTCGCTCCAGTCTACTCTTTTATTTCTATAACATCGTACTGCTTTAGGAAGACAGGAATTAAGCCAGCCATTTTCATGTTTATTTAGCCAAAAGAAACTAGCATAACAACTTTCCTTGACTAACTTTCGCGTTACAGAAATGGATTGATTATGTATAAATCTTAATATTTTCTGCTTATGACGCCGTCTTAAAGAATCTTTTTTACATTTTTTACGCCATGAGCATAAACCGTAACAAGATGAAATTACAGAGGATACAGTTCCTTCCGATAATGAGTTTTTCTCAGCTATGGATGCCAGACTAAACCCCCTTACAGCCATAGACTTGATAAGCAATTCAGTGAATATATTAATTTTTGTGTTTCGCTTAAACGCCCTCAGGTATTTTTTATAAATAAGTGTTTTAATGTAACATCTGCTGCGATTAAATTCTCTCCCAAGGTTGCTAACACTAGTATTATTTTCAGCCATATGAAAGCTGTATTCCTTATGACTTTTAAAGATTTCTTTCTTTTTATTAGGACGACTTCCTGCATACGTTGGCCAGCAAGTATTTAACAAACAATAACAAAGCAAAAGGTGTTTTGTGGGATGCTGACAACATTTATCTTTGAGTATAGGCTCCCAGTAGTGATAATCAGTAAGGGATGTCGGTAGAAGCTCCGATGAACCCTCCCCAAATAACTGGCACTTAGCATAAACATGTGCGTAAAATACATTTTTCTTCAGATTCCCGTCCAATGATAATAAATTTAACTTTTTAAGTACATCCATGTAATTTGGGTGACAAATTTCTTTTCTTCTGATTATATTTATGGACTCATAACAAAATTTAGCAAAATCGAAGTCTGTCTCATTGCTGAGTTGTTCTGTATACGAAACAGGAGGCATCAGTCCAATACGTATGTGCGGTGCAGAAGGGACATTGATGCTTTCAAGCACTACCTGGTGCCGATGGCAGGTTGTAACCCCATGAAGTTGATGCGCCAGATGCCAATAAGTAACACCATAATGAAAAGTATCTTCACGAGCGCAAACCGGGCAAAACTTCAATAGTGTCCGCTGTCCTAGTGAAAAATTACTAAGGCGGCACAATCGATTAAGCCTGGCAGGGGTCGTGTTGAAATCCATAATTTCATTACGACTGATTGGTAGTGCCCAGGCAAACAGAGGGAGTAAAGTCTGTTCATGCCAGAGCTGGTCTGCACTTTCGGATGTATGAAGAGAAATAGCCTTTAATCCTGAATTGAGAATTGGATGGACGCTCATATCAGGTTTGTGGAAAATGATCGTTAACAGAGAAGATGGGGACATACCGTACACGGTAGCTGTCCGACAAAACCGACTGAACAAGGATTCATCAGGTAAAACAGACAACATTCTCATTTACCCCACCTCTCTTTGACCGTTACGAACTGATGACCTCATTACAATTTATTAAGTGGATCTGTATTTATAAGCCCGCAACGCTGAAGAGCATCGTAGGTATTTTTCTTTTCAGCTGTTCTGGTGATAACAAGATCATGGTCAAGAGACAGTATTTTCTCGTCGAAATTGCGCATAACCTCGTCTATTTTTCTTACGAATTCCTTGTGCTGTGGCCTGTCTATATCTCCAGGGATCAAAGCTTTTAAGGGCTTCTCTGACATGAACTTAGCCGAAGCATCACTTTCATTAGATGCAGAGAGCCATTTGGCTTCCTCGTCTTCAGTCGCTGCCCCCGGGAGTAAAGTATCCTTATATTCCTCCGTATGGCTTACGAGTACCGGTACAGAGGCCGACAAGACTGCACCAGTTATGATTTCATTACCGCTACCGATAACCTTTAATTGTGCCCCCCGATAAATCATCTGAGCCAATCCAATGTTGCCTTTAGATAAAATGAATAATTTTTCGTTTAACTCATCATTTAATGGTGTTTCAACATTTGTCCATTGTAATGGCCATAAATAATGAATAAACGATTGCCAGTCTTGTGAGTCGTATCTGACATTTGAAATTTTCATATAACCACCAGACTCTGCCCGCCTGGCAATTCTCATTTTCTTTGTCAGAGTCTCGTCAAAAGGATGATTTCCACAAAAAACCATAGATACCCCCATCGAATCTACAATTTCATGTAAAAAATCAATCAACTTACTCTCACCTCCAGTTCTTGAAAATTTTAGCCTCTGCATTTCATCAATAACAAGGATACCTAAAAATGATGATTTTATTCTTTGCGCAATCTGGCGAGCCAGAGCACCATTTCTAATCTCTGGTGTAGTTCGTTCAATACCAATTGCATCATCTAATTTTTGTAAAATCTCTTCACAAAGGTCTTTCACACTTGAGTTGTATGGACAATTAATCTTTACCCATACGATTTGCTTACTGAAGCCGGGAAAAACTCCTTTATAGCTGCTGTGTTCTATAATCTGAGGGAAATGATCCATGACTTGCTCGATCATGGTAGTTTTTCCAGAACCACTCATTCCAACTATCGTAATGGTTTCAGCCTGGGATTTAAAATATCCACTTTCGGGTTCAATATCAGGACGCTCAGTCCCATAGTAATGAAGATATTGAATAGTTCCGCTTTTTAAAGGATTACGGGCTGCATAGCTTTCCCTAAGTGCCCGTAAAATCATTTTATAAGCCTGGATAAGATTGGTTTGAGGGCAACGGAATTTCTTTATACGTTCGACATACTGCTCTCTAACATTCGCCGGGGCAGTCCAGCGGATTTTTTCGTCAATTTCGGGAAAATAACTCATTTCCAGAAGTACTTCATCTTCCGTAAGCGCTTCAGGAAGTGCTTCAATTAAGGGGTTGCCACGATACTCAGGTAACTCCTGTTCTTTATATATCGCTGAAACGCTCCGTATAAGGTTCATTATTCTGCGTCCTCAGTCTTCTTCTTACCTTTTAACCATCTTTGTTTCTCCTCCCGGCCAGGCAAAAGCAGAACCTTACTGGATGACGGAAGTAGGGGTTCAGGTCTTCCATTAGCAACATCAGTTCGCCCTAATGAATCAAGTTCATTTTTCCTGTTCTTTTTAATATCTTTACCATGTACCCGTCGAGATTCGTATATTTCATTTAATCTTTCGTTACCTTTCTTGTTAAAATCATCTTTATTATTGATATTGCTGAGTGAATTCAGAGTAAATAAATTAATTTCTTTTTGAGTATCTACCCAATCAGCCATTACATCTGTATCAAGATGAGCTTTACCTTTAAATATATCTCTTTTCTTAAGCAGGTAATGCTTTTTGAAAATGCTATTTTTGTCAAATCTTACATATATATAATCTACGCAATTGTCATCTATTCTTGCTTCACAAGTGGTTCTTCCAAATACTCTGGCACCTGATGCAATGTCTGGATCACATTCATAAAAAAGATTATTGTACTGAATCCCACCGGCGGTAATGTTAGCGTTCACAGGGATCAACAATCGTGCGATCACTTCGTCGGCCCCAACGGCTCTTGCGCTGAATCTCCCGTGCTTTAAGCTTATCATCCAACTATTTTTTGGTGATATTACGAGATCATTTTCAATCAGTAAGGGATTGATATAAGCCAGTTCTTCATATGTTCTCTGATTATGTGCAAGTATCTCCCGAATCAGTAAAGACGTGACCTCCTGAATCGTTAAACAAGCCCTGGATTGCGGTGTTGGCTCTCCTTTAACAATCTTACCCCTTCGTGTTGTTCCAATAAGCCTATGAATAACTTCATCATTTAGAATACCGAAACAGCGTTCAACAATGCTTTTTCTGTCGCCTCTACCGACTGGCGCAAACTCAAGTTTTGTCAGGGGGGTCATCTTTTCCTGAGGTTTAAGACCAATCATCTCCCCGTTGTCACACATCAATGTTAATGGAATATGAGAACAAGGCCAATCATCATTAGTAATAGAGATTCCAAATAATCTACAATATTCTTTTTTTGGCATAAAGCAATTTGCTAACGCTTGTCGGGCAGCTCGCCATGAAGCATGGTATAAAGAAACATGAAGGCCAACAATCATTCTTGTTGCGCGATCCACCACTGTATAAATAGTTGGGCGCCCAATGACTTTTCGTCTGTTTAAACTCGAAATAAGATGTACATCAGCGACAGTTGAGTCTATTTCGAAAACATCACCCGGTAAAACAGTTGTATTAGCCGCACTACCTAAAAGCGCCCGCATTTTGAGGTCTATTTCTTTTTTCGTGTTCTTCTTCTTTATCGAGAAATCTTTAGTGAAGAGTTTTTTATTCCAGTATGAAAATTGTTTTAAAGAAGGAACATATGGAGCTCTATTTTCTAAGTTCGCTGTTTTAATTTCATCCCTAAAATACAAATCAATATGTCTCTCTAATGTTTTCTTTATCGTATCTCCGTTAACTTTATAATGATACATAATGAGAGATTTTCTAATATTATTTATATCTCTTTCATTAAGAATGAAAACACGTGAACGTTCATTAGGTAATGCTCTGTTTTTCTTGGAATTCCCAAGTTTAATTTCATGTTTGATTCTACTTTTCCCAGCGGCACCACAGTTCGAGAATGCGGGTAGCAATGCATAAATATCCTGCCCATGTCGCCAGTACAACGCCAGAAGCGTTCTGATAGTATATTGTGATATTTTTTTATTTCTGGAGTAGTCCATTAAAAGGTGAGACTTTTTATGTAATGCATAGTCGAACAGAAACATTCTGTCATCTACAAGATCTTTAATGATATTGTAATTTTCATCTCGCCTTCCCCTGTCTTCATCTGTTATTTCTTTCTCATCTACTAACATATATGAAGGGTATATATAATCTTTACAAGTTATGCTATTTGATTCAATATAATATTTAAACAATGAAAATGAGAAAGGAATTGGCTTACCCGTTCTTTCTGATTTTATTTTAAACAAAATTAACAAATCAACCTTTTTGTCAAAATCCAAAACACGATAAAGCCCCTCTGCAAGCAAATCAGTGCCTTGAGAGAGCCAGACTGAATTTCTAATAATATCCATTTGCGTTCAGTCCTATATAGTGGCCATTGGATATTATCTTTATCAGACCGGTTTCGAGTATTGGATATGATAAATCAATTTTTATCATTTTTAATCCAATCATTGCCTGCAATAACATCATCGCTTCTTGTGCATCTACCCCAATGATTGATGAAATCATTGCACGTAGTCCCACTATGGGATAAACATCTGGTTTAAGCTTCCATAGGATTTTATCAAGAGGATATTTATCATAAAATTCAGAACCATCTCTTAATACAGAAGTAGCCCAGCAAATGTTTTTACCGACGACGTTATTGAGTTCCGAGCCAACATAAATTTGAAACTCAACATCAATCAACTGCCAAAACATCCTCTCTATTTCAAGTTTTTGGGCTTCGCGTTCAGGTATGCTCTCGTTATGTTTTACTGCTATAGCTTTGTATCGAAGTCCGCCTTCAGGAGTTCTCAAGGTCAGTAAAAAATCGGTTGTCATAACATTCAGAACTTCGACAGGTACTCCTCTTACTCCCCTCACCATAGGATGTTGAAAATGTAGATGATTTGCTATTTGTTGGGTAAGCCGGAGAGGAAAGAGTGGGAATTGTTCCCGGATATCAATCACCGAGTCATTAAACTCAGCCAGATAGAAAAAGTTACTTTCGACAGAAGAAAGGAGATGATGGTTTCGAAACGTCTTAAGGCCAAAGACTATCGAACGGTTTCCACGGGATTTAACGTCCTGAGCTCTAAGCCAGGGCTGATAACTTTGGCCATAGCCCACTCCTATGCCGTCACCTAGCGCATTTTCATAATCCAAATAGGATTTGAGACGCCTACCCCTACCCATGATCGTACCCAAAAAACGACATTGATACGTACCTATATGTGCATTTTATAGTCTCCAACCCTATAACCACACATTCAGTAAGTATACAACATTAGCGTCGTTTTTTGAGAATGGTTACAACTTTAGTGCTTTGTGTACAACTTTATTGTCTTCGGACAACTGCGCAGGAACCCGCGAAAGGTTCAACCAGACGCGGGCCAGCGGGGAGGTGCTTTTTAAGTTCGGACATGATGGCGGTTTTGTTTCCCGCCCATTTCAGGATAGTGCTCATACAACGCCTCCGTTGTAGTGCTTGCCTTTAAGCTCTGCGATTTCCTGACAGGTCACACAGCACTGCACGCCGGGAATAGCGCGGCGGCGAGCTGGCGGGATCGGAGCATCACACTCCGCACAGAGAACACGGGAAACGCCCGGCACTTTGGCGCGGGCATTGTTGATATGGCGCTCACGATCTTCCTGTTCGCGCAGTTGGGCGAGGTCCATTGAATCAGCCATTAATGCAGCTCCTGCGCTTCGTTCTGGATGCGAACCGCTTCAACGCGAAGCAGTTCGGCCGCCTCGATATGGCTCAACTGACGGGAAACGATGCGCACGGCCAGACTATCCAGACGAGCCGCCATTGCATCAGCGCGGCAACGGCGCTCATCCATGCGCGTTTCATTTAACAAAGCGAACAGGCCAGCATCGTCTGGGCCTGTTTTCGTTGAGTGGGTTTTAGTATTTTTCATATTCATTTCCTCAGAATTCGGGCAAAAAAATGCCCGGCGGGTTTACGCCATAAAAAACGGGTTAATTACTTAGATATAACCAGAAACAGGGACGGGCTTACTTTTAATTTGGTTGATAATTTCAGCCTGCAAACCTTCTTTAAATTCTTTGCAGCATTCCCATTCAGGATCGACACGCAAAACAGCACCATCGCGGGTTTTAATTTCAAAACCTTCTGCCATATTTGGGATTATCACGCCCAGAATAATTCTCAACTCATTGCGAGACATGTTTCACTCCTTTAATAATCAAGCGAACAATGCGAATAATTAAAAAAGCTGACGGCTTAGCCGATTTAGATTTCAGCCCGTTTAATAATTCGGACTGATCACGGCACGGGTGCCAGCGTTTACCGTTTTCCCCAATAATCCATCCATGGCCGTAGTGCATTGCCGGGCTTTGCTTTACCAGCAGCGAAGCGAATGAAGGTTCTTTATTAAGCATGAGCACCTCAGATCAGACCAAAAGACGCGCTGAGGCCCGTCACTGTATCGACAGCACTTGCCATTGCCGGGTTGTACTGTAGGCGCGCGTGCATGGAAACAGCTGTAAGCGCCATCAAACGAGTAACAGAATTGATGCTTTCGATAACCTGGCGGCGTTCCGTTGTTGTCTGGTGTTCGCCAGAAACAGCGCTTGCTGCAACGCGACCGATCTCTGCTGTAGCATTCAAAACGTAATGAGGCATTTTCTCGCTGGCTACTT
Organism: Enterobacter kobei; assembly: GCF_001729765.1. Classification (NCBI taxonomy): domain Bacteria; kingdom Pseudomonadati; phylum Pseudomonadota; class Gammaproteobacteria; order Enterobacterales; family Enterobacteriaceae; genus Enterobacter; species Enterobacter kobei. The sequence goes on from NZ_CP017181.1 coordinate 3,713,440, forward strand.
CGTTAAGCGGCACACATGGCAGGCAATGGATTTGTGACAGGAACCCATCAACCAGCGTGGAGTCCTCAGTGATATCCGTCAGCAGCCAAATATCCGGCGCCGTGAGTTGATGCGGTTGCTCCGGGTTTAGTTTGTTGCGCAGCGTCTGGACGTTCATGCCTGCGCGGTCCGCCAGCTTCGCCATGTTGTGGCGCAGTGCGAAAGCGCGGCAGGCTTCATCAAAGTGTGGATGTTTGGAAATCTTATAATCAAACATGTGAGCCCCTTAAAAAGTTCTCATAATCTAACTTACTAACCAACAATGACACGGAAGTTGGAATGACCGAGAGACTCACGGACCTGATCGGTTTTGTACATTAAGTAACGAAGACTTACGCGACCTTTATTTTTCTCTTTTTTGACCATGTACTTAGCAAGCTGACCATGGTGAATTTTTTGGTATACAGATCCACGGGAAATACCTTCCCACTCCGCGAACTCTGCAGGAGTAGCCATCTCTTTTGGTACACGAATTGAAATATCTGTACTCATAGTGCAGTATCCTTAGGTTTAAGTTAGTTTTATCTCGTTTTAGCTCACTTTTCGGGATTCCCCTTTCGGGATAACCGTGATACTACGATCACTTTAAGTGATCGTCAATGGAGTATTTGATGATCAACATTCAGGCAGGTCCCAATACGGGAGGCAGAGAGGCTATCGAAAGATTGCTTAAGGCATATGGATTCAGCACCAAACAAGCACTAGCTGACCATTTAAAAATCTCAAAAAGCACTATGGCAAACAGAAACTTACGAGATAGTTTCCCTGCTGAGTGGGTCATCCAGTGTGCACTTGAAACAGGGGTTTCGCTGCTATGGCTAGCCACAGGCCAGGGTGAAATGTTCACTTCAGAAGACCGAGAAAAAATTCCCGTAAACGAGTCAAACGTCACGCTTCGACCACTTTCAAAAATCGTTGCCCCCAGCATTAAGCAAGCAGAATTGAAGAATGGAGAGTTGAATAACGAAGGGGAAGTCTTGCTTGATAGCAGCTTACTGGACAGTGAGCCCGGCAATTCATTGTTTATAAAAACGTCTACTGACTGCTTTGTAGTGGATATATCTGTCAAACAGGTTAGCAATGGTTACTGGCTTGTCGATATTGATGGGGTGAAAAGCATCGTCAAGATTGCCCGAATACCAGGCAACAGAATTGTTGTTCACCAGGACGACTCATCCTTTGAGTGTTCTGTTGATGATGTGGAAGTTGTCGGGCGAGCCATTAAAGTAATCAAGAGTATTTAGCCATGACCATTAGGAAACAGCCGAACGGAAAATGGTTGTGTGAGTGCTACCCTAACGGGCGGGACGGCAAGCGCGTGCGCAAGCAATTTGCGACGAAAGGTGAAGCAGTAGCATTCGAAAACTTCACCATGGATGAAGTGAACAAAAAGCCCTGGCTGGGTGAAAAGGATGATCGGCGGCGTTTGTCAGAATTGATTGAGCAGTGGCACTCCCTTTACGGCCGGACGCTCGCAGACCCCAAACGGCTTATGGCGAAACTGAACATTATCTGCAATGGGTTGGGAGATCCTGTTGCATCTGAGTTAACCGCTGGTGACTTTACGAGATATCGTGAAGCACGATTAAAAGGTGAAGTGCGTAACGAAGACGGCGCGCTAATGTCCCCAGTAAAGCCACGCACGGTAAACCTGGAACAGCGTAACTTATCATCCGTTTTTGGCACCCTGAAAAAACTGGGCCACTGGTCAGCGCCTAATCCGCTTGCCGGGCTACCAACATTTAAAATCGCAGAGGGGGAACTGGCGTTCCTGGCCACGGACGAAATTAAACGCCTGCTTGATGCTTGCGCAGACTCCCAAAGTCCCAGTCTATTGATGATCGCCAAAGTATGCCTGGCTACCGGCGCTCGATGGAGTGAAGCCGAAAACCTTCAGGGACATCAATTATCAAAATACCGAATCACTTACACCAAAACCAAAGGTAAGAAAAACCGAACCGTCCCGATATCGCAGGATTTATATGACGAACTCCCTAAAAACAGAGGGAGGTTATTCACGCCATGCAGAAAAGCTTTTGAACGCGCAGTAACGCGGGCTGGTATCGAGCTACCGGAAGGCCAATGCACCCACGTACTACGCCATACATTCGCCAGCCATTTTATGATGAACGGTGGAAATATCCTCGTTTTGAGGGATATCCTTGGTCACTCAGATATAAAAATGACCATGGTCTATGCTCATTTTGCACCTGAGCACTTAGAAGATGCCGTTACTAAAAACCCGCTCAATTCATTGTTTAGGAAATAAAAAATGACTCTTCATCAAATTTTATCTAAAGAACTGAAGGATCTATTTGTTTATATTTTAAGGCGTTCAACTTTTCGCCCCCCCATTAAAATAAATGGTGATATTGTTTCTGATTTTTCAAACCGATGCGAACAGTTCAAAGAGTGCCTAAATGATTACATCGATGATAACGATAATGCTGTATCAGAAAGAGTCAAATCAAGAATAAAAACAATCGAAAGATTACAAAATGGGCTTACTGAATCTCTTAAAGCATTTTTATCTGGTAATATAAAGGATGCCGGTAATGGTGCCAACTTACTGATTTAGTGTACGATGGTGTTTTTGAGGTGCTCCCGTGGCTTCCATCTCCATCAGTTGTCCCTCCTGCTCAGCTACTGAAGGCGTGGTGCGTAACGGTAAAAGTACTGCCGGACATCAGCGCTATCTCTGCTCTCACTGCCGTAAAACATGGCAGCTACAGTTCACTTACACCGCCTCTCAGCCCGGTACACACCAGAAAATCATTGATATGGCCATGAATGGTGTTGGATGCCGGGCAACCGCCCGCATTATGGGCGTTGGCCTCAACACGATTTTACGTCACTTAAAAAACTCAGGCCGCAGTCGGTAACCTCGCGCATACAGCCGGGCAGTGATGTGATTGTCTGCGCTGAAATGGACGAACAGTGGGGCTACGTCGGTGCTAAATCACGTCAGCGCTGGCTGTTTTACGCGTATGACAGGATACGGAGGACGGTTGTGGCGCACGTCTTCGGTGAACGCACTCTGGCCACACTGGAGCGTCTTCTGAGCCTGCTGTCGGCCTTTGAGGTCGTGGTATGGATGACGGATGGCTGGCCGCTGTATGAATCCCGCCTGAAGGGAAAGCTGCACGTAATCAGCAAGCGTTACACTCAGCGAATTGAGCGGCATAACCTGAATCTGAGACAACATCTGGCAAGGCTGGGACGGAAGTCACTGTCGTTCTCAAAATCGGTGGAGCTGCATGACAAGGTCATCGGGCATTATCTGAACATAAAACACTATCAGTAAGTTGGAGTCATTACCGGCACCACCGAGGAGATTTATATGATCTATCTGATCTTCGACTGCATGAGCGCCAACCGGGACGTCACGTTTAATGAGGAGTTTCAGGAGATCGCCTGGGTTAATCCGGAATCGTTAAAAGATCTGGATCTCAACGAAGCTACCCGTATGACCTTCGCGCAAAAGGGTCTTCTTTAATCGCCCACTGCCCCGGCGTTTTACCGGTCCATGTTCTGAAAACCTCAATGAATGCGCTGACGCTGCTGTAGCCGCAGGACAGCGCAATCCACCCTACCGGATTCCCTGCCGCCAGTTAACGAAGTTCATTCCGCCCGGCGAAGTGCGGTACGATTATACACCCCAACATACCGCGCAAATTTCCCAATAAATACGCCGGCAAACACGCCCCCGGAGACGATCGCCAGCGCGCTCATGGCGGGATGTTGCATCGTCTGAGGCGAAACCGCGCTCATCACCCCCAGCACATACTTCACGCCAAACGCCAGCATCATAAACGGCAGCGCGGTGTAGTCTGCCTGGCGGTAAAGCGTACGCGGCGCATCTGCCCGGGTGATAACCGCCCGCTTAATCAGGAGATACCCCAGCGCGGCACCGGCGAAGATCCCCGCCGTCCACAATGCGACAGTCGCAGGGGTCAACGTGCGATAGACCACCAGATCGTAAATATCCCACACCAGAAAGATCGCCGGGATAATGGCAAGCCTCTCCAGCGTAACGGTGGCGGGCCTGCGGGCTTTGATACCACGGGAGATAAGGAAGATAAACAACACCCACACCCAGGCGGGCGTGTGCGTAACAACACCGATCAGAAATTCAAACATGGAACTCACCATGAACGATCGCGGCCCGTGCCGCCCTGAACGCGTATTGCGCATAACGGCAGAAATGCCATTATGCGCAGGTCTTTTAAAGCGATTTCTTCAGGCGCTGCACCGCCTCTTTCAGCTGCTCATCTGTTGGTGTCACAAACGACATGCGCAGCGTGGTCTGGTCCGGTTCATTGCAGTAGAAAAACTCGCCCGGGACAAATACCACGCCGTTGCTTAACGTCTTTTCCAGCCAGCGGGTGGTATTCATACCGTTGTTCATTTTCGCCCACAGGAACATGCCGCCTTTAGGCTTGTGGAACGACATCACATCACCCAGCTCCGCTTCCAGTTCGGTGGCGAAGGTCTGGTATTTCTGGCGATAGGCTTCGCGGATCATCTTAATCTGCCCGGCCAGGCGACCGGTTTTCAGGTACTCATACGTCATTAACTGCGACAGCGTGCTGGTGTGCAGATCGGTGGTTTGCTTAAGGTTCACCACCCCACGCTTCAGCCACTCCGGCACCAGCACCCAGCCTACGCGGGTGCCCGGCGCGAGTATTTTAGAGAAGGTTGAGGTGTAGACCACGTTCTCTTCGTTACCGATATCTTTGGCATGGGCAATTAACGGGCGGAAGACCTCATCGGTGTAGTTAATTTCGCTGTACGGGTCGTCTTCAATAATGACGAAATCATAGCGTTTCGATAATTCCACCAGATGTTTACGACGCGCTTCAGAGAGCGTCACGCCGCCCGGGTTACCAAAGGTCGGGACGATATAAACCGCTTTGATGGTTTTCTTTGCCACCAGCGCCTCAAGTTCGTCGACCTTCATGCCGTCGCCGTCGGTGCCGACGGATTCAAAATTCGCCTGCGCCAGGCCGAAAACCTGCAGCGCGGCAAGATAGGTTGGACGTTCGACGACGACGGTATCGCCTGGGTTAATTAATGCACGCGCCAGCACGTCGAGAGACTGCTGCGAACCGGACGTCACCACCACGTCATCGGCTTGACAGGCAATGCCTCGTCCTTCACAGATGCGTTGGATCTCTTCCCGCAGTCCTGGAAAACCTTCGGTCAGACCATACTGAAACGCCTCGCCAAAATGTTGCGATAAGACGGCATCCGCGGCTATTTTAAGCCCTTCGTGATCGAACAAATCGGGGTTCGGAATCCCTCCGCCCAGCGAAATCACGCCAGCCATTTTGCTATGTTTTAATAATTCACGGATGGCAGATGATTGCAGGCCCTGCGCGCTGCTGGCGAGTTTGTTTGCAGACATTCTTTGATTACCTTCTTTTTTTATATTGTGCCCAATCTTAGCAGAATATGGGCGATAAATTCCGTTAGCTTCGGAAGAGGACGTAAATCCTGGCGCCACAATAAATGCACCGGCCTCGGCGCGGGGGTGAACGGCTCCAGTACCCGAATCAGCCTGCCGCTTGCCAGCTCTTCCGCCACCAGCACTTCCGGTTGTAGCAACAGCCCCGCCCCTGCGCGTGCCGCCATACGCAGGCCATAGCCGTCGTTACATCTTAAGATGGCATCACGCTTCCAGCGTACTTCCCCTTCCACGCCCGGTAGCCGCCACTCGTTACGCGCGGTCCATACCGTGTGCGAAAGACACAGATGATCCACCAGATCGACAGGCGTTTGCGGCGTACCGTATCGCGCTAAATAGTCCGGTGCGGCGCAGATCACCATGTTGTAGGGGCACAAATATTTCGCCACCAGATCGTCATTGCGAATATCACCAATGCGAATGGCCAAATCGACCCCCTCCTCCACCAGATCGACCATTCGGTTAGTCAGATCCAGTTCGATGCGCACCTGCGGGTAACGTTGTAAAAAGGTGGCGGTGAGCGGGGCGATCACGCAGCCGCCAAACGACGTAGGCGCCGTGACGCGCAGGGTTCCGGCCGGTGTGGCACGCAGGCGTTCAACCGCGTTTTCGGCGATTGAGACCTGCTCCAGCACCCGTCTGGCTTCTTCAAAATAGACGCGGCCCGCATCCGTCAGGCTCTGACGACGCGTGTTACGCTCAAGCAGGCGGGTGCCAAGCTGGGACTCCAGCAACGCAATATACTTTCCCACCATGACCGCCGACATCTCCAGGCGGGAGGCCGCGCCGGTAAAGCTGCCGCTTTCTACCACCGCGATAAACGTCTCCATGCCGCGAAGCTTATCCATATTCCGAACCTCTGGTTAGCAATCTTCTAACTTTAGCCCAGTTTATCTGACTTTTTATTTATTAAAGAATGAAGGCTCACACATAAGGAGTCTGCTATGAAAATCGTGATTATTGGTGCCAGTGGTACGGTCGGTCAGGCAGTAACAGAAGCGCTAAGCCGCCGTCATGAGGTGATCCGCGTGGGTCGTACCCAGGGCGACTATCAGGTGGATATCACCTCGCAGGAGAGCGTGCAGGCGCTGTTCGAGAAAATTGGCCGGGTGGATGCCATTGTCTCCGCCAGCGGTGGCCTCTACTTTGGCCCGCTTGCGACCATGAAAGACAGCGACTTTAATCAGGGCCTGCAGGATAAACTTCTGGGGCAGGTGCGCCTTGCGCTAACCGGCCAGCACTATCCGAACGAAGGTGGCTCTATCACCCTGATTAGCGGCATTGTGGCGCACGAACCGATTGCCCAGGGAGTAAACGCCACCACCGTGAATGCCGCACTGGAAGGGTTTGTTCGCGCCGCAGCCTGTGAGCTGCCGCGCGGGATCCGCATTAACCTGATTAGCCCGACGGTCCTGACGGAATCCGCTGAAGCGTACGACGGTTTCTTCCCCGGCTTTGAGAGCGTCCCCGCTGCAACCGTGGCGCAGGCCTATCGCCGCAGCGTGGAAGGGGTACAGAGCGGTCGGGTGTATAAGGTTGGTTACTGAGCCTTACGGGCGGCGATCAGCACCAGCATCGGGCGCTCTGCCTCTTCGGCCAACGCGGGCCAGGCCGCAATTTGCCCCTGCGTTGGCCCCCATTCGTTGACTTCGCTTATCGTTAATCCGGCCTTGATCAGCGCGTTGAGCGTGGTGCCAAGCGTACGGTGATACTTGATCACCCCGTCCGCCAGCCAGTTGCTGACGCGCTGGCTCTCGTCCTGATAATGGTTCACGCCCCAGAACCGCTCGCCGTTGTCGTCGGTCAGCCAGCCCTGGCGGGTGGCGCAGGTGTAAATGGGGTGCTCTATCGAGAAGACCAGGCTGCCACCGGGTTTAAGCGCGCGCTGAACGTTGGCGAATAACGTATCCAGTTCCGGCAGGTAGTGCAGTGCCAGCGAGCTGTAGACCAGGTCCAGGCTGTTATCTTTGAGCGCCAGCGACTCCAGATCGCTACGCTGATAATGAATCTGTGGGTCAGCGGTAAGCTCCGCAGCCCGGGCGAGCATCTTTTCTGAGATATCAACACCCGTGATGTCAGATGCACCCAGGTCGCGCGCAGCGCGACAAAACCAGCCGTAGCCGCAGCCGAGATCGATAACCGATTTCCCGGTTAAATCCGGCAGCATGCTTTTCAGCGAAGGCCACTCCGGCGCACCGTCCAGCCCCTGCACCGAGCGCGGAAGCTGGGCGTAGCCTTCGAAAAACGCCGGGTTGTCGTAGATATTTTGTGCCATGGCAGATCCCTCTTTAAGAATGTGACTCCCAGTATAAAACATTGCCGGGTGGCGCTGCGCTTACCCGGCCTACGATTTGAGGGTTTCAGTAGGCCGGGTAAGGCGAAGCCGTCACCCGGCTCGCCTCTAGCCCACAGTACCCCAGACCAGATTTCCCTTATGGAACGTCGCGGTACGCGGTGAAATCCGCGCCACGGCTTCGGCGGAGCACGAGGCATCCACCAGCACAAAGCTGGCATCGTCCTGCGCTTTCGGCCACACCCGTTCGCCTTTGTCGTTCAGCGGCAGAACGTCACCGGTCGCGATACCGAGCGCCCGGGAAAGCGTCTGCTCGTTCGGGCGAATGTACAGCTGCGCGTAAAGATTGGCTTTTTCCAGCATATCTCCCAGGCCGTACGGCGACCAGTGGTCGATCACGCTGTCGGTGCCGGTCATGACAAACACGCCCTTATCACGCAGCTGTTTCAGCGGCATATGGAGGGTACCAATCGGCACGGTAGAGGCGATGGTCACCTGCTGCGCCGCCATACGGGTCGCAATCGCATCCACCTCCTGCTCGTTAAGCGTCGCCAGCGCGAAGGCGTGGCTGATAGTCAGCTTGCCCTTCAGCTCCGGCGTTTTCTCCACCGTTTCCACCATGTAATTCACCGCCGCCACGCCCGCCGGGCTGGTTTCATGCAGGTGAATATCCACCCCTTTGTCGTAATCCAGCGCAATCTGGAACATCAGATCGAGGGATTTCTCCATCGCGCCGTCGACGTTCGTCGGGTCCAGCCCGCCCACGTAGTGCGCACCGGCCTGCATCGCGTCGCGCATCAGTTTTTCAGAATGGGAAAGCAGCAGTCCGTGCTGTGGAAACGCGACAATTTCACAGTCAAAGCCAGGCTGGCGGCGCGATAACACCGCCTGCAGATTTTCCAGGTTTTTCAGGCCGGAAACCGGCTCAATGTTGCAGTGGCTGCGGGCGATGGTGGAACCTTTCGACTGGATCAGGTCGATAAGTGCCTCCGCGCGTTCCTGGGTGTAGGGCTGCAGTTCCGGCAGCAGCTTCTGCTCAAGGCGGATCATGTCCTGAATCGTGGTCCCCGCCGGGCGGTTCAGGGAGCGCCACGGACCGCCGTAGAAGGTTTTATCCAGATGGATGTGCATGTCGCGCATCGCCGGGAGCATCAGTTTTTTACCCGCGTCATAGTGAGGCAGAGACGCGTCGGCGTGGCTAATGTTATCGCGCAGGGCGACGATCTTGCCGTCTTTAATCTCCAGCGTTTTCAGCTCGGTGCGAGTGCTCGTCGCCACGCTGCCGTCGAAAGTAAACCCGGCTTCGAGCAGCACGTTGTCCAGATAGTAATGCTTCGCGGTGATGTTCATCGGTTTACCGGTCTCGCAGGCGGGCGCAGCGGTATCCGCAGCATACGCGACGGAGCCGGTGGCACCAAACAGCGCGCAGGCGGTGACCATTTTGCCGCTCTGGCTGATAAATTCGCGGCGGCTTTTATTATCATTCATCTTATTTTCCTTCATTCACAATATGGGTACCGGTTTCCCCGCGCAGTGCCGCGGGCAGACAGTCCGGGGAGGTGATAATCACTCGCCTGCCGCCGTGGTGTAAAAATTCCAGCGAGGCCACGATTTTGGGCAACATGCTCCCTGCCGGGAAATGGCCTTCCTCCATGTAGCGCGTCATCTGCGCCACGTTGACGGTATCCAGCGCCTGCTGGTTCGGCTTGCCGAAGTGAATGCACACCTTCTCCACGCCGGTGGTGATGACCAGCACGTCGGCGCGGATCTCCCGTGCCAGCAGCGCGGTGGAGAGATCTTTATCTATTACCGCGTCGACGCTGCGGTAGTCGCCCTGCTCCGAGCGCACGACGGGAATTCCTCCACCGCCCGCGCCGATCACCACAAAACCTTTTTGCGTCAGCGCCTTGATGGCATCTGCCTCTACGATGCGCAGCGGCTGCGGCGAGGCCACGACGCGGCGATAGCCGCGGCCTGAATCCTCGACAAAATGCCAGTCCGGGTGCGCCTGCTGCAGATTATTGCGCTGCGCCTCGCTGAAGAAAGCGCCAATCGGTTTCGTCGGGTGCGTAAAGCCGGGATCGTCTTTATCCACTTCGACCTGGGTGACGATCGTGACCGCTTTTTGCTCCCCGCGCCCCGCCAGGCGGTTATTAAGTGCCTGCTGGATCAGGTAGCCGATTCCGCCCTGGGTATCCGCGACGCAGTTTGCCAGCGGCGTCAGAGGGAGCCCTTCCCGTTCGTGAGCGATTTCGGCCCGGCGCAGATCCAGCCCCACCTGGGGACCGTTGCCGTGGGTGAGTACGATGTCATAGTCGGAGGCCAGCATCTCGAGCACGGACTCTGCCACCGCTTTGACCGCCTGCGCCTGATGCTCAACCGACTGGCTGGCGTTGTCTTTGATAATGCTGTTGCCGCCGATGGCGACGACCATAAGCTCTTTCATACGTTTTCCTTCGCAACGGTACCAGTCGCAGCGCTCGCCGCTTCGCGGCTATCCAGCACATGCTTCACCACAAACATGCCGCCCATCATCAGGTAGGCCGTAACGAACATCAGCGAACTGCCTTCGGCAAAGCCCACCACCGGGGCGTGGATCACCCCAAACAGTGCCAGCAGCGCCCCACCCGCGGCCGCAACGGCCCCGCGCAGCGGCTTGTTGATGATGGCGAAGATAGCGATACAGCCCCACAGCATGCTGGCAAGCGGCGCGCCGTTGCCGAGATGCATCAACCCTTCATAGTAAATCCCTTTGCTGTGCAGCACGTCGGTGCCGATTTTCGCTGCGCTGGTCCCTGCCGCATTCATCACGCTGTTCATCATGGTGAGCGCCCAGTTGGCGATCCACGGGAACAGGCAGATGAAGATGACGGGCACCTCCACTTTCGGCGTTTCCCGCACCACCTGGTTAGCGGTAACGACGCCGATAAACACCAGAATGGGCACGATGGCAGTCATCGGAATGATGGCGAGCATAAACGCCCCCAGCCCGAACAGCGGCACGATGAACATGGTCACCCCGGAAGCCAGCGTGTAGCCAATGCTGGCCCCCATCGCTTTCCAGCCCGGGTGGCCGACGTAGACCGTGACCGGGAACGGGTTACCCATCAGGCAGCCCAGCATCGACGCCAGACCGTTCGCCAGCATCACCTTACGGGTCGGGTACTCATCCCCCGCCGCGTGGGCGCTTTCGATGTTCTCCAGGTCAAAGATATAGTTCGCCAGCCCCAGCGGCACGGCGGATGCCAGATACGGCAGCGCGTGCGGCAGCCCCTGCATAAAGCTGTCGACGTGCACTTCCGGCGGGTTAAAGCCGAAGGATGACATAGACGCCTTAATGGCTTCCGGGCTTTGCAGCCCCGAGATCCACGCTAATGCCGTACCGGCAATCAGCAACAGCAGACCGGTCGGGATTTTGGCGAAAATCGGCTTTTTGCCGAACCAGTTGATAAAAATCAGCAGCAGTACGATGAATGACACGGTCGGCGCTTCAAACGCCTGCAGCATCGGGTTCATCGCCAGCAGCAGCAGGCCTAAACCGGAGAGACACGACAGCAGCACGGTGCGCGGGATCATCTTGCGGATGGTCTCCCCGAGGAACGAACCGCCCGCGAGGATCATTGCTTCCACAAAGCACCACACCAGACCGATCTGAATCGCGAAATCCGCATCCCCGGTCTGCTGGTAGACTGGCATGAGGACCAGGAAGGTCACGGTAAAAATCGACGGCGCGCTCGGGCCGGACGGCAGCGCCGTCACGTCCGTGCGCCCGGTGGCACGGGCCATCTGCAGGCCAAACCAGGCATAACAGATGCTCGCCACCAGCACCGCCAGCCCGAAGGCTGGCGCGATGCGTCCATAAACAATCTCCTTCGGGATGCCGACGACAAAAATGAGCAGCCCCATCATGGTCAGCAAATTGGTCAGGTTGTTGGTCATCAACCCGAAATAAGCCGCCCAGTCACCTCTTTTCCACTCCAGTTTCATGTTTTTCATGGATACATGCCTTATAAAACGTAGCGATCGCGGAAGGTCAACAGCGCCTTTTCAAAACAGCTGAACGGCGGGTGAACGATGCCCGCCCCAATCATGCCGATACCGGCGTCCTTGTGGGCAATGGCGGTATTAATGACCGGCAAAATGCCGCTGCCTGCCACTTTGGTGATGTCGATGGCAGTCGGGATGCCCATAAAAGAGAGCAGCGGAATGGTGACGTTCGGGTTTTCGCCGAGGGTGATTTCGCGCATCTGGCGGGAGAAGTCGATGGCTTCTTCCACCGTGCCGCCCACCAGCGCCACAATCGCCGGCGCCGTCGCCATGGCAAAACCGCCGATGCCGTAGGTTTCCGTAATTGCGCTGTCGCCGATATCCAGCCCGGAGTCTTCCGGCTTATAGCCCGCAAACATCGGGCCAATGACCTGCTGCGCCGGGCCGGTGAACCATTGCCTCGGCAGGCCGGAGACGCGCAGACCGAACTCGTAGCCGTTGCGCGCCATGGTGGTGACAACGGTGCTGTACTCAATGCCGTGGGCGGCGTCCAGCGCGGCTTTGCACATTGCCATCCACGTCGGGCCGGAGAAGTAGTCGCTGCTGGCGACAAACTCGAACACCTCACGCTGCTGCTCAACAGGATAACCCGCCTGGATCAGACCCGGCGTCAGGGCCTGGATCAGCAGCGTAGTGCCCGCGTTGTTGCGGTTGTGGCACTCGTCGCCCATGTGCAGCGCCTGGGCCAGCATCAGACGAAGATCGATTTCACCGACGATCTTCATCGCGTCGCGCAGCATCGGGCCGAGCACGTCGCGCATCCAGTTCAGGCGGTCAATCACGCTCTGGTCGTTGGCGCCCATGCGCAGGATCTTCGCCATCTGCTCGCTGAGGTTGGTGAACGCGCGGTTGCCGTAGGTTTTGTTCTCAACGATGTGCATAAACATCGACGCGGAGGTGACGCCCGCCATCGAGCCCACGCAGTCGTGCTCGTGGCACGGCGAGAAGGTAATTTCCCCTGAAGCGGCGAGCCTTGCAGCCTCCTCGAGATCCGCCGCCAGCCCCTCGAACACCAGCGCGCCGGTGACCGCCCCTTTCATCGCCCCGCACATGTTTTCCCACGAGACAGGCGGACCGGCGTGCAGGATGGTGGTGCGGGTCATGCGCGGCACGACGTTAATCGCCTGGTCATAGCCCACCAGCACCGGGTGGGACTGAATAATGCGCTCAAGCGCGATGTGGTTAGCGGCGGCAATTTTCTCCGCCAGCGATTTTTCGGCCAGTTGATCGAGCGCCTCAACGATCTGCATGTTGCCCTGCCCTGGCGGCGTCCAGTCGAGCTGGGTCACGGGAACGTGCTGTTTTTTGAGGTCGTCGCTGAACATCGCGATACCGACGTTAATCACGTTCAGCGGCTGGTTAAATAAGGTGGTCATTATGCGTTCTCCCCTTTGCAGACAAATTCGCGAGCCAGTAATCCGGTATTGGTGCTGCTGCTGGCCCAGATGACGCCCGCATCGGTCAGGAGCTGGCACTGCTGAGCAAGCTTCTGCGGATCCTGGTCGGTACCAAGCACATAGCCTAAGAACGCCAGCGGACGGCTGTCGGCCTTCGCGATCGCCTGCGCCTCTTTGATCGCGTCGAGCATCACGCCAACCGGATCCTCATGCGCGCCAAACCCGAGCACAAAATCCATCACGATGACCCCCACCTGCGGATCGCGCGCCTCCTGCAGCAGGCGGCTGATGCGGTTGGTCGGGTCGATCATCGGGTGCGGTTTGCCGTTGGTGAAATCATCATCGCCAAAGTCGAGGAAGGTATGGGCCTGGCTGACGTTGATGTCGCTCAGACGCTTCGCCGGATCCGGCTGGATGTTGCTGTAGACGTCGTCGTACTTCTCCAGCGCCGCAAACATCGCTTCGTCGCACAGGGTCCCACCGCAGAAGAGCCCACGAATGTATTTTTGCTGCGGGGTCAGGCGGGCGCGCACCTCTTCAATCAGCGGCCAGTTGAGCGGGTGCAAATCCAGAGACGCTTTGTCGATGCCGGTAAGGAGTACCGCTTTCAGGGCTGCCTCTTTGGTGGCTCGGGCAAACTGCAGGCCGTCTTCATCAGCGGGCGGTACGTTGCGGCCGAGGAAACACACGACGACGGGCTTGCGGCAGGCGCGGGCGCGGGCGAGGACTTTTTCAGCCACCGCGGGTGCGGGTGGCTTGGAGATGAGGGCAATCACCTGGGTGCCTTCATCGGCCTCCAGCATGTCGATGGCGTCGAGCATCATCAGGCCGCCGATTTTCTCGCTGAGATCGCGCCCGCCGGTGCCAATCAGCTGCGACACACCGCCGCCGAATTCATGAATGCGCACGCTGAGTTCCTGGCTGCCGGTCCCGGATGCGCCGACAATCCCAATCGTCCCGCGACGTACCGCGTTAGCGAAGCACAGCCCCGCGCCGTTGATAATGGCGGTGCCGCAGTCCGGCCCCATCATCAGCAGCCCTTTCTGGTGGGCCAGCTGCTTCAGCGCCAGCTCGTCATCGAGCGACACGTTATCGGAAAAGAGCATGACGTTAAGATCGTTTTCCAGCGCCTGACGTGCTTCGCGGGCGGCGAAGGTGCCGTTGACGGAGATCACCGCAAGGTTGCTGTCCGGGCGATGGGTTTTGGCGCTGGCAATCGTGGCGTAGCGCGCTTCGTGGGAGCCGGCACGCTCTTTGCGCGTGAATAACGCTTCGATGGCCGCCAGCGTTTCATCATTCGCCGCATCGCCTTTAATAACGATCATCAGATCGCCGTTTTTCGCGTTTTCTAATTCCGGCGTCAGCAGTCCAAGGTTTTTTAATACGCCTTTATTCATCTCCGTCGCCATCGCCACAAAGGCCTGTTCAACCCCCGGCAATTTATTGGCTTTAGTGGAAACGGACATTAATGAGACGGAGTCAAAATAAGTGTTCTTTTTAATCACGATTTTCGTTGGCATTATTTGCACCTGTTTTCGGATAAAAGGGGGCCGCCGTCGTGCAAAATGCACGTCGGTAAAAATGCTTTTTTATTAAGCGGCCAGCCGGAACAGGCTGACCGTCGTCTTTACGCGCCGGCCGCCAGCAGCAGGTCGGCGATCGCGTGGTAGCCTTTTTCCCGCGCCAGCTCGAGCGGGGTTTTACCGTATTTATCGGTCATGTGCGGGTTAGCGCCGTTATCCAGTAACAGCTTCACAATTTCCTGCTGTTTCTCGCCGCCGTCATTCAACACGATGGCCTCCAGCAGCGGCGTCCAGCCGACAAAGTTGGTGTGGTTGACGTTAATATCGGTTTTTGCCAACAGCTCGCGCACAATTTCAACGTGGCCTTTCTCACTGGCCGGGGTAATCCCCACGCCACCGAAGCGCGTCAGGCGATCCAGGTCCGGATTTGCCGGAAGAACGATGCGCAGTAACGTTAAATCATTGGTCAGGCAGCTAATCAGGAAGGGGTTAAAACAGGTCTGGTCCTGTTTATCAATATCCGCACCGGCTGCAATTAAAAATTCCACACAGGCATAATGCTTTTTCAGGCTGGCAATAATAATGGCGGTTCTTTTCTGGCGGTTGGTGGCGTTAATATCCACGCCTTTCTCCAGACAGGCTTTTAGCGCGTCGACGTTCCCCTCTTCTGCCGCCAGCAGAAATTCCGTCACCAGTGCAGTTGCAGACATATTCAGACTCCCTATGTTTCATTTCTGATGACCTGAGAATAGCAACAGCCTGGTGATAAAAGAATCCGCTTAAAATTCATTCATCGACAGGCAATTCATTGTTGAGTTAAATTCAACGGTTCAGCTAAAACGTGCGTCTGTGCAACCTTTTTCTTATGTTTTACCGCTTTTTAGCGCCTCAGGCTGCATTATCCTTATGGCTGAAAAAGCCTTGTACCGCGCGGCCCTGAGCAAATAGTCAGAACTGTGACCGGCTTCAAATGTGATGTAACAGCGCTGTTAAAATATGTTCAAAACTGATGGCAACCAGGAGCCGTAATATGAATTCCATCTTTACCGAAGAGAACCTGCTGGCCTTCACCACTGCGGCACGTTTTAGCAGTTTCAGCAAAGCCGCCGCCGAGCTGGGCGTGACCACCTCGGCCATCAGTTACACCATTAAACGCATGGAGACCGGGCTGGACGTGGTGCTGTTTGTGCGTAACACGCGCAGCATTGAGCTGACCGAATCTGGCTTTTACTTTTACCGCAAGGCAACCGACCTGCTGAACGACTTTCACGCCATCAAGCGCGGAATTGATACCATTTCGCAGGGCATTGAGGCGCGGGTGCGTATCTGTATCAATCAGCTTTTGTATACTCCACGCCATACTGCACGCCTGCTGCAGGTGCTGAAAAAGCAGTTTCCCACCTGCCAGATCACAGTGACCACCGAGGTGTATAACGGCGTATGGGATTCCATCATCAACAACCAGGCCAATATCGCGATTGGTGCGCCGGACACCCTGCTCGACGGCGGCGGCATTGATTACACCGAGATTGGCGCCATCCGCTGGGTATTTGCTATCGCACCGGAACATCCGCTGGCCTTTGTCCCCGAGCCGATTGCGGAGAGCCAGCTGCGGCTATATCCCAACATCATGGTGGAAGATACCGCGCACACCATTAATAAGAAGGTCGGCTGGCTGCTGCACGGGCAGGAGGCGATTCTGGTGCCGGATTTCAACACTAAGTGCCAGTGTCAGATTCTGGGAGAAGGGATTGGCTTTTTGCCGGAATACATGGCCCGCGAGGCGGTAGAAGACGGGCTACTGGTCACCCGACGCATCAACAATCCGCGTCAGGATTCCCGCATGCTGCTTGCCACACAACATGCGGCGACCGGCCAGGTCACTCGCTGGATCAAACAACAGTTTGGTCCAGCGGGCGTGCTGACGAACATCTATAGCGATTTACTCTGGCGGGCTTAGCTTTTGGTTTGAACCCAAAACGCGTGGATAAGACCGGGAATGTAACCCAGCAAGGTCAAAAGAATATTCAGGATAAACGCCCAGCCAAACCCCTTACCGAGCAGCACGCCCAGCGGAGGAAGAATAATCGTAAAGACAATACGCCAAAAACCCATAAGCACTCCGTACAAGCTAACCAGTTGAAAATAAATAAGAGTATGACTCTAAGCGTAGCCAGTTTATCGGCTTCTGCCATCCAGACCCGTCCCATTTACCCTCTTTTACGCTTTTGGCAGTGGTGTAACGCACCGGAATAGTTTAGTATTTACTTAATTAAGGAAACACTAAACTAATATGACTGAACTTGAACAACTCCAGGCCAGCGCTGAGCAGGCCGCCGCCCTGTTGAAAGCGATGAGTAATCCACGTCGGCTGCTGATCCTCTGCACATTATGCGGAGCTCCCGGCACCCGTGCGGGCGACCTGGCGCGTGCCACCGGGCTGAGTCCTTCCGCCACGTCGCAGCATCTGGCGCGTATGCGTGAGGAAGGGCTTATCGACAGCACCCGTGAGGCGCAGCGCATTCTTTATTTCATTAAAAACGATGCGGTGCTTCAGCTCATCAGCACCCTGAAAACCCTTTATTGTCCGTAAGGAGTCGCCATGTCACTTCCGCTGATTACACCGCAACAGGCCAAAGCCCGCGTAGCCGAGGGCGCCAGACTCATAGATATTCGTGATACCGACGAATATGCCCGCGAGCATATTTCCGGGGCAGAGTCAGTACCGCTAGCCACCTTACCCGGCGGACTTAACGCTCGGGCGGGTGAAATAGTGCTTTTTCACTGTCAGTCCGGTGCCAGGACGTCCGGGAATGCTGACCGCCTGGCCCAGGCGGCGTCACCCGCTCAGGCATTTGTGGTCGAGGGGGGCATTCAGGGCTGGAAGCAGGCCGGGCTGCTGACCGTTGAAGATAAATCCCAGCCTCTCCCGCTGATGCGTCAGGTGCAAATCGCGGCCGGGCTGTTGATTCTCTGCGGCGTGGTGCTGGGCTATAGCGTCTCCAGCGGCTTTTTCCTGCTCAGCGGTTTTGTGGGCGCCGGGCTGCTGTTCGCTGGTGTAACGGGATTTTGCGGTATGGCGAGACTGCTCAAGGTGATGCCATGGAACCGGCGTACCTCATAAGCAGTAATCTGTGAAAGTCACTGTACCCGGCGTCATACGTGGGCTAAGGTGAAGATCGCTTAAACGATGAGGAGGTAATATGTTTTCTGTCGGTGATTATGTGCAACCGCGTAAAGGCGGCCCGAAGCTGAAAGTGCTCGAAGTGAATGGTGAAAGCGTTGTGGCGGTTCAGGCCAGTAATGAACAAGGCGAAAAATATACCCTGAAAGCGGCCGATCTGGCGCCGTATAGTGAAGAAGGTGATTTTGGCGTCTGCTGAACAGACAACCGGGCGGCGATTACCGCCCGGCTCACGCATTAGATCAGAAAATCATCCAGCGATTTACCCTCTGCCAGCGCGCTGGCAATAGGCTTCGGCGTGCGGCCCTGGCCGGTCCACGTTTTCTCTTCACCGTTCTGATCAATAAAGCGATATTTCGCTTCACGCGGTTTACGCTTTTTAGTCGGTTTACCCGTCTGCGCCAGCTCGGAACCCAGCAGATCGGTCGGTGAAATACCATCGGCTTTCATCAGCTCCAGCAGGGCATTAATTTTCTCCTGCTGCTCAGCACGCTGCTGCTCTAATTCCGCCAGCTCACTGCGTTTCTCTTCAGTAACGACCCTGACCTTTTCCAGCATTTCCTCAAGAACGTCCAGGGATAATTCACGCGCCATCGCACGCAGGGTTCGGATATTATTAAGATTCTGTAACGTCAAAGACATATTATTTGAAAACCTTTTCTTTGGGGTAAATAGATAAATCACCCACAGAATAATTCATTTTGGCCAGAATATCTACCCAAGGGTCCGCAGGGGCATCAGTGTAAATATATTTAAATATTAACGTTAATAATAATGCAGGATGCCGGCGAGCCTGGTGCGAATCTAATCACCACATCAATATAAACGGTCAACTTTAATTCAAATTACAGCATACTGCGCCGCCATCCAGACAAGGATGACTCACCCTGGCCACCTAGAAAATCAAGTCTTTGTTTTTTATGAAAAAGCACCTTAGCAAGACAGATTATAACGAGCAGAACAAAAAACACTCAATTTTAGAGAATTTTGTGGACAAAAGGCGATTAAATAAAAATTAATCACTAGTTGTTAGTTCAAACACAGAGAGATACGCTATACACGCCAAACAAAGCAACCTAAAGCACTAATCGCCGAAGGGAAATCGTTTCCACTGTGTTTTTCTCAAGGAGTTCAGACATGTTCTCGCCGCAATCTCGCCTGCGCCATGCTGTGGCGGATACTTTTGCGATGGTTGTTTACTGTTCCGTCGTGAACATGCTGATTGAAATATTCCTCTCAGGAATGACCTTTGAGCAGTCACTTTCTTCGCGTCTGGTGGCTATCCCGGTCAACATTATTATCGCATGGCCATACGGGTTATACCGCGATGCGGTCATGCGTTTCGCTCGTCGTATCAGCCCCGCAGGCTGGGTAAAAAACCTGGCGGACGTGCTGGCTTATGTGACGTTCCAGTCTCCGGTATATGTGGCTATTCTGTTAACCGTGGGCGCAGACTGGCACCAGATCGTCGCGGCGGTCAGTTCGAATATCGTTATTTCGATGTTGATGGGCGCCGTATACGGCTATTTCCTCGACTACTGCCGCCGTCTGTTCAAAGTCAGTCAGTACAGCCAGGCGAAAGCGTGATGTGAAGCGACTGGCGAATGCCAGTCGCCAGTTTACTGTACGTCGCCAAACAGTCCCTTCAGAAACCGCTCCAGCGCCGTGCGCGAACTGAAGCCATGCGGAATACCATAATGCTCATGCGTTTCTCCGCCTAAATAGAGCGGGAATTGCTGATAATGATCGCAGGTTTTAATATCCGAGGCAGGCTCAGCAAATGACAGACTTCTGTCTTTCAGCGTCGGGTGAATAATGAGAGCAGTACGTCCCATTCTGGCTTCACGATTAACATACACATAATTCTCACCGCGGCGATATCCATACGCTTTTGACGTCACCTCATCCATGGTGAATCCCTCTTTTTCAAGAACGCGTGCCACCTCGTCAGGTCGTAAATACATATCTTTTCCTCGTTATCTTTTCCTGCCCGGCAACCTTACAGTATTCAGCATTAGCAGGGCTTTCAGAATAGTCCATAAACTGCCGGATAACGCGTGACGCGCTTCAGATATTAAATTTCTGAACTAAACTGATCGGGAACGCAAATTTACGGAGGATCGTATGTTTAACAGACCGAACCGAAACGATATTAACGACGACGCGCAGGATATTCGTAATGATGTCAGCCAATTAGCAGACACGCTGGAAGAGGTGCTGAAGTCCTGGGGATCAGACGCGAAGGACGAAGCGGATGCCGCAAAACGTAAGGCTCAGTCTCTGCTCCGTGAAACCCGCGCCAGAATGAACGGACGTTCACGCGCCACGCAGGCTGCCTGCGACATGGCAAGCTGTGCAACGACCTTCGTACGTGAAAAGCCACTGTGTACGCTGGGAACGGTCGCAGCGGTCGGCATCTTTGTCGGCGCCCTGCTCAGCCTGCGAAAATAAGTGCGGCTTCTCATCAGCCCCGGTGGCCTCAGGCGCCGGGGCTTTTCTTTGCCTTATCCTTTGAAAAACCCGTGCAGCCCGCACTGCCCCGCTGAGCTCATCACCAGGGCAACATCAATCTGATTTTCCCATATCTTGTATGGTTGAAACTTAAGATAACTACATCTAGTATTCCCTTTAGCAAGACACACACAACCTGACGCGATGACTCGCGCCGCTCTCTCATTTTAAATGGAAATACGAATCATGAGCATTATTATTTACACTCGTAACAATTGTGTTCAGTGCCATGCCACCAAACGGGCGATGGAAAGCCGTGGAATGGTTTTTGAGATGGTGAATATCGACCAGCAGCCTGAGGCCGCTGAGACCCTGCGGGCGCAGGGATTCCGTCAGCTCCCGGTGGTCATTGCCGGTGAAACCCGGTGGTCCGGCTTTCGCCCGGACATGATTAACCGTCTGAGCGCCCAGGCCGCCAGCGCATGAGTGGGCTGGTCTACTTCTCCAGCAGCTCGGAAAACACGCTTCGCTTTATCGAGCGCGTCGGGCTGCCTGCGGTGCGTATTCCGCTTAATGAGCGGGAACGTATTCAGGTAGACGAACCTTACATTCTGGTGGTGCCCAGCTATGGCGGTGGCGGTACGGCAGGCGCCGTGCCTCGCCAGGTGATCCGCTTTCTTAACGATCCGCATAACCGCAGGCTTATCCGTGGCGTGATCGCGGCAGGCAATCGTAATTTCGGCGATGCCTTTGGCCGCGCCGGGGATGTCATCTCTCAAAAATGCGGCGTGCCGTATCTCTATCGCTTCGAACTGATGGGGACACAGCAGGACGTAGAAAATGTGCGAAAAGGAGTGAACGAATTTTGGCAACGACAACCGCAGAACGGATAATCCAGGCAACACCTGATTACCACGCATTAAACGCAATGCTTAACCTCTATGATCGGGAGGAGCGCATTCAGTTTGGCAAAGATCATGAGGCGGTGGAGGCCTTTTTCGCCGCCCACGTCCGTCCAAACAGCGTCGTTTTTGGCAGCCAGCAGGAACGCCTCGACTTTCTGGTTAAAGAGGGCTATTACGAGGAGCGCGTGTTGACCCGCTACGACCGCGCCTTCGTGGCGAAGCTTTTCGAGCGCGCGCATGCGAGCGGTTTTCGTTTCCAGACCTTCCTCGGCGCGTGGAAGTATTACACCAGCTACACCCTGAAAACCTTCGACGGTAAACGCTACCTGGAGCATTTTGAAGATCGCGTCGTGATGGTGGCGCTGACCCTTGCCCAGGGCGATGAAGCGTTGGCTGAACGGCTGATGGAGGAGATCCTCGCCGGGCGCTTCCAGCCCGCCACGCCAACGTTTCTCAACTGCGGTAAGGCCCAGCGCGGCGAGCTGGTCTCCTGCTTCCTGCTGCGCATCGAAGACAATATGGAGTCGATTGGCCGTGCGGTAAACTCGGCGCTTCAGCTTTCCAAACGCGGCGGCGGCGTGGCGTTTCTGCTCTCGAACCTGCGTGAAGCGGGCGCGCCGATCAAGCGCATTGAAAACCAGTCTTCCGGCGTGATCCCGGTGATGAAGATGCTAGAAGATGCATTCTCCTACGCCAACCAGCTTGGCGCACGCCAGGGCGCCGGGGCGGTTTACCTGCACGCGCATCATCCCGATATTCTGCGTTTTCTGGATACCAAACGCGAAAATGCCGACGAAAAAATCCGTATCAAAACCCTGTCGCTGGGGGTGGTGATCCCGGATATCACCTTTAAACTGGCAAAAGAGAATGCCGAGATGGCGCTCTTTTCGCCGTATGACGTTGAGCGTATTTACGGCAAACCCTTTGGCGACGTAGCCATCAGCGAGCGCTACGAGGAGCTGGTAGCCGACGAGCGCATCCGCAAAAAAACCATCAACGCCCGCGATTTCTTCCAGACGCTGGCAGAAATCCAGTTTGAGTCTGGCTATCCGTACATCATGTACGAGGATACGGTAAACCGCGCGAACCCGATTGCCGGACGCATCAACATGAGCAACCTGTGCTCGGAGATTTTGCAGGTCAACAGCGCGTCAACATACGACGAGAACCTGGACTACGCGGCTATCGGCAAGGATATCTCCTGTAACCTCGGGTCGCTGAATATCGCCCACACCATGGATTCCCCTGACGTCGGCCGCACGGTGGAGACGGCCATTCGCGGACTGACGGCGGTATCGGACATGAGCCACATCCGCAGCGTGCCCTCCATTGAAGCGGGTAACGCCGCATCGCACGCTATCGGCCTGGGGCAGATGAACCTTCACGGCTACCTGGCACGCGAAGGCATCGCCTACGGCAGTCCGGAAGGGCTGGATTTTACTAACCTCTATTTCTATACCATCACCTGGCATGCGCTTCACACCTCAATGATGCTGGCGCGCGAGCGCAACCAGCGGTTCGCGGGATTTGAACAGTCGCGCTACGCCAGCGGGGAATATTTTAACCAGTATCTTGAAGGCGAGTGGCAGCCGAAAACTGCAAAAGTGCGCGATCTCTTTGCCCGCGCGGGGATAACCCTGCCGACGCGCGAAATGTGGCAGCAGCTGCGTGATGAGGTGATGCGCCACGGTATCTATAACCAGAACCTCCAGGCCGTGCCGCCGACCGGGTCTATCTCGTATATCAACCATGCCACGTCGAGCATTCATCCGATTGTGTCGAAAATTGAAATTCGCAAGGAAGGCAAGACCGGACGCGTTTACTACCCTGCCCCGTTTATGACCAACGACAACCTGGCGCTGTATCAGGATGCGTATGAAATCGGCCCGGAAAAAATCATCGATACCTACGCCGAAGCGACAAAACACGTGGATCAGGGGCTGTCGCTGACGCTCTTCTTCCCGGATACCGCCACCACGCGGGATATCAACAAAGCGCAGATCTACGCCTGGAAGAAAGGCATCAAAACGCTTTACTACATTCGCCTGCGCCAGCTTGCGCTGGAAGGCACCGAAATCGAAGGCTGCGTGTCCTGCGCGCTGTAAGGAGAAAGGATGAAACTGTCACGCGTGAATGCCGTTAACTGGAACAAAATCCAGGACGATAAAGATCTGGAGGTATGGAACCGCCTGACCAGCAACTTCTGGCTGCCGGAAAAAGTCCCGCTCTCCAATGATATTCCGGCCTGGCAAACCCTGAGCCATGCCGAGCAACAGCTGACGATCCGCGTCTTTACCGGCCTGACGCTCCTGGACACCATCCAGAACACCGTTGGTGCCCCGGCGTTGATGGCTGACGCGCTGACGCCGCATGAAGAGGCGGTGATGTCGAACATCAGCTTTATGGAGGCGGTGCACGCCCGCTCTTACAGCTCGATTTTTTCCACGCTGTGCCAGACCAAAGACGTGGATGCGGCTTACGCCTGGAGTGAAGAGAGCGCGTCATTGCAGCGTAAGGCTGCGCTGGTGCTTGAGTATTATCGGGCCGACGAGCCGCTGAAAAAGAAGGTCGCCAGCGTGTTTCTGGAATCCTTCCTCTTCTACTCTGGCTTCTGGCTGCCAATGTACTGGTCGAGCCGGGGCAAGCTCACCAACACCGCCGACCTGATTCGGCTCATCATTCGGGATGAAGCGGTGCACGGGTATTACATCGGCTATAAATACCAGAAAGGTCTGGAGAAAATCAGTACGGAAAAACGCGATGAACTAAAAGGGTTTGCGCTCGATTTGCTGATGGATCTGTACGATAACGAGCTGAGCTATACCGAAGAGCTGTACGCCGGAACGGGCTGGGAAGAAGACGTCAAAGCGTTCCTCTGCTACAACGCCAACAAGGCGCTGATGAACCTTGGTTACGAGGCGCTGTTCCCGCCGGAGATGGCGGAAGTGAACCCGGCCATTCTGGCGGCGCTGTCGCCTAATGCCGACGAAAACCACGATTTCTTCTCCGGGTCCGGTTCATCGTATGTGATGGGCAAAGCGGTGGAGACGAAAGACGAAGACTGGGATTTTTAATGAGTGAATTAACGTTCATTAATTAAATATAAATCCCTTTATTTCTACCAAAATATTTCCCTGGGAACTACACTGTAATTCCTCTGTCATATTCGCCTGAATCACACCGATTCAGGCGAAATTCCCCGATGCAGCAGCAAAAATTTAAGAAAAACTCAAATGACGCTCAGCCCTTTACTCATGGGAAATTCAGCCGTTTCGCTTACCTGAAAATCCCCACCATAAGCAAACGCAGGGTTGTCTCAGATTCTCAGTATGTTAGGGTTATGCCCGTTAACAATTTACCATGGTAATCATATTGGCATAAACAAATAACAGGACACTCTCTATTGCATGGCAATTAAATTAGAAGTGAAAAATCTTTATAAAGTATTTGGCGAGCATCCACAGCGCGCATTCAAATATATTGAAAAAGGCCTTACGAAAGAGCAAATTCTGGAAAAAACCGGGCTATCGCTTGGCGTTAAAGACGCCAGTCTGGCCATTGAAGAAGGCGAGATTTTTGTCATCATGGGGTTATCCGGTTCGGGTAAATCCACTATGGTTCGCCTTCTCAATCGCCTGATTGAACCCACCCGCGGACAGGTGCTGATTGACGGCGTGGATATCGCCAGAATATCAGACGCAGAGCTCCGCGAGGTGCGCAGAAAGAAGATTGCAATGGTGTTCCAGTCATTCGCGCTAATGCCGCATATGACGGTGCTGGATAATGCCGCTTTCGGTATGGAATTAGCGGGCGTTGCTGCGCAAGAACGTCAGGAAAAAGCGCTTGATGCGCTGCGTCAGGTTGGGCTCGAAAATTATGCTCACGCCTACCCGGATGAACTTTCCGGCGGGATGCGTCAGCGTGTGGGTTTAGCCCGCGCATTAGCCATTAATCCAGACATATTATTAATGGATGAAGCCTTCTCCGCACTCGACCCGTTAATTCGCACCGAGATGCAGGATGAGCTGGTAAAATTACAGGCAAAACATCAGCGAACCATTGTCTTTATTTCCCATGATTTAGATGAAGCCATGCGTATTGGCGACCGAATTGCCATTATGCAAAATGGTGAGGTGGTGCAGGTCGGCACGCCGGATGAAATACTGAATAATCCGGCAAATGATTACGTGCGTACCTTCTTCCGCGGCGTGGATATTAGCCATGTGTTTAGCGCGAAAGATATTGCCCGTCGAACGCCAAACGGCATTATCCGTAAAACGCCAGGTTTCGGTCCACGCTCCGCGCTTAAGCTTCTGCAGGACGAAGACCGTGAATACGGTTATCTGGTTGAACGCGGCAATAAATTTGTCGGCATTGTCTCCATCGACTCCCTGAAAACCGCCCTTAGAGAAAATCAGGGAATCGATGCGGCGTTAATTGACGCTCCCCTTGCCGTGGACGCCGAAACGCCGCTCAGCGAGTTGCTCTCCCACGTCGGCCAGGCACCGTGTGCCGTTCCGGTCGTCGGGGAAGAACAACAGTACGTCGGCATCATCTCAAAACGCATGTTGCTGCAGGCTTTAGATCGCGAGGGAGCAAACAATGACCGATCAATCTAACCCGTGGGGCACCACTGAAGCAGCGGACAGCGCTGCGCAATCTGCCGATGCGTGGGGCTCCACGCCAGCACCTGCCGATGGCGGTGGCGCGGCGGACTGGCTCAACAGCGCACCTGCGCCTGCGCCAGAACACTTCAACATTATGGATCCGTTCCATAAAACGCTGATCCCACTCGATAGCTGGGTCACGGAGGGGATCGACTGGGTAGTAACGCATTTTCGTCCGCTCTTTCAGGGGATCCGCGTCCCGGTGGATTACATCCTCAACGGCTTCCAGCAGCTGATGCTCGGTATGCCAGCGCCGGTCGCGATCGTTTTGTTCTCGCTGATCGCCTGGCAGTTCGGTAGCGCAGGAATGGGGATCGCCACGCTGATTTCGCTGATTGCCATTGGCGCCATTGGCGCCTGGTCGCAGGCGATGATCACCCTGGCACTGGTGCTGACCGCCCTGCTCTTCTGTATTGTCATCGGCCTGCCGATGGGGATCTGGCTGGCACGTAGCCCGCGGGCGGCGAAGATCATTCGTCCGCTGCTGGATGCGATGCAGACCACACCGGCATTCGTCTATCTGGTGCCTATCGTAATGCTGTTCGGTATCGGTAACGTGCCGGGCGTGGTGGTAACCATTATCTTCGCCCTGCCGCCGATTATTCGTCTGACCATCCTGGGCATTAACCAGGTGCCGGCCGATCTGATCGAAGCGTCACGCTCGTTTGGTGCCAGCCCGCGTCAGATGCTGTTTAAGGTTCAGCTCCCGCTGGCGATGCCGACCATCATGGCAGGCGTTAACCAGACGCTGATGCTGGCGCTGTCGATGGTGGTCATTGCCTCAATGATCGCCGTGGGCGGTCTGGGCCAGATGGTGCTGCGCGGTATTGGCCGTCTCGACATGGGGCTGGCTACCGTCGGCGGCGTGGGCATTGTGATCCTCGCCATTATTCTTGACCGCCTGACACAGGCTGTCGGTCGTGATTCACGCAGTCGCGGCAACCGTCGCTGGTATACCACCGGCCCTGTCGGGTTATTCACCCGCCCTTTCACGAAATCAAAATAAGGAACAACGATGCGACATAACGTACTTTTTGCCACAGCGTTTGCCACCCTTGTCTCCACCAGCACGTTTGCAGCTGACCTGCCGGGTAAAGGCATCACCGTGCAGCCGGTGCAGAGCACCATTTCGGAAGAGAGCTTCCAGACGCTCATCGTCAGCCGAGCCCTGGAAAAACTGGGCTACACGGTCAACACGCCGAGCGAAGTGGATTACAACGTGGGCTACACCTCGATTGCCTCCGGTGATGCCACCTTTACCGCGGTGAACTGGCAGCCGCTGCACGACGATATGTATGCCGCCGCCGGTGGCGACAAGAAATTCTATCGTGAAGGCACCTTCGTAACCGGTGCAGCGCAGGGTTATCTGATCGACAAGAAAACCGCCGATAAGTACCACATCACCAATATTGAACAGCTGAAAGATCCGAAGATCGCCAAACTGTTCGACACCAACGGTGACGGTAAAGCAGACATGATGGGTTGCTCACCGGGCTGGGGCTGTGAAGCGGTGATTAATCACCAGAACAAAGCCTATGACCTGGCGAAGACGGTTGATGTCAGCCACGGCAACTATTCGGCGATGATGGCCGACACCATTGCCCGGTTCAAAGAGGGTAAACCGGTGATCTACTACACCTGGACGCCGTACTGGGTGAGCGACGTGCTGAAGCCGGGTAAAGACGTGGTGTGGCTGCAGGTGCCATTCTCCTCCCTGCCGGGCGAGCAGAAAGATATCGACACCAAACTGCCGAACGGCATGAACTATGGCTTCCCGGTGAATACCATGCACATTGTGGCGAACAAAGCCTGGGCCGAGAAAAACCCGGCGGCAGCAAAATTGTTCTCGGTAATGAAATTGCCGCTGGCGGATATCAATGCTCAGAACGCCATGATGCATGCGGGCAAATCGTCTGAAGCGGATGTCAAAGGTCACGTCGACGGCTGGATCAAAGCCCACCAGCAGCAGTTTGACGGCTGGGTGAAAGAGGCGCTTGCGGCGCAGAAGTAAAGTCCTTAGCCCTCTCCCTGTGGGAGAGGGCCAGGGTGAGGGCACCAGACCGCACGCTCCCCCTAAACCGCACAATCCATCACCCAACAATCCCCCCACCTTAACAATCATTCGCTATTATGGTTTCCGGAAAAATAATCACTTAACGAACGATTCCTGAAACTCATGACAAAAACAACTCCAGGGCTTAGCCCCGCACTTATCCTTTTAATGTCCGTGGCAACGGGTCTGGCCGTCGCCAGCAACTATTACGCGCAACCCCTTCTCGACACTATCGCCCGCGCGTTCAACCTTTCTGCCAGTTCCGCTGGCTTCATCGTGACGGCGGCACAGCTCGGCTACGCCGCCGGGTTGCTGTTCCTGGTACCGCTTGGCGATATGTTTGAACGCCGGATGCTGATTGTTTCGATGACGCTGCTGGCGGCAGGTGGCATGCTGATCACCGCCAGCAGCCAGTCGCTGACGATGATGATCGTCGGTACCGCGCTGACAGGGCTGTTCTCCGTCGTCGCGCAAATCCTGGTACCCCTCGCCGCGACGCTGGCCTCCCCGGACAAACGTGGCAAGGTAGTGGGCACCATCATGAGCGGCCTGCTGCTGGGGATTTTGCTGGCGCGTACCGTGGCAGGACTACTGGCAAGCCTCGGCGGCTGGCGCACCGTTTACTGGGTGGCGAGCGTGTTAATGGTGGTGATGGCGCTGGCGCTGTGGCGCGGCCTGCCGAAGGTGAAGCAAGAGAACCATCTTAACTATCCGCAGCTTCTGGCCTCCGTGTTCAGCCTGTTCACTCAGGATAAACTCCTGCGCACCCGCGCCCTGCTGGGATGTTTGACCTTCGCCAACTTCAGTATTCTCTGGACCTCAATGGCGTTTCTGCTCGCGGCACCGCCGTTTAACTATTCTGAAGGCGTCATTGGTCTGTTCGGCCTGGCCGGTGCTGCGGGCGCGCTGGGCGCGCGTCCGGCGGGTGGGCTGGCCGACAAAGGCAAATCACATTTGACCACCACCGCCGGGCTGGTTTTGCTCCTGCTCTCATGGGCGGCGATCTGGTATGGACACGTCTCGGTGCTGGCGCTGATCGTCGGTATTCTGGTACTCGACCTCACCGTACAGGGTGTCCACATTACTAATCAGACCGTGATTTATCGCGTGAAACCCGAAGCGCGTAATCGCCTCACCGCCGGATACATGACCAGCTACTTCATTGGTGGTGCTGCCGGTTCATTAATTTCAGCGTCGGCGTGGCAGCATGCTGGCTGGTCGGGCGTGTGTGGGATTGGGGCCATCGTTGCCGCGCTCAACCTTCTTGTATGGTGGCGCGGCTACCATCGCCAGGAGGCGATTCACTAAGTTTTACATTGCTTTGGGCCTCTTAGGGTATAAAGGGGCCCTGCAGTCTGTTAATGTAAACGTAATCATTTATCCCAGAAATTTTAATGTGGGTGACATATCTACAATTGGCATGAATAGTTCAGACCCCCGTCCTCACATCCTCTCTTCTACGGGTTCACACCCTACTCTTTCTGTGCTCTCCGGGTCACGGACTTACCCGGCGCTTTCTGACGGTGACATTCATTTGGCGGATATAACCGCACAAATAATTCATTTACATTATTTGTCACTATCGTTACTATATCGGCTGTAATTAATGAGGTTATGCCCAAATGGATAGTTCGTTTACGCCCATTGAACAAATGCTTAAATTCCGCGCCAGTCGCCATGAGGACTTCCCGTATCAGGAAATCCTGCTGACTCGCCTGTGCATGCACATGCAGGGTAAGCTACTGGAAAACCGTAATAAGATGCTGAAAGCTCAAGGGATTAACGAGACGTTGTTTATGGCGTTGATTACGCTGGAGTCTCAGGAAAACCACAGTATTCAGCCTTCTGAGCTGAGCTGCGCGCTGGGCTCTTCCCGTACCAACGCAACCCGTATTGCCGATGAGCTGGAAAAGCGCGGCTGGATTGAACGCCGTGAAAGCGACAACGATCGTCGTTGCCTGCATCTGCAACTGACCGACAAAGGTCACGAATTCCTGCGTGAGGTACTGCCACCTCAGCACAATTGCCTGCACAAACTCTGGTCTGCCCTCAGCACCGCCGAGCGCGACCAGCTTGAGCACATCACGCGCAAGCTGCTCACCCGTCTGGATCAGATGGATGAAGATGGCGCCATTCTTGAGGCGCTGCGCTAACGCGACGACACGCTCAACAATCCAGATTCATAAGAAAACCGACAGGCCAGCACGTCACACTGCTGGCCTTTCTGACAACAGGTCGGCTCAGCCGATGTGAAAATAAGAAGATCGTGGAGAACAACAATGAGCGCAAATGCGGAGAGCACTAACCCGCAGCAACCGGCCAACAAGAAAGGCAAACGTAAAAGTGCCCTTCTTCTGTTGACCTTGCTCTTTATTATTATTGCCGTGGCATATGGGATCTATTGGTTTTTAGTATTGCGTCATGCTGAAGAGACAGACGACGCCTACGTGGCAGGGAACCAGGTACAGATTATGGCGCAGGTGTCGGGCAGCGTGACGAAAGTCTGGGCTGACAATACCGACTTTGTGCAAAAAGGCGATGTGTTGGTCACCCTCGATCCGACTGACGCGCAGCAGGCATTTGAGAAAGCCCAGACCGCGCTGGCCTCCAGCGTTCGTCAGACCCGCCAGCTGATGATCAACAGCAAACAGCTGCAGGCCAATATCGACGTGCAGAAAACTGCACTCGCACAGGCGCAGAGCGACCTCAACCGCCGCGTACCGCTCGGCACCGCCAACCTGATTGGCCGTGAAGAGCTGCAACACGCCCGCGATGCCGTTGCCAGCGCTCAGGCGCAGCTGGATGTGGCGATTCAACAGTACAATGCCAACCAGGCAATGGTGCTGGGCACCAGCCTTGAAAACCAGCCCGCCGTGCAGCAGGCGGCGACTGAAGTGCGTAACGCATGGCTAGCCCTGCAGCGTACCAAAATCGTCAGCCCGATGACCGGCTATGTCTCCCGCCGTTCCGTTCAGCCTGGGGCGCAGATCAGCCCGACCACGCCGCTGATGGCGGTCGTTCCGGCAGACAATCTGTGGGTAGACGCTAACTTTAAAGAGACGCAACTTGCCCATATGCGTATCGGCCAGACCGCGACGGTTGTCAGCGACATCTACGGCGATGACGTGAAGTACACCGGGAAAGTGGTTGGCCTGGACATGGGTACCGGCAGCGCCTTCTCCCTGCTGCCTGCGCAGAACGCCACCGGTAACTGGATCAAAGTGGTTCAGCGTCTGCCTGTGCGTATTGAACTGGATGCAAAACAGCTGGCGGATCACCCGCTGCGTATCGGCCTCTCAACGCTTGTGACGGTTGACACCGCGAACCGCGACGGTCAGATCCTGGCAAGCCAGGTGCGTAGCAGCCCGGCTTATGAAAGTAACGCCCGTGAAATTAGCCTCGATCCGGTCAACAAGCTGATCGATGACATCGTGAAGGCAAACGCCGGTTAATCCGAAGGTGAGCGTTATGCAACAGCAAAAGCCGCAAAAACCGCTGGAAGGCGCGCAGCTGGTCATTATGACCATTGCGCTGTCGCTGGCGACATTCATGCAGGTGCTGGACTCCACCATCGCAAACGTGGCGATCCCGACCATCGCCGGTAACCTTGGCTCGTCGCTGAGCCAGGGGACCTGGGTCATTACCTCATTCGGGGTGGCAAACGCCATCTCCATTCCGATCACCGGCTGGCTGGCAAAGCGCGTCGGTGAGGTGAAGCTGTTCCTGTGGTCTACGGTGGCGTTTGTGCTGGCCTCCTGGGCATGCGGCATGTCAAACAGCCTGACGATGTTGATTTTCTTCCGCGTCATTCAGGGGATTGTCGCCGGGCCGCTGATCCCGCTTTCCCAGAGTTTGCTGCTGAGCAACTATCCCCCTGCGAAACGCTCCGTCGCGCTGGCGCTCTGGTCAATGACCGTGATCGTCGCGCCTATCTGCGGACCCATTCTCGGCGGATACATCAGCGATAACTATCACTGGGGCTGGATCTTCTTCATCAACGTACCGATTGGCGCCGTCGTGGTATTAATGACGCTGCAATCGCTGCGGGGACGAGAGACGCGCACCGAACAGCGGCGTATCGACAGCATCGGGCTGGCGCTGCTGATCCTGGGTATCGGTAGCCTGCAGATCATGCTCGACCGGGGTAAAGAGCTCGACTGGTTCAACTCGCAGGAGATCGTCATCCTGACCATTGTCGCGGTGGTGTCGCTCAGCTTCCTGATTGTCTGGGAGCTGACGGACGACAACCCGATAGTCGATCTCTCGCTGTTTAAGTCGCGAAACTTCACCATCGGCTGTCTGTGTATCAGCCTCGCCTATATGCTCTACTTCGGCGCGATTGTTCTGCTGCCACAGCTGTTGCAGGAGGTGTATGGCTATACCGCAACCTGGGCGGGGCTGGCGTCTGCACCTGTTGGGGTGATCCCGGTTCTGCTGTCGCCGATCATTGGGCGCTTCGCCCATAAGCTCGACATGCGTCGTCTGGTGACGTTCAGTTTCATCATGTACGCGGTGTGCTTCTACTGGCGTGCGTATACCTTCGAGCCGGGAATGGACTTTGGCGCCTCGGCGTGGCCGCAGTTTATTCAGGGCTTCGCGGTCGCGTGCTTCTTTATGCCGCTAACCACCATCACGCTCTCCGGCTTACCCCCTGAGCGTCTGGCGGCGGCGTCGAGCCTGTCGAACTTCACCCGAACGCTGGCGGGCTCCATCGGGACGTCGATCACCACCACCCTGTGGACGAACCGTGAATCGATGCACCATGCCCAGCTGACCGAAGCGGTGAATCCGTACAACCCGAATGCCCAGCAGATGTACAGCCAGCTGCAGGGCATGGGGATGACGGAGCAGCAGGCATCCGGCTGGATTGCCCAGCAGATCACCAGCCAGGGACTGATTATCTCGGCCAACGAGATTTTCTGGATTTCGGCAGGGATCTTCATCGTCCTGCTGGGGCTGGTGTGGTTTGCCAGACCACCGTTTGGTGCCGGTGGCGGGGGCGGTGGCGCGCACTAGTCCTCTGCGGCGGTTGCCGGGTGGCGGCTACGCCTTACCCGGCCTACGATAACCGGGCCGCCATCCGCAGGCCCGGTTGTCCAAAACGCGATAGCAATTGTCATTTCCGATAAAGCAGCGCGCCTGAAATCTCGTCACGATAGTGAAAAGACAACAGGAGCGCACCATGCTGAACACACCCGCAGACAAATACACGCCTTACCCTACTCTCTCTCTGCCCGATCGCCGCTGGCCGGAGAAGCGCATCACCCGCGCGCCGCGCTGGCTCTCAACCGACTTACGAGACGGCAACCAGGCGCTGGCCGAGCCGATGGACAGCGCCCGCAAGCTGCAGTTTTGGGATCTTCTGCTGAGCTGCGGCTTTAAGGAGATTGAGGTCGCCTTTCCTTCCGCCTCACAGACGGACTTCAACTTTGTTCGCCAGCTGATTGAAGAGAACCGCATCCCGGATGATGTCACCATTCAGGTGCTCACGCAGGCGCGGGAAGATCTGATCGTCCGCACCTTTGAGTCCCTGCGCGGCGCAAAGCAGGCCACGGTACATCTTTATAACGCCACCGCCCCGCTGTTCCGTCGTCTGGTGTTTGGCATGGAGAAGGCGCAAATCGTCGAGCTGGCTACGCGCTCCACCCGCCTTATTCGTCAGCTGTGTGAAGAGAACCCGGATACCCACTGGCAGTATGAATATTCACCGGAAACCTTCTGTTTTACCGAGCCGGAGTTTGCGCTGGAAATTTGTGAGGCCGTGGCAGAGATCTGGCAGCCGTGCGATGCGCGTCCGATGATCATCAACTTACCGGCCACCGTTGAAGTCAGTACGCCAAACGTCTATGCCGATCAGATTGAATATTTCTGCCGTCACTTCAGCCGCCGCGCCGACGTCTGCATCAGCGTGCATCCGCATAACGACCGCGGCACCGGCGTCGCCAGCGCGGAGCTGGCCGTCATGGCCGGGGCTGACCGCGTCGAGGGCTGTCTGTTTGGTAACGGCGAGCGGACGGGCAACGTCTGCCTGGTGACGCTGGCGATGAACCTCTACAGCTAGGGCGTTAGCCCCGGCCTGGACTTTAGCGATATGAACCGGGTGGTGGAAGTGGTGGAAACCTGCAACCAGCTGCCGGTACACCCGCGCCATCCGTGGGCAGGACGGCTGGCCTATACCGCCTTCTCCGGTTCGCACCAGGACGCGATCAAAAAAGGCTTTGATGCCCGCAAGCCTGGCGAGCGCTGGGAGATGCCCTACCTGCCTGTTGACCCTCAGGATATCGGCTGCACCTATGAAGCGGTGATCCGAGTGAACAGCCAGTCAGGGAAAAGCGGTAGCGCGTGGCTTATCGAGCAAAATCATGGGCTGAAACTGCCCCGCGCCCTGCAGCAGGATTTCAGCCAGCACGTGCAGCAGGAAACCGACCGCCACGGAAAAGAGATGACGCAAAATGCACTGTGGCAGCTGTTCCGCACCCGCTACGGTCTGGTGGAAACACCGCAGTTTGCGCTGCAATCGTACCGCAGCGACAGTCAGCAGGATGGCCAGTTGCGTTTAACGGCAAGCGTCACAACGCAGGGGGGACGCGTCAGCTTGAGGGACACGGGAATGGCTTGCTGTCCGCTGCCGCTCATGGCCTGAGCCGCTGGATCAACGCGCCGTTTGTAATTAAGGATTATCACGAACACACGCTGGGTGAACGCAGCGACAGCCGCTCGGTGGCATACATTCGCTGTCTGTTCCAGGACGGTACCAGCCGCTGGGGCGTAGGCATTGATAGCGACGTTGCACGCGCATCGCTTCAGGCGCTCTTTAATGCGGTCAGTCGTTCTTAAAATAATCGCTGGGTGAGATACCCATCACCCGGCGGAACATGGCCGTAAAGGCGCTGTGGCTGCCGTACCCCAGATCCAGCGCCACACCTAATACCGGCTGGCCCTGCGCCAGCCGCACTAAGGCTTCCAGCAGCCGCGCCCTTCTCACCCACTCGCTGTAGCGTAATCCCGTCTGCTGCTGAAAATGACGGTTCAGCGTGCGCTCGCTCATGCCAAGCGCGCTCGCGCTCTGTTGACTGTTCCAGCTCTCTCCTGGCGACTGACGGATCTGTCGGCACAGCTGTCGTAACGGTTCACTTTCCGGCTCCGGCAGATGAAACGGCAGCACCGGCATGATGCGAAGTTCATCCAGAATGAGTTCATACACGCGCTCGTCACGGCTTCCCGGTGAGTACGATTCAGGCAGTGAGAGGGCGGCGAGGATCAGCTCGCGCAACAGGGGCGAGA
The DNA here is from genome assembly GCF_001729765.1 of Enterobacter kobei. Classification (NCBI taxonomy): domain Bacteria; kingdom Pseudomonadati; phylum Pseudomonadota; class Gammaproteobacteria; order Enterobacterales; family Enterobacteriaceae; genus Enterobacter; species Enterobacter kobei. The sequence goes on from NZ_CP017181.1 coordinate 3,748,750, forward strand.
TCTGCACGATCTGGCACGTGGCCGGGAGATCGGCTCGCGCCAGTGGATCGATAAACAGCGCTCGCGCCGCAACGCTACCGGTGATGCGCAGGGCGTGTTGTGTCCCCGCAGGAAGCCAGACGCCGCGTCCGGGGGGTACCACCCAACAGCCAGATGCCGTTTCGACCCGCACGACGCCCGTCAGGCTGTGCAGCAGCTGCGCGCATTCGTGCTGGTGCCATGGCTCACTGTCGCCATGAACGTAATCATGGGCAAACGGAACAAGGGGACGATGGGTAAAGGAGAACGTTGAGGTTGTGGTCATGGGCTAAACAACCCTCACCCTACCCTCTCCCGGAGGGAGAGGGAAAAGATGCACTAGATGTGCAGTTCCTGCAGTTTTTCTTTCGGCAGGGCCAGCTCTTCGTTGCTGTTCACGCGAACATCACGCTCGATGATGTGACGAGCGATGTCCTGCGCTTCTTCCAGAGAGTGCATCTGGTAAGTCCCGCACTGGTAAACGTTCAGCTCTGGGATCTGGTTCTGCTCTTTCACCTTCAGCACGTCTTCCATGGCTGCTTTCCACGCGTCTGCAACGCGTTTCTCTTCCGGCTGACCGATCAGGCTCATGTAGAAACCGGTACGGCAGCCCATCGGAGAGATATCGATAATCTCAACGCCGTTACCGTTCAGGTGGTCGCGCATAAATCCGGCGAACAGGTGCTCCAGCGTGTGAATGCCTTTCTCTGGCATCACTTCTTTGTTCGGCACGCAGAAGCGCAGATCGAAGACGGTGATTGTGTCGCCGTGCGGGGTGTGCATGGTCTTTGCCACGCGGACTGCAGGTGCTTCCATACGGGTATGGTCGACAGTAAAGCTATCTAATAACGGCATACGTCACCTCCGATAGTGATTTTTTTTAAAATAAACTGAACTCTTCTACACAATGCGCGTCTGAGTATATGAAAGACGCGCATTTGTTATCATCATCCCTGAATTCAGAGATGTATATTTTGGCCACAGCGATGTGGCCTTTTTCTTTTGGTTCAAGCCTGTTTCGCCAGAAACGCTTCAAACGACTCCGTATCCGCCGCTTCAACTTCTTTCTGACGCACCACGGACGCATCGCGTTCTGCTTCAAAATCCGCTTCGCGCAGGATCTGTAATGGCTCCTGCATCAGCATCTCACGGTACTCCGCGGAGAGTGCACGCCCGGTACCACCAATGCCCTGATCAATCATAGAACGCAGAATGCGTGCTGAGAATGTTAGTTCCGGGTTATCGAAGCACTCTACCAACTGGTCGCAGATCTGTTGGTAGGCGTCGCCGCCGTCAATGCTGTCCAGAGTCCGGGCAACACGCTTCAGGTCACGGAACAGATCTTTACCCACTTTGGTCAGCGGGAACTGTGCCGTTTCGCAGCCAATACCCAGCGTCAGACCAGGCTTACGCCCTTCCAGAATCACGCGATTCCAGTTTGTACGGGTGCAAAGCAGTTCGTCTGCACTCATTTCCGGCGCATCCGCCAGCGCACACCAGACCATAAACAGATCCAGGAAGCGAACCTGCTGCTCATCAACGCCAATCGGTGAGAACGGGTTGATATCCAGCGAACGTACTTCAATGTATTCAATGCCGCCGCGCTGTAGCGCATCCGACGGGGTTTCACCGCTGCGCGTCACGCGCTTAGGACGAATTGGCGCATACAGTTCGTTTTCAATCTGCAACACGTTGCTGTTGATTTGCAGGCGTTTGCCGTCTTTTTCGAGGCCGATTTTCGCGTACTCTTCCGACGGGGTTTTGATCGCCCGCTTCAATCCTGCCACATATTCGTGCAATTCGTTAAACGTAATACCGAGATTGCTTTGCGATTTATTGGTATAGCCCAGATCGCTCATGCGAAGAGACGTCGCGTACGGGAGATAGTACATGCCGCACTCGGTCTTTTCGAACGGCAGCGTGGTGGGTTTCCCCTGCAGGAACGAAGAGCAAATGGCAGGTGACGCGCCAAAGAGATACGGGATCACCCAGCCGAAACGGTAATAGTTGCGGATCAGACGGAAATACCCGGCTGAGATCGCTTCTTTGTCCGTTTCTCCCCCTTTCGCCTGCCAGAACGCCATCGGCAGCGAGAAATTGTAGTGCACGCCAGAGATGGTCTGCATCAATGCGCCGTAGCGATTTTTCAGACCTTCACGATAGAGCGTTTTCAGCCGACCGATATTTGACGTGCCGTACTGCGCCAGCTCAATCTCCTGGCCCTGTTCGATATAGCACGGCATGCTGAGCGGCCACATACGCTCGTCACCAAGATTGCGCGCCGTATAGCGATGAATATCGCGCAGGATTGTCAGCATGTGATCAATATCGCCGTCCACCGGCGTGATGAACTCCAGCAGCGCTTCAGCGAAATCGGTTGTGATCCATTTATGTGTCAGCGCCGAGCCTAACGCCTTCGGGTGACCCGTCGTCGCTAAGCTACCGTCCGCGTTAACGCGCAGCGTTTCACGCTCAAGACCACGCTGAATACCCTTCAGAGCCTGAGGGTGGTTTTCCAGCCAGGCCAGCGCCTGAGATACGTCCGGGATCAAATTGACCTCCCGCCTGTCAAAGTAATGTTACTCAGCATAATTGTAATGGTTGACGATTGAAGGTCGCGTATTCATTCCACCAATTAGTGCCACCACGTCATACCCTGTAGTGTTGCCCACGCCACGAGAACATAGCGCAACGCCTTGCCAAGGCACAAAAAAAAGAGCACCGGTCCCCAGGAGATGCGCATCCATCCCGCCAGCAGACACAGTAAATCGCCTATTACAGGCATCCAGCTTAATAACAGCGTGGCAGCGCCATAGCGTTTTAGCCAGCCAACTGCCTTTTCCTGCCAGCGCGACGTTTTGCGCAGCGGAAAGAAACGCCCAAGAATAACGTTAGTCAGTCCTCCAAGGCTATTACCCATTGTTGCTATTAATACAAGTAGCCAGGGCTGACTGACGCCGGACAACAACATCGCCACCAGCACCACTTCCGAATTTCCCGGTAACAGCGTGGCGCTTAAAAAACTGCTGGCGAATAATGAGGCAAGTGACAATGCGTCACTCACAGTAAGCGCACATCCACCGCATCCATTCCGGCATCACGTGCGGCCTGGATACCAAAATCGGCATCCTCAAACACGACGCATTTTGCCGCCGGTACGCCCATTAATTCTGCGCAGAGCAGGAAGGTGTCCGGTGCTGGCTTGTGACGCTTAACATGATCGGCAGCGACGACAGCTGAAAAATAGTGGCGCAGGCCAAGATGGTTGAGCAAGGCTTCTGCAATCGCGCTCTCGCTGCCCGTGCCGACAGACATAGGGCGACGTCCGTGCCACGCTTTAACCACGTCGATAAGGGGTAAAGGTTGTACGGTGTCTAACAGTATGGCTTTAACCGCATCGGTTTTTTCGCGCGCGAGCAGGTAGGGGTCGAGATCGGCCTGATTCAGTTCAATCACGGCCTGCGCAATACGCCAGGTTGGGGATCCGTTGAGGGCTATCATCGCCTGCAGGTCGAAACGCATACCGTAGCGGCCCAGGACCTCGGTCCAGGCTTGACGATGCGTGGGTTCGGTATCCAGCAGGGTGCCATCCATATCGAAGATCAAACCGTCATACTGTGCGTACATCGTGCTCTCGCTAAACGATTAACAAAGCATTACTTTATCGTAAATGGTGGTTTTTGTCGCTGATTGCGAAGTGATAACAATGAGAGTGATTAAGAACTAAACATCGAAGGGGACGATAAGAAGAGATGGTGCATCCGGGAGGATTACTCGGCTACGCCTCGCCCTACGGGCCGTTGCTGAAGCAACGTTATCCTCCCTGGTGCTTGCGTTTAACTCGCAGACCTTGAAACAACAGTATGGCTGTTATCTCGGAGAATATGGTGCATCCGGGAGGATTCGAACCTCCGACCGCTCGGTTCGTAGCCGAGTACTCTATCCAGCTGAGCTACGGATGCATCAGGGAAATGCTTTAAGAAACAGTAAATGGTGCATCCGGGAGGATTCGAACCTCCGACCGCTCGGTTCGTAGCCGAGTACTCTATCCAGCTGAGCTACGGATGCATCAGGGAACTGCTTTCAGAAATAGTAAATGGTGCATCCGGGAGGATTCGAACCTCCGACCGCTCGGTTCGTAGCCGAGTACTCTATCCAGCTGAGCTACGGATGCATCGGGATTTACTACTGTACTGCTCGATATTCATATCACTTCGAAAGCAATATGAAGTAATAGATGGTGCATCCGGGAGGATTCGAACCTCCGACCGCTCGGTTCGTAGCCGAGTACTCTATCCAGCTGAGCTACGGATGCAAAATGGCGGTGAGGCGGGGATTCGAACCCCGGATGCAGCTTTTGACCGCATACTCCCTTAGCAGGGGAGCGCCTTCAGCCTCTCGGCCACCTCACCACACAACGCCTCTTTCGAGTGCTTCGAGTAACTCGTTAAGAGCTTCTCGTCGCTGCGTGGCGCATATATTACTTTCTGGGACTTATAAGTCAAACAATTTTCCAAAAGCTTTTATCGTTTGCACAAATCACACGCAATTCGCATGTAAAACCCGCAAAGAGGGTGTTTTATAAGCGGATTTTGCATCGAACTTCTCAAAAAACGTTTGTAGAAAGGCTGGGGTTGGGGCGCGTTAAGAATATTAGAGTGGTTAAAAAGAGAGCGGTTGAAATGAAACGGTAACGTTGAGCAGGAAAAATGACAGGAGGGTTGCGTCTCGCCCGACAGCGAGACGCGACAATATCAGTAACTGGACTGCTGGGATTTTTCAGCCTGGATACGCTGGTAGATCTCTTCACGGTGGACAGATACTTCTTTAGGAGCGTTAACACCAATACGTACCTGGTTACCCTTTACCCCTAAAACTGTCACGGTGACCTCATCCCCAATCATGAGGGTCTCACCAACTCGACGAGTCAGAATCAGCATTCTTTGCTCCTTGAAAGATTAAAAGAGTCGGGTCTCTTGTATCCCGGCATTATCCATCATATAACGCCAAAAAGTAAGCGATGACAAACACGTAAAGTGTAAGCAGTCACGGCATCACATTCTGTTAAACGTAAGTTTAGCCGATATACACAAACTCAACCTGACTTTATCGTTATCGATAGCACAGTGAACAAGACGCCATAACGTTGCCGCTATGGCGTCTGATTGTGCTTTGTAGTTATTACAGTTTCGCGCTCACCCAGCTTTCTACGCTGGCCAAAGCTTGCGGAAGTGCCGCCGCATCCGTACCACCGGCTTGCGCCATGTCCGGACGACCGCCTCCCTTGCCACCCACCTGCTGGGCGACCATACCAATCAGTTCCCCTGCTTTTACGCGGTCGGTCACATCCTTAGAGACGCCCGCAATCAGAGAAACCTTACCTTCTGCCACTGTCGCCAGCACGATAACGGTAGAACCAAGCTGGTTCTTGAGATCGTCGACCATAGTACGCAGCATCTTAGGCTCAACGCCCGCCAGATCGCTGACCAGCAGTTTGACGCCCTTAATGTCTACCGCTTTGCTGGAGAGGTTTGCACTCTCCTGCGCCACAGCCTGTTCTTTCAGCTGCTGGAGCTCTTTTTCCAGCTGACGGGTTCGCTCCAGCGCAACACGCACTTTCTCGCCCAGATTCTGGCTATCGCCTTTCAGCAGCTGCGCGATGTCGTGCAGCTGATCGCTCTGCGCATGCAGGCTGGCAATTGCGCCTTCACCGGTTACCGCTTCAATACGACGCACGCCAGCCGCCGTACCCGACTCGGAAACGATGCGGAACAGGCCGATGTCACCGGTGCGCGATGCGTGAGTACCACCGCACAGTTCGGTCGAGAAGTCGCCCATGCTCAGTACGCGAACACGTTCGTCATATTTCTCACCAAACAGCGCCATCGCACCTTTTTTCTTCGCGTCCTCGAGGTCCATGATATGGGTCTCGATCGGCAGGTTACGACGGATCTGAGCGTTCACCAGATCCTCCACCGCACGGATTTCCGACGGTTTCATCGCTTCAAAGTGCGAGAAGTCGAAACGCAGCACTTTGTCATTAACCAGAGAACCTTTCTGTGCAACATGGGTGCCCAGCACGTCGCGCAGGGCAGCGTGCATCAGGTGGGTTGCAGAGTGGTTCAGACGAATACGCGCACGGCGTGCTTCATCAACATTCGCCTGCACGCCCTCGCCCACTTTCAGCGAACCGGAAACCAGTTTGCCCTGGTGACCAATCGCCTGACCAAATTTCTGGGTGTCGCTTACGCTGAAGCTGAAACCATTGCCTTTCAGTTCGCCCTTATCGCCAACCTGGCCGCCGGACTCAGCGTAGAACGGCGTTTTGTCCAGAATGACAACCGCATCCTGACCTGCACTGATGCTGTCTACGGCTTTACCGTCAACAAACAGGGCGGTCACTTTACCGGTCAGCTCCAGTGCGTCGTAGCCTTTGAATTCAGACGCGCTATCAACGCGGATCATCGCGTTGTAGTCTGCGCCGAAACCGCTGGATTCACGCGCACGACGACGCTGTTCTTCCATCGCGGCTTCGAAGCCCGCTTCGTCAACTTTGATGTTACGCTCACGGCAAACGTCCGCCGTCAGGTCAACCGGGAAGCCGTAGGTGTCGTACAGGCGGAAAGCGGTTTCGCCATCCAGCGTGTCGCCCTTCAGTTTTGCCAGTTCTTCATCCAGCAGCGCCAGACCGCGCTCCAGCGTACGGGCAAACTGCTCTTCTTCGGTTTTCAGAACCTGCTCGACCTGCGCCTGCTGGCGTTTCAGCTCGTCACCGGCTGCACCCATCACGCCAATCAGTGGCCCAACGAGTTTGTAGAAGAAGGTGTCCTTCGCGCCCAGCATGTTGCCATGACGGATCGCACGACGAATGATACGACGCAGCACATAGCCACGGTTTTCATTCGACGGGATTACGCCGTCGGCAATCAGGAACGCACAGGAACGAATGTGGTCTGCAATCACGCGCAGCGATTTGTTGTTCAGATCGGTCGCACCGGTCACTTCCGCAACGGCTTTGATCAGGGTGCTGAACAGGTCAATTTCGTAGTTGGAGTTAACGTGTTGCAGCACGGCGGCAATACGCTCCAGGCCCATACCGGTATCAACGGACGGTTTCGGCAGCGGCTCCATGGTACCGTCTGCCTGACGGTTGAACTGCATGAAGACGATGTTCCAGATCTCAATATAGCGATCGCCGTCTTCTTCCGGGCTGCCAGGAGGTCCACCCCAGATGTGGTCGCCGTGATCGTAGAAGATCTCGGTGCACGGACCGCAAGGACCGGTATCACCCATCTGCCAGAAGTTGTCAGACGCGTATGGCGCGCCTTTGTTATCACCGATGCGAATAATGCGCTCGCGCGGGATACCGACCTCTTTTTCCCAGATTTCGTAGGCTTCGTCATCGGTTTCATAGACGGTAACCCACAGACGCTCTTTCGGCAGGTTGAACCAGTTTTCACCGGTCAGCAGTTCCCACGCATATTGAATGGCATCGTGTTTGAAATAGTCGCCGAAGCTGAAGTTACCCAGCATTTCGAAGAACGTGTGGTGACGCGCGGTGTAACCGACGTTTTCCAGGTCGTTGTGTTTACCGCCCGCACGCACGCAACGCTGTGAGGTTGTGGCGCGGGAATAATTACGCTTGTCGAGACCAAGGAACACATCCTTGAACTGGTTCATCCCGGCGTTGGTAAACAGTAAAGTCGGGTCGTTGTTCGGTACCAGGGAGCTGCTGGCAACAACCTGGTGTCCCTTACTATGGAAAAAATCGAGAAACGCCTGACGGATCTCAGCGGTGCTCTTGCTCATAATTATCCTGAAATCAAGCTAACGAAATGTCGCAGCCAGCCTGTATCGATAAACCGTTGGACAGACCAGCTACTGGAAAAAGTGGGAATAAGATAAGTTTTCTTTGGTGGGAAGTAAAATCCCGCATGCGTTCAATCCACAAAATTGCGCCAGATATCCTGAATATCTTCCATCAGAAAGCCGCGGTAGAGCAAAAAGCGCTGGATTTTGACTTTATCTGAAAAATCACGCGGCAGCGGTTCGCCGTACTTTCGAATCGCCTGCTCTTTCGCCAGTTCACACCAGTCTGTGTCGCATTCACGCATCGCTTTTTCAATCGATTCCCGGGCTACCCCTTTCTGATTCAGTTCCTGGCGGATGCGTGCAGGACCGTAGCCTTTACGTCCGCGGCTGGCGAGAAAGCGGGCGGCAAAGCGTTCGTCATCGAGGTAATGATGTTCATAGCACCAGGCAACCACGCGGTCATAATCTTCGGCAGTGGCATCAATCTCTTCCGGCCCGTTTTTGCTCATGACAGGCGCTGACAGTTTTCGTCTTAGCTCCTGTTCGCTGTGGTCACGCACGGCAAGAATACGTACGGCACGGTCCAGCAAGCGCGAGTAGGCGGGTCGGCGTGTGGTCGGTTCACTCATATAAAACCTGCAGATTCAGAAATGCAAAAAGGGCCGCATCAGCAGCCCTTCATCTTTACACGAGAGACTTAAAAGTCTTCGTTGGTTTCTTCAGCATCCGCAGCATCCACCACGAAATCAGGTTTAGAGTCCTGGTTGCTCAGCAGAAGCTCACGCACCTTCTTCTCAATCTCTTTCGCCGCAGCCGGGTTCTCTTTCAGCCAGGAAATCGCATTCGCTTTACCCTGACCAATTTTGTCACCGTTATAGCTATACCAGGCGCCCGCTTTTTCAATCAGCTTCTCTTTCACGCCCAGGTCAACCAGCTCACCGAAGAAGTTAATCCCTTCGCCGTAGAGGATCTGGAATTCAGCCTGTTTGAACGGTGCGGCGATTTTGTTCTTCACAACCTTCACGCGCGTTTCGCTACCAACGACGTTTTCACCCTCTTTCACCGCGCCGATACGGCGGATATCCAGACGGACAGAGGCGTAGAATTTCAGTGCGTTACCACCGGTTGTGGTTTCCGGGTTACCGAACATCACACCAATTTTCATACGGATCTGGTTGATGAAGATCAGCAGCGTGTTGGACTGCTTCAGGTTACCTGCCAGCTTACGCATCGCCTGGCTCATCATACGTGCCGCGAGGCCCATGTGAGAGTCGCCGATTTCACCTTCGATTTCCGCTTTTGGCGTCAGTGCAGCAACGGAGTCGACCACGATAACGTCAACAGCACCAGAGCGCGCCAGCGCGTCACAAATTTCCAGCGCCTGCTCACCGGTGTCCGGCTGAGAACACAGCAGGTTGTCGATGTCCACGCCCAGTTTACGCGCATAAACAGGATCCAGCGCGTGCTCGGCATCGATAAACGCACAGGTTTTACCTTCGCGCTGTGCCGCAGCAATCACCTGCAGCGTCAGGGTGGTTTTACCGGAGGACTCTGGCCCGTAGATCTCTACGATACGGCCCATTGGCAGACCGCCCGCGCCCAGCGCGATGTCCAGAGAAAGCGAACCGGTGGAGATCGTTTCAACATCCATGGTACGGTCTTCACCCAGGCGCATGATGGAGCCTTTACCGAATTGCTTTTCGATCTGGCCCAGTGCTGCCGCCAACGCTTTCTGTTTGTTTTCGTCGATAGCCATTATTACTCCTGTCATGCCGGGAGAAGCGACTGTGCTTCACCGTGGATTTCTGTTCTGTTGGTGCAATTATACTGTATGGTCATACAGTATCAAGTGTTTTGTAGAAATTGTTGCCAGAGCGTTTTTAACGCATATTCCGTTGCCTGACGACGCACGCTTTCACGGTCGCCGCTAAAGCACTCCCGGCGAGTGATCCCTTCACCTTTTGAGGTCGCAAAACCAAACCAGACGGTGCCTACGGGCTTCACGTCACTGCCGCCGTCCGGGCCCGCGATGCCGCTGATTGAAATCGCGTAATCTGCCCGCGCCTCTTTTAGCGCGCCAATGGCCATCTCGATCACCACCGGCTCGCTGACCGCGCCGTGCTGTTCCAGCGTGGATTCACGCACGCCAATCATCTGTGCTTTAGCTTCGTTACTGTAGGTCACAAAGCCGCGTTCAAACCAGGCGGAACTGCCGGCAATATCGGTAATCGCTTTCGCCACCCAGCCGCCGGTGCAGGATTCCGCGGTGGTAAGGGTCGCCCCGCGTTGCTTAAGCGCCAGTCCGACTATCTCGCTAAGCTGCATCAATTCATGGTCAGTCATTCTCGCTCCAGGCTTCAGAAAAACGTGCAGCACAAGATAGCACTTTCTCGTCAAATATGGGGATGCGCTTCGGGTTTTACGAGGGGGCTTCAGAAAAAAGCCGATGCGGGCGCACCGGCTATGGGGGAGGTTATTTCATACTGTCAGCGAGGGTGTTCACGTTGTGGCGAAATGCCTTAACGTAGGTATCAGCAACCCCACCTTTTGCCGACAGGGCTTCCGGGTAAAGTTCGCCTCCCGGCTGCGCGCCTGTCGCCGTCGCAATTTGCTTCACCAGACGCGGATCGAGCTGGTTTTCCATAAACCAGGTTTTCACGCCATCGGCTTTGATCTGATTGATAATCTCAGCGACCTGCGCTGCGCTGGCCTCGCTCTCTGAAGAGAGCCCTTGCGGTGCCATGAAGGTGACGCCATACGCGCGGCTAAAATAGCCGAATGCGTCATGGCTGGTCAGCACGTTACGTTTTTCCTGTGGGATCTGGCTAAAGCGGGTTTTGGCCCAGCCGTCCAGTTGCGTCAGTTGCGCGATATACGGCTGGCCTGAAGCCTCCAGTGCCGCTTTATCCTCTGGATCTGCTTTCACCAGCCCGTTCAGAATATTTTGTGCATACAGCGCACCGTTCGCCGCGCTATTCCAGGCATGCGGGTCGGTCACGGTCTTTCCATCTTCCTCGAGCGTGTGCGTTTTTACCCCGGTTGAGGCCACAACCAGCTGCCCTTTGAAACCGGAGGCTTTCACAAGACGGTCGAGCCACCCTTCCAGCCCCAGGCCGTTGACCACCACCACGTCAGCCTTGCTCAGCGCCGCGCTGTCTTTAGGTGACGGTTCGAAGGTATGCGGATCGCCGTCCGGCCCGACCAGCGTCGTCACGTTCACATGGTCGCCGCCCACTTCCTGCGTAATATCTCCCAGTATCGAAAAGCTGGTCACCACATTCAGCGTTTTCGCCATCACGCCGTTCGACAGCATACCCAGCGCAAGCGCCATCACTAATCCTGTATGTTTCATCGTTTCCCCTTGCCTTAAAAAAGCGCGCGCAGACTGCCAGCCAGCCTGCTTCGCGTGCCAAATAAAACAGAAATAAAGAACAACGCGCTGGCGGTCAGCACAATGGACGGTCCGGCGGGCAGACTGATTGCCCAGGACAAACTTAAGCCCAGCCACGCGCAGAAAATTCCGCTGATGCCGGCCATCAAAAGCAAACCTGGCAATGTGCGCACCCAGCAGCGTGCCGCCACCGCCGGGAGCATCATCAGCCCGACGGCCATCAGCGTGCCGAGCACCTGAAAACCGGCCACCAGGTTAAGCACCAGCAGCGCCAGAAACAGTCCGTGGAGCAGGCCGGGCAACCCGCGGGCATTGACCTGCAACCAGGCGGTATCAAAGGCTTCGGTCACCAGCCCACGATAGAAAATCGCCAGCGTTATCAGGGTGAACATGCAAACGCCCGTGACAAACAGCGCCGCATCGTTGTCCACCGCAAGAATGGAACCAAACAGCAGATGCAGCAGATCGACATTCGACCCGCGCAGCGACACCAGCGTGACGCCCAGTGCCAGTGAGCCAAGGTAAAATCCGGCAAAGCTGGCATCCTCTTTAAGCGGCGTGCGTCGGCTGACCAGGCCGGCCACCAGCGCCACGGTAATGCCGGCAATAAAACCACCGATACTCATCGCCAGCAGCGACATACCGCTGAGCAAATACCCTACGGCGACACCGGGTAAAATGGCGTGAGAAAGGGCATCACCCATCAGGCTCATCCGGCGCAGCTGGAGGAATACGCCGAGTGCGGTTGTACTGACAGAAAGGGCCAGGCAGACCACCAGCGCACGACGCATAAAGCCGTACTCAATAAACGGCTGGAAAAAGAGATGCCAAATCATGCCACCCTCACCCGCTCGGTTTTCCAGTGGGGAATGTCAGCATCCAGCATTAATGTTTGCGGGAAGTGGCGTGCCACACGCTCGCTGTCATGCAATACCGCAAGCAGAGTCTGGCCCTGCATATACATCTCCAGCATTAGATCCATCAGCACGTTGCAGGTCGCTTCGTCGACGCCGGTGAAAGGCTCATCGAGCATCACAAGCGGTGCCTGCTGCACTAAAACGCGGGCAAATAACATGCGCTGAAACTGCCCACCGGAGAGTTCATCAATGGTGGAAAGCGCCATCGACGCCAGCCCGACCCGCTCCAGCGCGCTGGCAATGCGTAACCGCGTTTCCCGACGAAACCCGGATAAGAGCGATATGCCCGGCCAGCAGCCCATACTCACCACGTCCTGAACGGTGAGCGGAAATTGCGCCTCGAGTGCGTGGCGCTGTGCCAGCCAGCCAATCACCGGGCGCTTACCCTGCCAGCGAAAGCTGCCGCCCACGGGAGGAATAAACCCGGCGAGCGTTTTCAGCAGCGTGGATTTTCCGCAGCCATTGGCGCCGACGATAGCCGTCATACTGCCGCGCTCAATCGTGCCTGAGAGGGGCCGCGTTACAGGCTGGCGGTCATAGCCCGCGACCAGTTCGTTCATCAGGATCATGGCAGCGCCACCGCCCAGCGCACGGCCAGCCCGATAAAAACAATAAGCACCAGCGCCAGTAAAAGCCGAACCGGAGCAGACAGAGAGAAAAGGGACGTTGACATCTTGACACCACGTTAAATGTTATAACATAACAATAATGAAAGGTGATTGAGATGTAAATGGCGGGTTTGAAAAGGGAGTGTGGCGAAATGTTTCTGTAAAACGACCCTCTCCCGTGGGAGAGGGTCAGGGTGAGGGCATCAGGCCTGCCCGTCAGAGCGACTTACTGACTAAACGGTGACGCCGCCGGCACGCGGGCCTGCGAGACCGCCAGCCCCAGCTGCCATACGGCCATGGCATAATGAGTGCTGTGGTTATAACGGGTGATGGTGTAGAAGTTCGGCATGCCGTACCAGTACTGATAACCGGTTCCCACGTCCAGACGCAGCAGGCTTACCTGGTCAACATTGCCCAGCGGCTGCGTTGGCGTTAAGCCTGCCGCCGTCAGCTGCGCGACGCTGTATTTGGTTTTAAAGCCGTTTTCCAGACCAAATGCCTCGCCGTTCGCCTGCACGGCTACCTGACCACCTGGCGTCCAGCCGTGCGCTTTGAAGTAGTTTGCCACGCTGCCGATGGCATCCACCGGATCCCACAGGTTGATATGACCATCGCCATTGAAGTCGACGGCATATTGTTTATAGGAGGATGGCATAAACTGGCCGTAGCCCATCGCACCGGCAAACGAACCTTTCAGATCGAGCGGGTCGTCCTGCTCGTTGCGCGCCATCAGCAGGAAGGTTTCCAGCTCGGAAGAGAAATACTCCGCGCGGCGCGGGTAGTTAAAGGAGAGCGTCGCCAGCGCATCGAGGATGCGGGTTTTGCCCATTACGCGGCCCCAGCGGGTTTCCACGCCGATAATCCCGACGATGATCTCCGGCGGCACGCCGTATACCTGCCACGCGCGATTAAGGGCATCTTCATACTGATTCCAGAACACCACGCCGTTTTGCACGTTGTCCGGGGTAATAAACTGTTTGCGATAGCGCAACCATGCGCCGTTTGGCCCGGTAGGGACCTGTGCCGTCGGTGCCTGTCTGTCCATCAGGCGCAGCACGTAGTCCAGACGCTTTGCCTGGGACAAAATTTCGTGCAGCTGCTGGCGGTCAAAGCCGTGTTTGCTCACCATTTTATCAATGAACTGCTCGGCCGCCGGGTTATTCGCGAAGTCGCCACCCATCTGCATCATATTGTGCTGCGGCTCCAGCAGGAACCCTCCGGAAGGGGCGCCAGCCGTTTGCTGAACAGCTTCGGTCTTAGGTTTGCTACTGCAGGCAGACAGCAGAATAAGCGCTGGCAACAGCGCTGCATAACGACGCTTGAACATGAGACATCCATTTAACGGGTTCGATAAGAACCCAGTATGGTAAAGCATCCGTAACACCTCAAGGAAGCGGTACGCACCTCCCCGACGCAAATCCGTGCTTTTTTCCACCGGAAATCATTCATCACATCAATTAACTTTCAAAATAATCCATTTTTCTTTCATTGTGAGATCCAACTAACACTTTAAAACCTTTCAAAGTGATTATTATTAGCCCCAGTAATACAAAACAAAAAAGCCCCACAGGAGAGAACAATGATAGAAACCATCACCCACGGCGCCGAGTGGTTCATCGGGCTGTTTCAGAAAGGCGGAGAAGTGTTCACCGGCATGGTGACCGGGATCCTGCCCCTGCTGATCAGCCTGCTGGTGATCATGAACGCGCTGATTAACTTTATCGGCCAGCATCGCATTGAACGCTTCGCTCAGCGCTGCGCCGGGAACCCGCTGTCCCGCTACCTGATTTTGCCGTTCATCGGCACCTTCGTGTTCTGCAACCCGATGACCTTAAGCCTCGGCCGCTTTATGCCAGAAAAGTACAAGCCGAGTTATTACGCCGCCGCCTCCTACAGCTGCCATTCGATGAACGGCCTGTTCCCGCACATCAACCCAGGAGAGCTGTTTGTTTACCTCGGTATCGCCAGCGGCCTTACCACCCTTGGTCTGCCGCTCGGCCCGCTGGCGGTCAGTTACCTGCTGGTTGGCCTGGTGACCAACTTCTTCCGCGGCTGGGTCACAGACCTCACCACCGCCATTTTCGAGAAAAAAATGGGTATCCAGATTGAACAAAAAGTCCATCTTTCAGGAGCCACAGCATGAACCGGATCCGCATTGAGAAAGGCACGGGTGGCTGGGGCGGCCCGCTGGAGTTCGACGCTACCGAAGGCAAAAAGATCGTTTATATCACCGCAGGCACGCGCCCGGCGATCGTCGATAAGCTGCGTGAGCTGACCGGCTGGGAAGCCGTCGATGGCTTTAAAGAGGGTGAGCCGCCGGAAGCGGAAATCGGCGTGGCGGTGATCGACTGCGGCGGCACGCTGCGCTGCGGCATCTATCCGAAGCGGCGTATTCCGACGGTGAATATCCACTCCACCGGCAAATCCGGCCCGCTGGCACAGTACATCCTTGAAGACATCTATGTGTCGGGCGTGAAGGAGGACAACATCACTCTGGTGAATGGCAGTCCCGCGCCGCAAAAAGTGGCCCCGCGAGATTACGACACCAGCAAGAAAATCACCGAGCAGAGCGACGGCCTGCTGGCGAAGGTCGGGATGGGTATGGGCTCCGCCGTGGCGGTGCTGTTCCAGTCCGGGCGCGACACCATCGACACGGTGCTGAAAACCATTCTGCCGTTTATGGCGTTCGTCTCGGCGCTGATCGGCATCATCATGGCGTCCGGCCTGGGCGACTGGATTGCCCACGGCCTCGCCCCGCTCGCCAGCCACCCGCTCGGGCTGGTGACGCTGGCCCTGATCTGCTCCTTCCCGCTGCTGTCGCCGTTCCTCGGCCCGGGCGCGGTGATCGCTCAGGTCATCGGCGTACTGATTGGCGTGCAGATTGGCCTCGGCAATATTCCGCCACACCTCGCCCTGCCCGCCCTGTTTGCCATTAACGCCCAGGCCGCGTGCGACTTCATCCCCGTCGGACTGTCACTGGCCGAAGCGCGCCAGGACACCGTG
This sequence comes from Enterobacter kobei, assembly GCF_001729765.1. Classification (NCBI taxonomy): domain Bacteria; kingdom Pseudomonadati; phylum Pseudomonadota; class Gammaproteobacteria; order Enterobacterales; family Enterobacteriaceae; genus Enterobacter; species Enterobacter kobei. The sequence continues at coordinate 3,764,499 of NZ_CP017181.1, forward strand.
CGCGTAGGCGTGCCGTCCGTACTGGTCAGCCGCTTCCTGACGGGCGCGCCGACGGTGCTGATTGCCTGGTTTGTCTCCGGCTTTATCTATCAATAAGAGGTTCCTGCGATGACCGTGATTTATCAGACCACCATTACCCGCATCGGCCAGAGCGCAGCGGATGCGCTCAGCGACCAGATGCTGATTACTTTCCGCGAAGGTGCCCCGGCAGATATCGAAGAGTTTTGCTTTATTCACTGCCACGGCGAGCTTAACGGCGAGCTGAAAGCAGGAAGCCAGCTGGAGCTGGGCGAGACGCGCTATGCGGTAACCGCCGTCGGCGATGTCGCCGAGCAAAACCTGCGCGAACTGGGCCATATCACCCTGCGTTTTGACGGACAGCCGCAGGCGGAGTATCCCGGTACGGTTCACGTAGCGGGCCCGGTTCCGCAGGCTGTCACCCCAGGCTGCACGTTAAAATTTGTTGCGTAATTAAGGAGAAACACATGAGTCAGGTTGCCGTTGTCATTGGTGGAGGACAAACCTTAGGCGAGTTCCTTTGCCGTGGGCTTGCCGCAGAAGGCTACCGCGTGGCGGTCGTGGATATTCAGAGTGAAAAAGCCGCCCGCGTGGCGGACACCATCAACACCGAATTTGGTGAAGGGATGGCGTACGGGTTTGGTGCCGACGCCACCAGCGAGCAAAGCGTAATGGCGCTCGCCCGCGGCGTGGACGAGATTTTTGGACGTACCGACCTGCTGGTCTACAGCGCGGGAATTGCGAAAGCGGCGTTTATCAGCGATTTCGAACTGGGGGATTTTGACCGCTCGCTGCAGGTCAATCTGGTGGGTTATTTCCTCTGCGCCCGCGAGTTTTCCCGCCTGATGATCCGCGACGGGATTCAGGGGCGCATTATTCAGATCAACTCGAAATCCGGGAAAGTGGGCAGCAAGCACAACTCCGGCTACAGCGCGGCCAAGTTTGGCGGCGTGGGGCTGACGCAGTCTCTGGCACTGGATCTGGCCGAATACGGCATTACCGTTCACTCGCTGATGCTGGGCAACCTGCTGAAATCGCCAATGTTCCAGTCCCTGCTGCCGCAGTACGCCACCAAGCTCGGCATCAAGGCTGAGGACGTTGAGCAGTACTACATCGACAAAGTGCCGCTGAAGCGCGGGTGCGATTATCAGGACGTGCTGAACATGCTGCTGTTTTACGCCAGCCCAAAAGCGTCGTACTGCACCGGCCAGTCGATTAACGTCACCGGCGGGCAGGTGATGTTCTGATCGAGCGGTTTTGCCCGGTGGCGCTAACGCTTACCGGGCCTACAAAAACCTTCAAACCGTAGGCCGGGTAAGGCGCAGCCGCCACCCGGCAATTAAAGGAGTCAATATGGTCACCGCACTCATCACCGTCGCCGCCCTCGCCTGGATCTGCCAGATGGCGTTTGGCGGCTGGCAGATCCATCAGTTCAACCGCGCGTTTGATGCCCTGTGTCAGAAAGGTCGCGTGGGCGTCGGGCGTTCCGGCGGACGCTTTAAACCGCGCGTGGTGGTCGCCGTTGTGTTGGATGAACACGATCGCGTATGCGATTCCCTGATCATGCGTGGCATGACGGTGTTTGCTCGTCCGACTAAAATCCAGGCAATCAACGGCATTTCACTGCAGGAATTACGGCCTGATGTGATCTTTCCCCATGATTCAGGCTGTCAGAATGCACTATCATTAGCGCTTAATCTGAAACATGGATAATTTCGTTGTGAAAGCTATAGACTTGCGAAATTATCATTTCGCAACCTAAGGAACGAAGCGCCTATGAAACCACGTCAGCGGCAGGCGGCCATTCTCGAGTATCTGCAAAAGCAGGGGAAATGCTCGGTGGAGGATCTGGCCCACTACTTTGACACCACCGGCACGACAATACGCAAGGACCTGGTATTGCTCGAAAACTCTGGCGCCGTCATCCGAACTTACGGCGGGGTGATGCTGAATAAGGACGAAGCTGACCCGCCTATCGATCACAAAACGCTGATCAATACCCACCAGAAAGCGCTTATTGCCGAGGCCGCCGTTAAATTTATTCACGATGGTGATTCCATCATCCTCGACGCAGGCAGCACCGTCCTGCAAATGATCCCCCTGCTCAGCCGCTTTAACAACATCACGGTGATGACCAACAGCCTGCATATCGTCAACGCCCTGTCGGAATTTGACAGCGAGCAGACTATCCTGATGCCCGGCGGCACCTTTCGCAAAAAATCGGCGTCGTTTCACGGTCAGCTGGCCGAGAACGCTTTCGACCACTTCAGCTTCGATAAGCTGTTTATGGGCACCGACGGCATCGATCTGAACGCAGGCGTCACGACCTTCAATGAGGTATTCAGCGTCAGTAAAGCGATGTGCAACGCCGCACGGGAAGTGATTTTGATGGCAGACTCGTCGAAGTTTGGCCGCAAAAGTCCCAACATTGTCTGTAGCCTTGAAAGCGTTGATAAGCTGATTACCGACGCGGGGATTGATCCGGCGTTCAAAAAGGCGCTGGAAGAGAAAGGTATCGACGTGATCGTAACCGGAGAGAGAGATGAGTGATTTTCTGTTAGAAACGGGCCGCCAGACGCTGATGCTGGAGCTGCAGGAAGCCAGCCGCCTGCCAGAACGTCTGGGCGAGGATTTTGTCCGCGCCGCCAACACGATTATCCACTGCGAAGGCAAAGTGATCGTGGCGGGCATCGGTAAATCCGGTCATATCGGCAAAAAAATTGCCGCGACGCTGGCGAGCACCGGCACCCCGGCCTTCTTCGTGCATCCCGCCGAGGCGCTGCATGGCGATCTGGGGATGATTGAAAGCCGCGATGTGATGCTGTTTATCTCCTACTCCGGTTCGGCCAAAGAGCTGGATCTCATTATTCCGCGCCTGCAGGAGAAATCGGTCGCTCTGCTGGCGATGACCGGCAAATCCCGCTCGCCGCTGGCGCTGGCCGCTAAAGCGACGCTGGATATTTCCGTTGAGCGTGAAGCCTGCCCGATGCACCTTGCCCCGACCTCCAGCACCGTCAACACCCTCATGATGGGTGACGCGCTGGCGATGGCGGTGATGCAGGCGCGCGGATTTAACGAAGAAGATTTTGCCCGTTCGCATCCGGCGGGCGCGCTCGGCGCGCGGCTGCTCAATAAGGTTCATCATCTGATGCGCACTGACGATGCCATTCCGCAGGTCAAGCTCGATACCAGCGTGATGGACGCGATGCTGGAACTGAGCCGCACCGGGCTGGGGCTGGTCGCGGTGTGTGACGACCACGGTAGCGTCCAGGGCGTATTCACTGACGGCGACCTGCGGCGCTGGCTGGTGGGGGGTGGCAAACTGGAAACGAAAGTGTCTGACGCGATGACCAAAGGCGGGCTGACGCTGAATGCCGACAGCCGCGCGATTGAGGCCAAAGAGGTGCTGATGAAGCGCAAAATCACCGCCGCACCGGTGGTGGATGACGCCGGCAAGCTCTGCGGTGCCATCAACCTGCAGGATTTCTACCAGGCGGGGATTATTTAACCCTTCAGCCCAAGACGCTTCGCCAGCCGGTGCAGGTTGGCGACGTCCATCTCCAGCGCCCGCGCGCACGCCGCCCAGCTGCGGTTGTTCTGCTCCAGCGCGCGGGTAATCATCTGACGCTGGAACGCTTCCGTCGCCTCGCGCAGGTTTTCATTTGCATTCTCCGGCACACGCTGAGCCACCGCCTGCACGGCGTCATCGTGCAACGCAAAATGACGCGCGTGGATCACAACCTCATCACCCGCACGCGTCGCCCGCGCCAGCACTACCGCACGGTGAATCGCATGCTCCAGCTCGCGCACATTGCCCGGCCAGCCGTAGCTCAACAGATGCGCCCTTGCCCCCGGGCTGAGTACCACGCGGGAAAGCCCCATTCTGAGACGGCATTGCTCGCAGAAATAGCCCGCCAGCAGAACCACATCTTCTCCGCGCTCGCGCAGCGGCGGCACGGTAAGCGGGAACACGCTCAGACGGTGGAAAAGATCCGCGCGGAAATGCCCGGCCAGCACCGCTTCTCGCAGATCGCGGTTGGTCGCCGCCAGCACGCGCACGTCCACCCGTAAGCTGCGGTCATCCCCCACCCGCTGGATGTCACCGTACTGCAATACGCGCAGCAGTTTGGCCTGGAGCGAGAGCGAAAGCTCTCCAATCTCATCGAGAAACAGCGTCCCGTTATCGGCCATCTCAAACTTACCGCTGCGGTTGCTGATGGTCCCGGTAAATGCCCCTTTGACGTGACCAAACAGCTCGCTTTCCGCCACGCTCTCCGGCAATGCGGCACAGTTAAGGTATACGAGCGGGTTGGCCGCGCGTGGTGAGGCTTCATGAATTGACTTCGCCACCAGCTCTTTACCGGTGCCGGTTTCACCGAAGATCAGCACGTTCAGGTCGGACGCGGCGACAATCTCAATCTCTTTTTTAAGCTGCGCTATGCCCGGCGACAGACCGATCATCTCCGTGTGCGCCACCGGCTCAAACGCCGACGGGCTGCCGGGAAGAATATTCTGGCTTTCCAGCTGTTCTATCAGCAACGCGTTATTGAGCGCCCCGGAGGCCAGCGCGGCAATCAGCCTTAACTCTTCATCACTGAAGGTGTCGAACTGGTCCGGCGACATGCCGTCGAGGGTTAATGCGCCAATCAGGTGTTGTCCGGCAAACAGCGGCAGACCGATACAGGCGTGCACCTTCAGGCTCTCCTGCCCCGGGATCAGACCGTCGTAGGGATCCTGCAAGTCGCTGTCCGCCGGGAAACGTACCACGTCACCCGCACGGGCAATGGTTTCCAGCCGCGGATGCCCTTCAAGAGTAAACCGCCGCCCGAGAACATCTTTCGCGAGCCCGTCGATAGCCAGCGGAATAAATTGTCTCCCCTCGTAGCGCAACAGCGCCGAGGCATCGCACGCCAGCACGTGACGCAGCGTGGAGATAAGCCGCTGAAAACGGTCCTGATGACCGATACCGGTTTGCAGTTCAATGGCGATCTTCGCCAGCACATCTACGGAAAAACTCATGGCTGCCTCGCTGTCATTTTGACAATAAATAGTGTCATATTGACCGTCATCAGGATAGTCATAATGACTACTCATCACGAGGTATAGAAAAAATAATCCATTAAAATCAATAAAATAAAAGTTGGCACGCAATGTGATATAGGCAAATCATCTTATTCAAAAACGCTGTATTACGTTGAGGTTGCTATGTCTATTCTGGTTAAAAATAACATTCATTGGGTGGGTCAACGTGACTGGGAGGTGCGTGATTTCCACGGGACGGAATACAAAACGCTGCGCGGCAGCAGCTACAACAGCTATCTTATCCGTGAAGGCAAAAACGTACTGATCGATACCGTCGATCATAAATTCAGCCGCGAGTTCGTGCAGAACCTGCGCAGCGAAATCGATCTCGACGCAATCGACTACATCATCATCAACCACGCGGAAGAGGATCACGCCGGTGCGTTGACCGAGCTGATGTCGTACATTCCGAATACACCGATCTACTGCACCACCAACGCCATCGACTCGATCAACGGTCATCACCATCATCCGGAATGGAATTTCCACACCGTGAAAACCGGCGACTCGCTGGATATCGGCAACGGCAAACAGCTGATCTTCGTTGAAACCCCGATGCTGCACTGGCCGGACAGCATGATGACCTACATGACCGGCGACGCGGTATTGTTCAGCAACGACGCCTTTGGCCAGCACTACTGTGACGAACGCCTGTTCAATGATGAAGTGGATCAGACCGAACTGTTTGAGCAGTGCCAGCGCTACTACGCCAACATTCTGACCCCGTTCAGCCGTCTGGTGACGCCAAAAATCACCGAGATCCTCGGCTTTAACCTGCCGGTGGACATGATTGCCACCTCCCACGGCGTGGTGTGGCGTGAAAACCCCACCCAGATCGTTGAGCTGTACCTGAAATGGGCGGCGGATTATCAGGAAGACCGCATCACGATTTTCTACGACACCATGTCCAATAACACCCGCATGATGGCGGACGCCATTGCCCAGGGCATCAACGAAGTGGATCCGAACGTGGCGGTGAAAATCTTCAACGTGGCGCGCAGCGATAAAAACGAGATCCTCACCAATGTCTTCCGCTCAAAAGGCGTGCTGGTGGGCACCTCCACGATGAACAACGTGATGATGCCGAAAATTGCTGGCCTGGTGGAAGAGATGACCGGCCTGCGTTTTCGCAACAAACGCGCCAGCGCGTTTGGCTCTCACGGCTGGAGCGGCGGCGCGGTAGATCGCCTCTCTACCCGTCTGCAGGATGCAGGTTTTGAGATGTCCCTGAGTCTGAAAGCGAAATGGCGCCCGGATATCGACGCGCTGGAAATTTGCCGTCAGCATGGCCGCGACATTGCCCGTCAGTGGGCGCTCGCACCGCTTCCTGAGGCGTCTGCAAAACCTACCGAACAGCAGGAAGCCTGTGCCTGTGCAGCTGCCGCTGCTGCACACCTCGGCCCACGCATGCAGTGCAGCGTTTGCCAGTGGATATATGACCCGGAACGGGGCGAACCCCTTCAGGACGTTGCCCCGGGCACGCCGTTGTGCGACGTGCCGGACACCTTCCTCTGCCCGGAATGTTCCCTCGGTAAAGACGTCTTTGACGAACTGGGTACGGAGGCAAAATGAATCACGGCATCGTCATCATCGGTTCGGGCTTCGCCGCCCGCCAGCTGGTGAAAAATATCCGCAAACAGGACGCTAACGTGCCGGTGACGGTGATCGCCGCCGACAGCATGGATGAGTACAACAAGCCTGATTTAAGCCATGTCATCAGCCAGAATCAGCGCGCCGAAGACCTCACCCGCCAGACGGCGGGGGAGTTCGCGGAACAGTTTAACCTGCGCCTGTTTCCCTACACCTGGGTTACCGATATCGACGCCGTCGCGCACGTCGTGAAGGCGAAAGACAAAATCTGGCAGTACGACAAGCTGGTGCTGGCCACGGGGGCCTCTGCCTTTGTGCCGCCCGTTGAAGGGCGAGAGCTGATGATCACCCTAAACAGCCAACAGGAGTATCAGGCAAGCGAAACGGGGCTTCGCGATGCGCAACGCGTGATGATCGTCGGCGGTGGGCTGATTGGTACCGAGCTGGCGATGGATTTCTGCCGCGCGGGTAAAACCGTTACCCTGGTTGACCACGCGGCGAGCATTCTGTCGGCGCTGATGCCCGCAGAAGTAAGCAGCCGCTTACAGCATCGACTGACCGACATGGGCGTCCATCTGCTGCTCAAATCGCAGTTACAGAGTCTGAGCAAAACCGCAGGCGGCATTCGTGGGGCGCTCGACCGCAACCGCAGCGTTGAGGTGGATGCGGTGGTTGCCGCGACGGGTCTGCGCCCGGAAACCGCGCTGGCACATCGCGCTGGCGCCGAAACAGACCGCGGCGTAAAGGTCGACAGCTACCTGCAAACCTCACAGCCGGACATTTATGCCCTGGGCGACTGCGCGGAAATTAACGGCCGGGTGCTGCCGTTCCTGCAACCGATCCAGTTGAGCGCCATGGTCCTGGCGAAAAACCTGATCGGCGTCAGCGCGCCGCTAAAGCTTTCGCCGATGCTGGTGAAGGTGAAAACGCCGGACCTGCCGCTGCACCTTGCGGGAGAAACGCAGCGACAGGATCTGAGCTGGCAAATCGCCATTGAATCACAGGGGATGGTGGCGCGCGGCATCGACGCAGATGACCAACTGCGCGCCTTTGTGGTGAGCGAAGAGAGAATGAAGGAGGCGTTCGCGCTGCTGAAATCGCTACCTGCTTAACCGTCGTATTGCCGGGTGGCGCTGCGCTTACCCGGCCTACAAAACAACAAAAAGAGAGTTGAGGCAAAAATTCAGGAGCGCACCACCAGCGCATCGTAGCCGCGCCAGCGGTAGTTGGCCATGGAGATCAGCCAGCAGGCGACAAACAGCCCGACCACCACAAACCCGGCGTTGCCGAGGTTATCGTTCACCGCGCCCACCGCATCCCAGATGCCGCCGCTAAGGGCAAATTTATCCATCAGCAGACCCAGCGCTTCCAGCCCACCAATGAACAGGGCCACCACCACGGAGGTACCCGTAATGGTCATGTTGTAGTAGAGCTTGCGCTGCGGTTTGTTAAACGCCCAGCCGTAGGCACCGACCATCAGCAAATTGTCGAGGGTATCCACCAGCGCCATACCGCTGGCGAAGAGCGCCGGGAAGATCATGATTGACCACACCGACATCCCGCTGGAGGCGCTGGCGGCAGAAATCCCCAGCACGCCAATTTCAGTGGCGGTATCAAACCCGAGACCAAACAGGAAGCCTACCAGGTACATCTGCCAGCTTTTATTGACGAGGCGGAAGGTTTTGCCAAACAGCCAGCTCATCACCCCACCCTGGGCGGGAAGCTCCACGTCGCTGCGGGCCGCATGCCCCTTTTTCAGCGCCTGGAAACTGCACCATACGCCGCGCAAAATCACCATATTCACCAGCGCCATCGCCAGCAGGAAGGTGGCGGAAACGGCGGTGCCAATCAGGCTCCCGGTCTCGTGGAACCATGCCATATTTTTCTGAAACGCCGTGGCGGTGGCGGCGATAGCGATGGAAGCCAGCACCACGATAGTGGAGTGCCCCAGCGAGAACCATGCCCCCACGCCGGACGGGCGTTTGCCCTGCTGCATCATCTTACGCGTCACGGTATCAATGGCAGCAATGTGGTCGGCATCCACCGCATGACGCAGCCCGTAACACCAGGCCAGCAGGCTTGCCGCCATCAGCGCCGTACTGCCGCTGAAGGTGTGCCATGCCCAGCCCCAGGCCAGCAGGTTTGCCATTACCAGTGCCAGCAGCAGAAGCGCGGCGCGAGGTTCATTGCGTAACAGTCGTAACATTTTAAATCCTTTGTGAACATGACCGGGCAGCGGCGACCACCGCCTGCCCGAAGGAGATCGCTCCGTCACCTGCAGGCAGGCGCGAAGGAAAAAGAAGCGTAAAGTCAGAAAGATAATGCCGCAGGCGCGCGCGCAGCAGGCGGTTATGTAACACACCGCCACTGAGGCAGATTGTTGAAAGCGATAAGCGTCGGGCATGGGATGCGGCATGCTCCGACAGCCCTCTGGCCAGCGCATCGTGAAACGCCCACGCGCGCTCGCAGGGCTCCGCCTGCCAGGCAAGCCACTGTTGCCAGAAAAGTGCAAGGTCGTCCACCGACAGCGTAACCGGGTGTTTCACACCGTTGCACCGTGCCGCCAGCGCCTCCAGCCTGCAGGCCGCTTCGCCTTCGTAGCACTGCGTATCGATGCCCAGCGCACAGGCAACCGCATCAAACAGGCGTCCACAGGACGAGGCCTGCGGCGCGTTGATGCTACGCTGGATCGCCGTCGCCAGTAGCGGCCAGTTCTGGCCCTGCACTGCCCGCGTCTCCGGGAACTGCTGCCAGTCAGGCACAAAGTCCAGGCAGTGGGCGAGCAAATTGCGCCACGGCTGCTTCGCTGCCAGATCGCCCCCCGGCAGCGCAACGGCAGGCAGGCCACCCAAATGTTCGCAGTCGACATAGTTCACCCGCAGGCACTCTCCGCCCCACAGCGCGCCATTCTCGCCCATGCCGATCCCGTCCAGCGTCAGGGCGATAACGTCCCCACCGCCGAGCGGCCAGCCATTTTCAGCCAGACACGCCGCCGCATGGGCATGATGATGCAGCACGGTTTCAACGGGCAGCGCCTGCTCCAGCGCCCACTGACGGGCGTGATACGCCGGATGGGCATCGCACACGACACGCGCGGGCTTAAAGGCATAAACCTGTTGCATCATTGCCAGCGCCGAACGCCACTGTGCGTCGACCCCCTCGTCACTGAGATCGCCAAAATGCGGGCTCAACACAGCCTGATTTCCGCGCACCAGGCAGAAGGTATTTTTCATCTCTGCCCCGGTAGACAATATGGCAGGGATATCGTCAAACCCGGCGGGTAACGTGATGGCATCCGGCACAAAACCGCGCGCGCGACGCAGCATCGCGCCATCCCGATCCACCACCGAATCATCCATCCGTTGCAGAATATCGCGGTTGTGCAGCAGGAAGCCGTCAGCCATGTCGCGGAGCGCATCCAGCGCTTCCTGATTCGTCATCGCAGGCGGGCGGCCGCTGAGGTTGCCGGAGGTCATCACCAGCGGACGCTGGCAGTCCATCATCAGTAAATGCTGAATCGGATTCGCAGGCAGCATCACGCCGACACAATCTAGCCCCGGCGCAATGGCCTCAGGCAGCGCGGGAAGCGAGGCTTTGGGCGTCAACACAATGGGCGCAGCAGGAGAGCGTAGCAGGGTCTGCATCGCCTCCGGCAGGTCATCCGCATCGGGGATCATCACCGCCAGCGGCTTCGTCGGGCGCTGTTTGCGTGCCCGTAGCGTCGCCACCGCCTGCGGGTTAAGCGCGTCGCAGGCAAGGTGAAAGCCTCCCAGCCCCTTGATGGCGACAATACCGCCGCTTTTTAGCTTCTCCACTGCGGCGCGTAATGCCGGTTCGCGCGTGGCAACGCTGTCCCCGGCTCGCCACATCAGCGCTGGCCCGCAGTCCGGGCAGGCCACCGGCTGAGCGTGAAAACGCCGATCGGCCGGGTTGCGATACTCGGCTTCACACGGTGCGCACAGCGGGAAGTCGGCCATTGACGTGGCCGGGCGATCGTAGGGCATGGCGCGGATGATGGTGAAGCGCGGGCCGCAATGGGTACAGTTGATAAACGGGTAACGATAACGGCGCTCGCGGGGATCGCGCATCTCCGCCAGGCACGCCGGACAGGTGGCGGCATCCGGCACGATTTGCGTGTCCATCGCCCCGCTCTCGCTCTGGCGGATGGTAAAATCCGTCGGCAGAGCGGGCCAGCTAAAGGGCTGCGTGTCTACGTCGTCAATCCGCGCCAGCGGTGGGCAGTCCTGGCGCAGCCTCGCGGTAAAGTCCCCCCCATTACCCGCGAGACGCACCAGGACACCCTCTCCGTCGTTACAGACGTCGCCCGTCAGCATCATCTGGTGCGCCAGCTGCCAGACAAAGGGACGAAACCCTACGCCCTGCACTTTGCCGCGCACCCGAAGCTGTACGCCGTTAACGCGCATTGCGACTTAAAACAGCAGCGATGACGAGGTGTCAAACGCTGCGCGACGGCGTTTTTCTGCGCTCATCTGCTCGAGCTTGTCGCGATCCACGCAGACCAGCGCGTGGGTCGGGCAGGCTTCCATACAGGCCGGGCCAGCTTCACGGTGGTAGCAAAGGTCGCATTTGTTGGCCTCGGCTTTCTCCGCCCGCACGCTCAGGCCCATACCGCTGTTGCGTACTACCGGACGGACAACCACTTCCATCGCGCCATACGGGCAGGCGACCACGCAGGTTTTACAGCCAATGCAGCGCTCCTGCATCACATGCACAAAGCCCTTCTCGCGTTTAATCGCCCCGTTCGGGCAGACGTTCGCGCACGGTGCGTCTTCGCACTGGCGACAAATAGCGGCGGTGGAAATATTCACGCCTTTAATGACGTGGATGCGTGGCAAAAACGTGTCGGGGGTAAGTGATGCGCAATCCTGCTCCGCCTGATGGGAAACCACGCACGCCACTTCACAGGTACGGCAACCAATGCACTTACTGGCATCGGCCATAATAAAACGGTTCATCTGCTTCTCCAGCATTACAGTTATGCGCGGAGCTATTCATAAACCGTGCCAATTATTAACCAATTGATTTTAAACGACTTTAAAAATCACAGTCGCGCTGTCATCGTCACTTATGACGATGACAGCTGTCGACATCAGCAGTGGGGGCCGTCAGTCACGGAGTCGCGCAGGATAAGCTCGCCGGAGAACGTTTGCTGATATTTGAATTCACCGCCGTCGAGCATGAAAATCAGACGACTGATGGTTTCCTGGATCATCTCCGTGACCGGAATACGCACGCTGGAGAGCGAAGGCACAATGTACGGCGCTATCGCCACGTCGTCGAAGCCGATGACTGACACCGCGTCCGGCGTGGCAACGCCGCTCTCGTGCAGCTGTTTAATGGCGCCAATCGCCATGTCGTCGTTGCTCGCCACCAGCGCCGTAAAGCGTTCGCCGCGTGCGAGCAGTTCGGATACCGCCGCCGCGCCGCTGGCCGGGTTCCACTTCCCTTCGGCGATAAGCTCGTCGCGCAGGGCAATACCGTGCTGCGTCAGCGCATCTTTGTAACCAGACAGTCGCTCAACGCCGGTCGGGGAATCCAGCGAACCGGTGATAAACGCAATCTCCCGGTGCCCTTTTGCAATCAGCTGCGACACCGCGTCCTGACAGGAAGCTTTATGATCGGACCAGACGCTGTGGCTGCTGTTTTTCCGCAGGCGGCGGTTGAGCACCATAATCGGCTGCTCACACTTCTCGACGATCGCATCCAGTTTATCCACGTTCAAAAAGCGCGGGTAGATGATCACCGCGTCGCAGCGCATATCGAGCAGATACTGGATCGCCTCGCGCTCTTCATCCGCGCTGTGCTTGCCGTCCGCGAGGATCAACTGTCGCCCTTTCTCTTCCGTCATTCGTGCGGCATGAAACAGCAGTTCGCTAAAGTAGACGCCGTGATAAAGGGTGTTCGTCACCACCAGCCCCAGGGTCTGGGTACGTTTGGTCGCCAGGTTTCGCGCCAGTAAATTCGGGCGATAACCGCTCTCTTCAATGGCCTGAAAAACCCGGTCTTTGGTCTCCTGGCTGACATAGCCATTTCCCGACAGCACGCGGGATACCGTCGCTTTCGAAACGCCTGCCCGCTTCGCCACTTCAAGCATCGTGGTCATGTTGTTATTCCATCTGAATCTGATGAAGCGCAGTGTACTGCACTGCAGAAAAATTGTCGCAGCGGCGAAATCACGCTTTCGCTACCGACTAGTGATCATCATCACGAATTGAAAAAATGACCAAAAAGCGATCTTGTTTCACTCAAAGAAACTCATGATGATTATGTGGAACCGGTTTCCTACATTTCACACAACGATAACAGGATCACATCCGATGGCCAAAAATTACGCTGCGCTGGCGAACGACGTTATCAGCGCGCTGGGCGGCAAAGAGAACATCGTCGCCGTCACCCACTGCATGACGCGACTGCGTTTCGTTCTGAAAGACGAAACCCTCACCGACGCCGCGCGCCTGAAAAGCATCAGCGGCGTGCTTGGCGTAGTGCGTAACGACAACCAGTGCCAGGTGATCATTGGCAACACGGTTTCTCAGGCCTACCGCGAAGTGGTAAGCCTGCTGCCCGTTGACCTGCAGCCCGCGGTGCCGGAAGGCCCGCAGAAGCTGACGTTACGCCGCATTGGCTCCGGGATCCTCGACGCGCTGATCGGCACCATGTCGCCGCTGATCCCCGCGATCATCGGCGGTTCGATGGTCAAGCTGCTGGCGATGATCCTTGAGATGACAGGCGTGCTGCCAAAGGGCGCGCCAACGCTTACCATTCTGACGGTGATTGGCGACGGGGCATTCTTCTTCCTGCCGCTGATGGTGGCCGCCTCGGCGGCAGTGAAATTCAAAACCAATATGTCGCTGGCGATCGCCATTGCGGGCGTGCTGGTGCACCCGAGCTTTATCGAGTTGATGGCGAAAGCCGCGCAGGGCGAGCATGTTGAGTTCGCCTTTATCCCGGTGACGGCGGTGAAATACACCTACACCGTTATCCCCGCGCTGGTGATGACCTGGTGCCTGTCTTACATCGAACGCTGGGTCGATCGCATTACCCCGGCGGTAACGAAAAACTTCCTCAAGCCGATGCTGATCGTCCTGATTGCCGCCCCGCTCGCCATCGTGCTGATTGGGCCGCTCGGGATCTGGATCGGGAGCGCTATCTCCGCACTGGTTTACACCATTCACGGCTATCTGGGCTGGCTCTCCGTCGCCATCATGGGCGCACTCTGGCCGCTGCTGGTCATGACGGGAATGCACCGCGTCTTTACGCCAACCATTATTCAGACCATTGCCGAAACGGGTAAAGAAGGGATGGTCATGCCGTCAGAAATCGGCGCCAACCTGTCGCTCGGCGGTTCGTCTTTAGCGGTGGCATGGAAAACCAAAAACCCGGAACTGCGACAGACGGCGCTGGCTGCGGCGGCTTCTGCCATCATGGCGGGGATCTCTGAACCGGCACTGTACGGTGTGGCGGTACGTCTCAAGCGTCCGCTGATTGCGAGCCTGATCAGCGGCTTTATCTGCGGCGCGGTGGCTGGCATCGCGGGTCTTGCCAGCCACTCGATGGCGGCGCCGGGGCTGTTTACCAGCGTGCAATTCTTCGACCCGGCCAACCCGATGACCATCGTCTGGGTATTCGGCGTGATGGCGCTGGCAGTTGTGCTGTCGTTTGTTCTGACCCTGCTGTTAGGGTTTGAGGATATCCCGGTCGAAGACGAGGCCGAAAAAGCGCGCGCTCTGCAGACCGCGCCGGTACAGAACAACGCAGCAAAAGCATAAATTGAAAGCGAGGTAAGAATGTCTGTTTTTCCACAAGGATTTTTATGGGGCGGCGCGCTTGCCGCTAACCAGAGTGAAGGTGCTTACCGTGAAGGCGGCAAAGGACTGACGACGGTCGATATGATCCCCCACGGCGCCAATCGTCTGGCGGTGAAGCTCGGCAAGGAAAAGCGTTTTTCGCTGCGTGACGACGAGTTTTACCCGAGCCACGAGGCGATTGATTTTTACCATCGCTATAAAGAAGACATCGCCCTGATGGCGGAGATGGGCTTTACGGTATTCCGCACCTCGATTGCCTGGAGCCGCCTCTACCCGAACGGTGACGAACCGCTGCCGAACAAAGAGGGCATAGCCTTTTACCGCGCGGTATTTGAGGAGTGCAAAAAGTACAACATCGAGCCGCTGGTGACGCTCTGCCACTTCGACGTGCCGATGCACCTGGTGACGGAATACGGCTCCTGGCGCCACCGCAAGATGGTCGACTTCTTCGCCCGCTACGCCCGCACCTGCTTTGAGGCGTTTAACGGGCTGGTAAAATACTGGCTGACTTTCAACGAAATCAACATCATGCTGCACAGCCCGTTCTCCGGTGCCGGGCTGGTGTTTGAGGAAGGTGAAAACGAAGATCAGGTAAAATATCAGGCCGCGCACCACGAGCTGGTGGCGAGCGCGCTGGCAACCAAAATCGCTCACGAGGTGAACCCGGAAAATCAGGTGGGCTGCATGCTGGCGGGCGGTAACTTCTATCCGTACTCCTGCAAACCGGAAGACGTGTGGATGGCGCTGGAGAAAGACCGCGAGAACCTGTTCTTTATCGACGTGCAGGCACGCGGCCGCTATCCGGCCTACTCGGCTCGCGTGTTCCGTGAGAAAGGCGTGGTCATTGTCAAAGACCCCGGCGATGACGAGCTGCTGAAAAACACCGTCGATTTTGTCTCGTTCAGCTATTACGCCTCGCGCTGCGCGTCGGCGGATATGAACGCGGGCAACACCAGCGCGGCAAACATCGTGAAGTCCCTGCGTAACCCGCACATTCAGGTGAGCGAATGGGGCTGGGGCATTGACCCGCTTGGCCTGCGCATCACCATGAACATGATGTACGACCGCTACCAAAAGCCGCTGTTCCTGGTGGAAAACGGCCTGGGTGCGAAAGATGTCATTGATGAAAACGGCGAGATTAACGACGACTACCGCATCAGCTATCTGCGCGAGCATATCCGCGCGATGGGTGATGCGATTGAGGACGGCGTGCCGCTGATGGGCTACACCACCTGGGGCTGTATCGACCTGGTTTCAGCGTCTACCGGCGAAATGAGCAAACGCTACGGGTTCGTGTACGTTGACCGCGACGATGCGGGGAACGGCACGCTGGACCGGAAGCGCAAGAAATCGTTCTGGTGGTATAAGAAGGTGATTGCGAGTAACGGGGGCGATCTCGAGTAGCCTGTTGCCCTCACCCCGGCTCTCTCCCACAGGGAGAGGGAACGGGTTTGGTAGGCCGGGTAAGGCGAAGCCGCCACCCGGCACTGCTCAGAGCGGAGAAAACCCCCCGTCCCCAACCCACCCTTCAAGCCGTGAATAAACCACTTCCACCGCCTCTTTTATCGGCGGCGTCATCGGGTAATAAAACCCAACAATGTCCGGCTGAATCCCCAGGAACAGCACCTCGCCCACGTCGTCCTTGATCTGATCCACGAGGTAATTCAGCGGCATATTGTGGGTCGTCATCATAAACATCCCGGCAATGTCGTCCGGGTCAATGAGTCGGATCTCACCGGGGTTGAGCCCCATATCGGTAGCATCGACAATCAGCAGCCTCTCCGGGCGCAGCTCGCGGATGGCGACCACGTCATTTTCTGGCGCGCTACCGCCGTCAATCACCACCCAGTTGCCCTGCGGGTTCGCGGCGCACATCTCTGCCAGCAGCGGGCCCGCGCCGTCGTCGCCCATCATGCTGTTGCCGACACACAATAAAACGTCAGTCACGTAATCTCCTCACCATCAGGTAGATGGCACTCTCCTGATGAATATCATGCAGCATGCCGAGCAACGTTTTGCTCCACGCCTGCTGTTCGGCGGATTGCCTGCTCAGCGCCGCATCAAAGGCGTTGGCGAGCATCGCAATGTGGTTGGCATCGATGACGATCTCACCGTACTTTGGCACGCCTTCCATTTTACGCCGCGCCGTGCTGCCCTCCTCCAGCGTGGCGATCCACGCCAGATACTCAGGCCAGGGGCAGCTCAGCGCGGCCTCCAGACAGTCAATCACCCCGAGGTGATGCCCAATCGCCAGGCTGTAATAGACCACCTGCTGCGCCGCATCCGGCGTGGCATCGTTCTCATCAATAAACTTACGGCTCAGTTGACTGAACACCACCGTTTCACTCATCGGATACGCGCCTCGTCCACAATGCTGTTCAGGTTCGCCACAATCTCATTCAGACGCGGATCGTTTTCCGCCTCCAGCCAGCGGGCTACCTGCTGCTCGCCCTGGCTCAGCAAACGCAGATAATCGTCGGCAATCTGACGACCATAACGGTAGCCCGCCAGCCTGCGCGCCGTACGGTCGACCTTCACCCGCAGCGGCTGCACCATATCCGGATGGAGGAGCATCGCGGGCTGGTTGTCGAGCTCGCCCGGTTCACGGGCGTGGATTTTCTGCTCCAGCAGGCCAAGCGCCATCGCAAAGCCGTACAGCGTGGCGGCAGGCGTCGGCGGGCAGCCCGGAATGTAAACATCCACCGGTACGATTTTGTCGGTGCCGCCCCAGACGCAGTAGAGATCGTGGAAGATGCCGCCGCTGTTGCCGCAGGCACCGTAGGAGATGCAGATTTTCGGGTCTGGCGCAGACTGCCAGGCACGCAGCGCGGGCGAACGCATGGCACGGGTGACCGCCCCGGTAAACAGCAGAATATCCGCATGGCGCGGAGACGGCACCACTTTGATACCGAAGCGTTCAGCGTCAAACAGCGGCGACAGCGTAGCGAAGATCTCGATCTCGCAGCCGTTACAACCGCCGCAGTCCACGCGGTAGACGTAGGCCGAACGTTTGATTTTTTTCAGCAGCGACGCCTTCATGCTGGCAATGGATTCCTCCACCGTCATTGGCACCGGCATGCCATTGTCGTCGCGCGGGCCGAGTAAGTGTTCCATCAGCTGGCCTCTCTCATATGGCGGGTGATATCAATCCGGTCGGACGGCAGCAGGCATTTCTGACGCTTGCACTCCGGGCAGGTTTCAAAACTTTCACGGTGATGCTCCGCCCGGACGTCACCGTTGTGCTGCAGCAGTGCGATGGCGTAGTCGATCTCTTTTTGCACCGCGAACGGACGCTTGCAGACGCGGCAGTGACACAGCGCGAAACGCGACTGCTGGAGGAAATCGGCTTTCTTCCACACTGCCAGCTCGTACTCCTGCGACAGGCGAATGGCGACCGTCGGGCAAACTTCCTCGCAGCGGCCGCAGAAAATGCAGCGTCCGAGGTTAAACTGCCAGGCCAGTTCGCCGGTTTTGAGATCCGTTTCCACCGTCAGGGCATTCGACGGGCAGGCATTGACGCAGGCCGCGCAGCCGATGCACTGCTGCGGGTTGTGCTCCGGCTTGCCGCGAAAGTTTTTATCGACCGGCATCGGCTCCAGCGGATAACGGCTGGTCTGCGTGCCGGTTTTGATCACTTTTTTGATAAAGGTAAACATGACGAGTCCTTATTTCAGCGGCGAGTTCTTACGCTCGATGCTGTAGCGCTCAAGCTCTTTGTACGGCACCACCTGACTTTTCTTCTTGCGCACGTCCACCACGGTCATGCGGTCGGTGCAGGAGTAGCACGGGTCGAGGCTACCGATGATCAGCGGCGCATCGGAGACCGTATTGCCGCGCAGCATGTAGCGCAGCGTTGGCCAGTTGGCGTAGGTCGCCGCACGGCAGCGCCAGCGGTAGAGCTTCTGGTTGTCGCCAGTCATGCTCCAGTGGATATCGTCCCCGCGCGGCGCTTCTGCAAAGCCGAGCGCGAAGCGGTTCGGGATGTAGGTGAAGCCCTCTACCATCAGCGGACCGCCCGGCAGGTTATCGAGGCCAAAGTCGATCATGTTCAGGGCAGTGAACACCTCGTTAATGCGGACTTTCAGACGTGAGATGACGTCGCAGCCCTGCTCGCTGTGCACGGTCATGGGCAGCAGGCCGTAGCCGACGAACGGGTGATCGGCGCGGGTGTCGCGGGCGTGGCCGCTGGCGCGCACCATCGGGCCGACGTTGCTGAAGTCGCGGGCAATTTCCGGATCAAGACGGCCAATCCCTACGGTGCGCTGCTCGATGTTTGGCGTGCTGAGCAGCATATCCACCAGCTCCTGCACGTCCCGGCGCATCTGCTGCGCCAGCTGACGGGTCTGGATCATGTCATCTTTCAGCAGGTCGCGGCGGATCCCGCCGATCAGGTTCAGCCCGTAGGTTTTACGCGCCCCGGTGAGGATCTCCGCCATCTTCATCGAGGCTTCACGCACGCGGAAGAACTGCATAAACCCGGAGTCAAAACCGACGAAGTGGCAGGCCAGGCCAAGGTTTAGAAGGTGCGAGTGCAGACGTTCCACCTCCAGCAGAATGGCGCGGATCATCTGCGCACGTTCCGGCACCACGATCCCCATACCGTTTTCTACCGACGTGGTGTACGCGGTGCTGTGGGCAAAGCCGCAGATGCCGCACACGCGGTCAGAAAGGAACGTCACTTCGTTGTAGCCCATGCGGGTTTCCGCCAGCTTTTCCATGCCGCGATGGACGTAGAACAGGCGGTAGTCGGCGTCGATAATGTTTTCGCCGTCGACGAACAGACGAAAGTGGCCCGGTTCGTCGGAGGTGACGTGCAGCGGGCCAATCGGCACCACGTTGTTCTTTTTACTGCCCAGCTCGTTAATGAACTCGTAGGTTTCGCTGTCGGTGGTCGGCGCCGGGCGCTGGCGGTAGTCCATGCTGTCTTTACGCAGCGGATAGAGTTCATCCGGCCAGTCGTCCGGCAGCACCAGACGGCGCTCGTCCGGCAGGCCGACCGGCACCAGGCCGTACATGTCGCGCACTTCGCGTTCGCCCCAGACGGCAGCAGGCACCCGCGGCGTAACGGACGGATATTCCGGCTTATTCGGATCGACTTCGACGCGCACGGTCAGCCAGCACTTCTCGCCCTGCTCCATCGACATCACGTAGTACACGGCGTAATTGCCACATAGCTGGCGCTCGTCGTTACCGAACAGCACCGACAGCCAGCCGCCCTGCTGGTAGTAAAGAAACTCCACCACCTCCGGCAGGTAGTTCACCTTTATGGTGACGGTGATCTGGTCTTTGGTTTGCCAGGACTCTTCCAGCACCACGCCGGGGAAAGCCTGGTGCAACGCGGCGAGATACTGCTGACCTTTCTTTTCTTCAGACATAAACACTCTCTTTAATCACGCCACCAGCAAGGAGACGAACGCTAAAAATGCAAAGCCAAAACCGGCCCAGGTGATGCGCGAGGTCGCCACAAAACGCAGACGCGCCATGCTGTTCTCGAACAGCGCAATCACCAGCACGCCGATAAGCAGCTTGATCGCAGCAACCACGACGGCCAGCACCAGGCCGCCCGCGGAAAAGTGCGTCATCTGCCCCCACGGGAAGAAGACGCCGACAAACATCTGCAGCACCACCAGCTGCTTGAGGCTGATCCCCCACTTCAGTACCGCAAAGCCGTAGCCGCTGTATTCGGTGAGTGGCCCCTCCTGTAATTCCTGCTCGGCTTCCGCGAGATCGAACGGCAGTTTGCCCATCTCAATAAACGTGGCGAACGCGCAGGCGCAGAGTGCCAGCACCAGCGGAATGGAGCGGCTTACCGGCCAGTGATAAACGGTATGGGTTATAAAGCTGATATGGGTGGAGCCTGCGACCTGCGCGGCGACCCACAGCCCCAGCAGCAGGATCGGCTCAACCAGCACACCCAGCATCGCCTCGCGGCTGGCACCGAGGCCGGTAAACGGACTCCCGGTGTCCAGACCCGCAATCGCAAAGAAGAAACGGGCGATGGCGAAGAGGTAGATAAGCGTGATCAGATCGCCGAGCGCAGGCAGCGGTGAGCCCACCGTGACGACGGGCAGCGCGGTGGCGATGGTGAGCATCACGCCAACCATCACAAACGGCGTCAGGCGAAAGACCCAGCCTGCGGCATCGGGCGCCACGCTCTGGCGAGAGAGCAGCTTGAAGAGATCGCGATACTCCTGGAGCACGCCAGGGCCGCGACGGTTGTGCATCCGGGCGCGCGCCACGCGCGTGATGCCCGAGAGCAGCGGCGCAACGGCAAACAGCACCAGCGCCTGAAGAATTGCCAATAACAGACTCATGTCAGGCTCCTCGTGAAATCACAATGACCACCAGCACCGACAGCTCAATCAGCGCCAGACGGCGGAACAGTGCGGGCGCGGCAGCACTCTGCCAGCCCGGAACCCAACCCTGCGGGTTGAGCATGCGGCGCAGCTTCAGCACGGCGGCGAAGTTCTCTTTTACCGGCATGGCGAAACCGTGGGCGGTGATGACCATTGACTGCTCGTGTTCGTAGCCGCAGGCCCAGGCTGCGCCGCGCGTACGGGAGGCGAGTCGATCGCGTTTAAAGAACAGCATCAGCACGAACGGCAGTAGCGGAGAGGCAATCAGCAGCAGGGCTATCATCGGTTGGGAAACGGTGGTTTGTGCCGTCTCAAGCGGCAACGGAATAGCGTTTCCAAGCAGCGGCAGCAGCCACGGCGCGGCCCCCCCACCCGCGATGCAGCACAGCGCCAGCGCAACCACGCTGGTGGCCATCAATACCGGTGCACAGCAGGCATTTTCAGCCTCACGCGTGCGCGGTGCGCCAAGGAAGGTAACGCCGTAGACTTTCGCCATACACATCACCGCCAGCGCCCCGGTAATCGCCAGGCCGACCGCCAACAGCGGCCCCAGCAAACGGCCGATAAACGCATCGCTCTGACCGAGCGCGAAGAAAGACTGGTAGATCACCCACTCGCCGGCAAAACCGTTCAGTGGCGGCAGCGCGGCAATCGCCATCAGCCCCACCAGCATCGCCAGGGAAATCACCGGCATCTTTTTGCCAATGCCGCCGAGCTTTTCGATATCCCGATGACCGGTTCGGAACCAGACGCTGCCCGCGCCGAGAAACAGGGTGCTTTTAAACAGGCTGTGGTTGACGAGGTGATACAGACCACCGATAAATCCGGCGGCAATCAACGCGGGCTGATTCAGCGCCAGACCGGTGACGCCCGCGCCAAGACCGAGCAGGATAATGCCGATATTTTCGAGCGTGTGGTACGCCAGCAAACGCTGGATGTTGTGCTCCATCAGCGCGTACAGGCCACCCACGAACGCGGTGATCATCCCGGCCAGCAGCAGCACGACACCCCACCACAGCGGTGGTTGCCCGCTGGTCAGCGTGAGTACCAAAATCCCGAACAAACCCACTTTCATCACCACCACAGAGAACAGCGCGGCGGCGGGCGCGGAGGCATTGGCATGCGCCTGCGGCACCCAGCCGTGCAGCGGGATGATCCCGGCGAGCAGGCCAAAGCCCACAACGCCCAGCAGCCAGACGTCACTCCCCAGCGGATGGCCGCTGAGCGCAGAGAAATCCAGCGTGCCAAAGCGTTGCCACACCAGCCAGCTGGCCAGCGCCAGCAGCAGCGTGCCGAGGCGACCGAGGGCAAACCATAGCTTGCCGGAGGCGCTACAGCCCGTCAGGAACACGCCGCACAGGGCCATAATTTCGGCCATCACCACCAGCGCGCCAAGATTGCTGGCGATAACGGTGCAGACCGCCGTCGCCATGAGCAGGTTTACCAGCAGACCATTAGCTCTGGTGTGCTGGTGGCGGTGCCAGTCGATATTGAACAGGCTGACAAACAGCCCGCACAGACCGAACGTCACCAGCCAGATGGCATTCAGCGGCGTAATCTCAACGCTGTGACGAATCAGCGGCATCACGGCCTCTGTGGATTGCCCCCCCAGCAAAACGACACCGCCTGCCGCGAGCGTCATCAGGCTGCCGAGCGCCCCGCCGATACCGGCTATCCAGCCGCTCAGGATTTTATGGAAAGAGAAGAGCAGCGCCAGCACGGCGGCGGCCGCAAAGTACGCTACGGCGCTGTTAATCATGTCTATCGCGTTCATTTCGCCCCCTCGTTAAGCGCCTGCAGAAGTGAAAGATCGCCGATGTCAGTATTAATGGTCAGCTCGCGCTTGCGTTTGCTGGTACGGGCGATATCGCGGATGTTAACCAGAATGAGCGCCTTGGTCGGACAGGTCCGCACGCAGGCCGGTCCCTGTTCATCAAAGCTGCACAGGTCACACTTCACCGCCACGGCGCGGATGCCGGGAACCCAGTCCAGTAGCGTACTTACGCGTGCCGGAGCCGGTGGCGCGGGCGGCGCTTTCGGGGAGTTGGCATTGGCCGGAATGTGCAGCGGACGGCTGCCGGAAAATTCAATGGCGCCGAACGGGCAGGCAATGCCGCACAGCTTGCAGCTGACGCACAGGCTTTCGTTCAGCTGGACCGCGCCATCAACGCGGGTGATGGCATTCACCGGACAAACACCCGCGCAGGGGGCATCTTCACAGTGGTGGCAGAGCTGCGGAGCAGACTCTTTTTCATTACGCATGACGCGAAGGCGCGGCATGGACTGCAGCCCGTGCAGGCGGTGAGTTTCCGAACACGCCGCCTCACAGGTTCGACAGCCAATACAGACCGTCGAGTCAGCAATTACAAAACGGTTCACCGGGCAATCCTCAGGTGATGGTCATTTTTGACGACGAAAAGCTGTCTTCTCGACACTTTTCGACACTCGGTTCTCAGGCAACGTTTGCGGAAGGGTTTCCGGCGATCAGCTGTTTCAGGTCGACCGGTAAGTCGTGTTCAACCGCGTGATAAAGCCCGTTGTAAACCGGCGCGATTTTCTCCAGATAGTGTTCAAGCACCTGCTGGCGATCGCGGTTGCTGACGTAGCCATCGACCATTCCGTCAGCCATCAGTTGCGCTTGCGCAATACACTGTTTTTCACCCTCTTTGTTCTCGACGTAGTACTCAATGGTATGGCTGTTAAAGCTGTCTGCCAGGGTGACAAAGACCGTAAAGTGGCCGAAGAGGACAAAGCGCATATCGCCTTGCGCCGCACAACTCATCGCATGATGCAGACGCGCTTTTGACAGGGTGATCCCCTGAACCAGAGAGTTGCAGTAGAGGTGCCACTGCTCCTGTAGCTGCTGGTGGCGCTGCGCGATGTAATCCGCTTTTTCGCTGATTTCCCAAATAGTCATAAAAGGTATCCGGTTAATGGAGATAGCGGCTGTTAAGCAGATTCCGTGCCAGTTTTTAATTAACTGATTTTATTGGTCTTTAATTTCAAAACTGCTGTCAGCGCGGCGGTGTCGACGTGTCATTTCGACAGCATTGACATCGTCACGCCCTGACAAAATCCAGGCTGGCACTGTTATTGCATTACCGGGGCAATTCATTGAGGAGGCGTCATGCACGAAATCACCCTCTGCCAGCGAGCGCTTGAACTTATCGAACAGCAGGCAGTGCAAAACCACGCGAAACGCGTCACCGGCGTCTGGCTGAAGATCGGGGCATTTTCCTGCGTCGAGACCAGCGCCCTGACCTTCTGTTTTGAGCTGGTATGCCGCGGCACGCTGGCGGAAGGCTGCGAGCTGCATATCGACGAGCAGCAGGCGGAGTGCTGGTGCGAGCAGTGTCAGCAGTACGTCACGCTGCTCTCCTCAAAGGTTCAGCGCTGTCCGCAGTGCCAGCGTACCGGGCTGCGGATCGTGGCGGATGACGGTATGCAGATCCAACGCCTCGAAATCGAGAAGGAGTAATGTATGTGTAGTACCTGCGGTTGCGCCGAAGGCAACCTGTATATAGAAGGGGACGAACACCGCCCCCACTCCGCGTTTCGCTCCGCGCCCTTTTCCCCTGCCCCGCGTCCTGCGGCAGTTCTGACCGGCATTACCTTTGCGCCGCAACGCTCTGACGCGGGCGACCTGCACTACGGCCACGGCGAAGCGGGCACTCATGCGCCGGGCATGAGCCAGCGGCAGATGCTGGACGTCGAGATCAACGTGCTGGACAAAAATAACCAGCTCGCGGCCCGCAATCGCGCGCGCTTTGCCGCCCGCAAACAGCTGGTGCTGAACCTGGTCTCCAGCCCGGGTTCAGGCAAAACCACGCTGTTAACAGAAACACTCAAGCGCCTGAACAAACGCGTCTCTTGCGCGGTGATCGAGGGCGATCAGCAGACCGTAAACGATGCCGCGCGCATTCGTGAAACCGGCACCCCGGCGATTCAGGTCAACACGGGCAAAGGCTGCCATCTGGATGCGCAGATGATTGCCGATGCCGCACCGCGTTTGCCGCTTGAAGAGAGCGGCATCCTGTTTATTGAAAACGTCGGTAACCTCGTGTGCCCGGCGAGCTTTGACCTCGGCGAGCGCCACAAAGTCGCGGTGCTCTCCGTCACCGAAGGGGAAGACAAGCCGCTGAAGTACCCGCATATGTTTGCCGCCGCCTCCCTGATGTTGCTGAACAAAGTCGACCTGCTGCCGTACCTGAATTTCGACGTGGAGAAATGCCTGGCGTATGCCCGCGAAGTGAATCCGGAGATTGCGATCGTGCTGGTCTCCGCCACGCGCGGCGACGGCATGGACGCATGGCTAAACTGGCTGGAGAGCGAACGATGTGCATAGGCGTACCCGGACAAATTCAGGCAATCGACGGTAACCAGGCCAGGGTGGAGGTCTGCGGTATATTGCGCGATGTGGATCTGACGCTGGTGGGCTGTACCGATGAAACCGGCGCGTCACGTCTCGGCCAGTGGGTGCTGGTCCATGTGGGCTTTGCAATGAGCGTGATTAACGAAGCGGAAGCCCGCGACACGCTGGATGCGCTGCAAAACATGTTTGACGTGGAGCCTGACGTGGGCGCCCTGCTGTACGGCGAGGAGCGGTAGCACATGCGTTACGTTGATGAATACCGCGCGCCAGAACAGGTACTGCAGCTTATCGGGCACCTGAAAACACGGGCGGCGCTGCTGAACAACACGAAAGAAAGGCCGCTGCGGATCATGGAGGTGTGCGGCGGACACACGCACGCCATCTTCAAATTTGGCCTCGACCAGCTACTGCCAGATAACATCGAGTTTATCCACGGCCCCGGCTGCCCGGTCTGCGTGTTGCCAATGGGCCGCATCGACAGCTGTATTGAAATTGCCAGCCAGCCTGACGTCATTTTCTGTACCTTTGGCGATGCGATGCGCGTGCCGGGGAAAAATGGCTCGCTGCTGCAGGCGAAAGCGCGCGGTGCGGACGTGCGGATCGTCTACTCGCCAATGGATGCCCTGACGCTGGCGAGGGATAACCCTGAGCGCAACGTCGTCTTTTTTGGGCTGGGTTTTGAAACCACTATGCCCGCGACGGCCATTACGCTGCAGCAGGCCAAAGCCCGCAACGTCACTAATTTTTTCTTTTTCTGTCAGCACATCACGCTCATTCCCACGCTGCGCAGCCTGCTGGAGGAGCCGGATAACGGTATCGACGCCTTTCTGGCGCCGGGACACGTCAGCATGGTGATTGGCACAGACGCCTACGGTTTCATCTCTGAACAGTACAATCGTCCGTTAGTGGTCGCTGGTTTCGAGCCACTTGATCTACTGCAAGGTGTGACCATGCTGGTTGAGCAGAAAATAGCGACCCTGAGTGCGGTCGAAAACCAGTACCGCCGCGTGGTGCCCGATGCGGGAAATGAACGGGCCCAGCAGGCCATTGCCGACGTGTTTAGCGTTGAAGGCGACAGCGAGTGGCGCGGTCTGGGGCTGATTGCCGAATCCGGCGTGCGCCTCACGCCAGCCTATCGCGCGTTTGATGCAGAAACACATTTCCGCCCGCAGCCGCAGCAGGTGTGCGACGATCCCCGTTCTCGCTGTGGCGACGTGCTCACCGGTAAGTGTAAACCTCATCAATGCCCGTTATTTGGCAACACCTGTAACCCGCAAACCGCGTTTGGCGCGCTGATGGTCTCCTCCGAAGGGGCATGCGCCGCGTGGTATCAATATCGCAACCAGGAGTGTGAAGCATGAACACGGTGGAAATGGCGCACGGAAGCGGTGGGCAGGCGATGCAGCAGTTGATTAACCGGCTGTTTATGGAGGCTTTTAACAACCCCTGGCTCGCCGAGCAGGAAGACCAGGCGCGCATCGCGCTCTCGACACTCACTGCCCAGGGCGACAGGCTGGCGTTCTCCACCGACAGCTACGTCATTGACCCGCTGTTTTTCCCGGGCGGTGATATTGGCAAGCTCGCCATCTGCGGCACGGCCAACGACGTTGCCGTCAGCGGCGCCATTCCGCGCTACCTCTCCTGCGGGTTTATCCTTGAAGAGGGGCTGCCGATGGAGACGCTCACGGCGGTGGTCAACAGCATGGCACAGACGGCGCGCGAGGCGGGGATCGCTGTCGTCACCGGCGATACCAAAGTGGTTCAGCGCGGCGCCGCCGACAAACTGTTTATCAACACCGCCGGGATGGGCGCGATCCCCGCCGACATCCACTGGGGCGCACAGCAACTTAGCGTGGGCGACGTTCTGCTGGTGAGCGGCACGCTGGGATGCCATGGCGCGACGATTCTTAATCTGCGTGAAGGGTTAGGTCTGGACGGCGAACTGCGTAGCGACTGTGCGGTGCTTACCCCGCTGATTCAGACGCTGCGCGCCATTCCTGGTGTGAAAGCCCTGCGCGACGCCACCCGTGGCGGCGTGAATGCCGTCGTCCACGAGTTCGCCGTAAGCTGCGGGTACGGGATTGAACTGACCGAGCGTGGTCTGCCTGTCAAACCCGCCGTACGCGGGCTGTGCGAGCTGCTAGGGCTTGATCCCCTCAACTTTGCGAACGAAGGCAAGCTGGTGATCGGCGTTGAACGCGCAGCGGCGGAATCTGTCCTGGCCGGGCTGCGGTCGCATCCATTAGGGAAAGATGCCGCCATCATTGGGGAAGTGGTTGAGCGCAAAGGGGTGCGCCTGACCGGGCTTTACGGCGTGAAGCGCACACTGGATCTGCCGCACGCTGAACCGTTACCCCGAATTTGCTAGAACCGCGCCATAAGCGGTCAGCACTGAATGTCTCTTTTCTGCCAGTTTCAATTGGAAAGCAATAATGCCGTATACACCGATGAGCGATCTTGGACAGCAGGGCCTGTTTGATATCACGCGCACACTTTTACAGCAGCCCGATCTCAGCGCGCTAAGCGATGCTTTGACGCGACTGGTCAGGCAATCAGCCCTGGCAGACAGCGCCGCAATTGTGCTCTGGCATAGCGGAACGCAACGCGCGAGCTACTACTCAACGCGTGATAATGGCAAAACGTTTGAATACGAAGATGAAACGTATCTGGCGCATGGTCCGGTGCGCCGCATTCTCTCCCGTCCGGAAGCCCTGCACTGCAATTTTGAGGAGTTCAGGATGGCGTGGCCGCGGCTTGCCGGGAGCAACCTCTATCAGCCTTTTGGCCACTACAGCATGCTGCCGCTGGCGGCGGAGGGCCATATCTTTGGCGGCTGCGAGTTCATCCGCACGACCGACCGGCCCTGGAGCGAAGCGGAGTACGAGCGTCTGCACACCTTTACCCAGATTGTGGCCGTGGTGGCAGAGCAGATCCAAAGTCGCGTCACCAATAACGTGGATTACGACCTGCTGAGCCGCGAGCGCGATAACTTCCGCATCCTGGTGGCAATCACTAACGCCGTGCTGTCACGTCTCGATATGGATGAGTTGGTCAGCGAAGTCTCAAAAGAGATCCACCACTATTTCAAAATCGACGCTATCAGTATTGCGCTGCGGGGGCATCGCAAGGGCAAGCTGAATATCTATTCCACGCACTATCTCGATGAAGCCAACCCGGCGCATGAGCAAAGTGAAGTGGATGAAGCGGGCACCCTTTCTGAACGAGTATTCAAAAGCAAAGAGATCCTCCTGCTTAACCTGAGCGAACAGGATCCGGTGGCGCCGTATGAGCGAATGCTGTTTAACACCTGGGGCAATAAGATCCAGACCCTGTGCCTGCTACCGCTGATGTCCGGCAACACCATGCTTGGCGTGCTGAAACTGGCGCAGTGTGATGAAGCCGTGTTTACCACCGCCAACCTGAAGCTGCTGCGTCAGATTGCCGAGCGTATCTCCATCGCGCTGGATAACGCCCTCGCCTATCAGGAGATCCATCGCCTGAAAGAGCGGCTGGTGGACGAGAACCTGGCCCTGACCGAGCAGCTTAATAATGTGGACAGCGAGTTTGGCGAAATCATCGGGCGCAGCGATGCGATGTACAGCGTCCTCAAGCAGGTGGAAATGGTGGCGCAGAGCGACAGCACGGTGCTGATTTTGGGTGAAACCGGCACGGGTAAAGAGCTGATTGCCAGAGCCATCCACAACCTGAGCAATCGCAACAGCCGCCGGATGGTGAAGATGAACTGCGCGGCGATGCCTGCGGGCCTGCTGGAAAGTGACCTCTTCGGCCACGAGCGCGGCGCATTTACCGGGGCCAGCAGCCAGCGCCTGGGGCGTTTTGAACTGGCCGATAAAAGCTCGCTGTTCCTCGACGAAGTGGGCGATATGCCGCTGGAGTTGCAGCCTAAACTGCTGCGCGTCTTGCAGGAGCAGGAGTTTGAGCGCCTTGGCAGCAACAAGCTTATCCAGACTGACGTGCGGCTGATTGCCGCCACCAACCGCGACCTGAAAAAAATGGTCGCCGACCGCGAATTCAGAAGCGATCTCTACTATCGCCTGAACGTCTTCCCGATCTGCCTGCCCCCGCTGCGCGAACGTCCGGAAGATATCCCCCTACTGGTAAAAGCCTTTACCGCGAAGATCGCCCGCCGAATGGGGCGAAATATCGACAGTATTCCTGCCGAAACGCTACGCACCCTCTCGTCGATGGAGTGGCCGGGTAACGTCCGCGAACTGGAAAACGTCATTGAGCGTGCGGTGCTGCTCACGCGTGGCAATGTGCTGCAACTCTCCCTGCCGGAGGTTTCTCTGCCTGAAACGACCGTGACCGCAGCCGAGATCGCAAAAGAGGGAGAAGATGAATATCAGCTCATTATGCGCGTGCTGAAAGAGACGAACGGCGTGGTTGCCGGCCCGAAAGGGGCAGCCCAGCGTTTAGGCTTAAAACGCACGACCCTGCTGTCGCGGATGAAGCGCCTCGGGATTGATAAAGAGAACCTGCTGTAAGTCCGCAATCTGGCGGTGTTATTCTGGCACCGCCTTTTGTCACCCTGCGCAATTGTCCCTCATTGACACAAAATCGTTTCCTCTGTATAAAATTCCGCCTTAATAATGAGTTTCATTTGCATCAAAAAATAATTTTAATGAAGGGTAGCGTTTAATGAAAAAGGTCATCTGCGCGTTGGGCCTGGCGATTGCGTCGGTCAGTTCTGCTCTGGCAACCACATATCCTCTGACCATTGAAAACTGTGGTTATAAAGAGACCTTCACCAAAGCGCCGGAACGCGTCGTGGCCCTGGGTCAGAATACCGTCGAAATTTTGCTCCTGCTCGGCCTGCAGGATAAGGTGAAGGCCAGCGCCTTCTGGCCGACCAAAGTGCTGCCGCAGCTGGCTGAACAGAACGCAAAAATCAAAACCCTGACGGTAGAAATCCCTACGCTTGAATCTATCCTTGCGCAAAATCCTGATTTTGTACCTGCCCAGCTTCCTCTGTTACTTGGGCCTGAGAGTAAGGTCGCAAAACGTGAAGATTTGGCGACCGTCGGTGTGAATAGCTACGTCTCACCGGGCATGTGCGCGACCAAAAAAGCCACAGGTGATATGTACGGCAGCCGCCAGAAGCTGTGGGACATGACCTATCTCTATAAGGAGATTGAGGATTTTGCCAAAATCTTTAACGTGGAAGATCGCGGCCAGGCCGTCATTGCCGATTTCAAAAAACGTGAGGCTGACCTGCGCCAGGAGTTTGGTAAAAACAAAAAGGACCTCTCCTTTGTTTTCTGGTTCTCAAGCTCCTCTCCTTCGGCTGATGCTTACGTCGGCGGTAAAAACAGCGCCTCCGGATTTATTGCCAACGTGCTGGGCGGGCACAACGCCATTACATCTGAAACCGAATGGCCAACCGTGGGCTGGGAAAACATTATTGCCGCTAATCCGGATGTGATTGTGGTCTCCAGTCTGGACCGTAACCGCTGGGCGCTGGATAACGCGGAAGAAAAAATCAAATTCCTGAAAAACGATCCTGCCGTCAGCCAGCTTGATGCCGTCAAAAAAGGCCATATCGTGGTGATGGACGGCCAGGCGATGAACCCAACGATTCGTACAATTTACGGTGCTGAACAGGTGGGTGAACAGCTCAGAAAACTGGGGCTGAACTGATGACAGCCGCTGTACTTCAGGCCCGCCAGGGCCTGTTCCTGACCACGTCTGCTCTGCTTGCCATTGTACTGTTGTTTCTGGTCATCGCCCTTGGCGTCAGCGTCGGTGAACTGTCCATCCCGCTGGATAACGTGTTTTATGCTATCAGCAATAAAATGGGGCTCACCGAGGTTCCGCTCAACCGCATCTATGAGAGCGTTATCTGGGACTTTCGCCTGAGCCGTGCGCTGGTTGCTGCCTGCTGTGGCGCCGGGCTAGCCATCTGCGGTGCCGTCCTGCAAAGTCTGTTGAAGAACGCGCTGGCGGAACCCTATGTTCTCGGCGTGTCTGCGGGGGCCTCAACCGGGGCGGTTTCCGTCGTGGTGCTGGGTGTGGGAACGGGAGCCGTTTCGCTGTCTGCGGGGGCCTTCGCGGGTGCCTTCGCCGCCTTTGCATTTGTCGCTTTTCTGACGAACGGCGCACGCGGCGGCAATGAACGCACTATTCTGGCAGGCGTTGCGGCTTCGCAGTTGTTCAATGCCATTACCGCCTACACCATCAGCACGTCAGCCAGCGCACAGCAGGCGCGAGATGTCATGTTCTGGCTGCTGGGCAGCTTCAGCGGCGTACGCTGGCCGGAATTCCAGCTGGTACTGGTGGTGGTCCTGCTGGGGTTAGCCGTTTGCCTCTACTATTCCCGGGCGCTGGATGCCTTTACGTTTGGTGACGACGCTGCCGCATCGCTGGGGATTGCCGTTCCCTGGGTACGCCTGGCGTTATTTATCACGACCGCACTGATTACCGCGACCATCGTCAGTATGGCAGGCTCCATCGGCTTTGTGGGGCTGGTGGTTCCGCACGTCATGCGTTTCCTGTTCGGACCTTTGCATCGCACGCTGCTCATTGCCAGCGCGCTGGCCGGGGCGATCCTGATGGTGCTGGCAGA
This sequence comes from Enterobacter kobei, assembly GCF_001729765.1. Classification (NCBI taxonomy): domain Bacteria; kingdom Pseudomonadati; phylum Pseudomonadota; class Gammaproteobacteria; order Enterobacterales; family Enterobacteriaceae; genus Enterobacter; species Enterobacter kobei. The sequence goes on from NZ_CP017181.1 coordinate 3,796,329, forward strand.
CATTGCCTCACGCATGCTGATTGCGCCGCAAAGCCTGCCCGTCGGCGTAGTGACCGCACTGGTGGGCGTTCCCTTCTTTGCCGTGATTATTTACCGTTCAAGGAATAAGTGATGAGTATCTGCGCTGAAAATATTACCTGGAAGGTCGGCAAAAAGGCGATCGTCAATGACGTCTCGCTGAAGGTCTCCCGGGGGGAAACCGTCGGCCTGCTGGGCCCAAACGGCTGCGGAAAATCGTCTCTTTTGCGTATCCTCGCGGGACTGCGTCGCCCGGATGCGGGCCGCGTGACGCTGGACGGGCAGGACATCTCCCGCATCGCCAAAAAGCAGCTTGCCCGCCGGGTAGCGTTCGTTGAGCAGCACGGGATGACCGACGCCAACATGCGCGTTCGCGACGTGGTGAAACTTGGACGAATTCCGCACCACTCCGCTTTTTCCAACTGGAGCACGCACGATGACGAGACCGTCACGGCGGCACTGCAACGCGTGGATATGCTGGATAAAAGCGACCAGGGCTGGCTGAGCCTCTCCGGCGGAGAGCGCCAGCGGGTGCACATTGCCCGCGCGCTGGCCCAGACCCCAACGGAAATCCTGCTGGACGAACCGACCAACCACCTGGACATTCATCATCAGATGCAGCTGATGCAGTTGATCAGCGAATTACCGGTCACCAGCATTGTCGCTATCCACGATCTTAACCACGCCTCGATGTTCTGCGACTCGCTGATTGTGATGCAGAAGGGGCAAATTGTGGCGACGGGGACACCTCAGGACATCTTATCTGAGTCGTTGCTCTGGGATGTTTTCCGGGTCAAAACCAAAATTGAGATCTCGCCGTTCCATGGCAAAAAGCACATCCACTTTATCGTTTAGGGGCGCGTAAATCACAATGCTCCTTCGCACAGCCGCCACGCTCTGGCCGCCCGTCTTACTGGGTAGCCAGTTTGTTTTCAACATTGGCTTTTACGCCGTCGTTCCTTTCCTGGCGATATTCCTGCGCGACGACATGCTGCTCTCCGGCGGACTGATCGGGCTGATTCTGGGCCTGCGCACCTTCTCCCAGCAGGGGATGTTTATCGTTGGCGGTGCCCTCTCGGACCGGTTTGGCGCGAAAGTGGTTATCCTCAGCGGCTGTATTGTTCGTGTTTCAGGTTATCTGCTGCTGGCCTTCGGGGAATCGCTCTCGCCGATTATTGTGGGCGCATGTCTGACGGGCATCGGCGGCGCATTATTTTCCCCTTCGATTGAGGCATTGCTGGCCAAAGCGGGCACGCACAGTGAGGCGAAAGGGACACGAAGCCGGGCGGAGTGGTTTGCACTGTTTGCAGTCTGCGGGGAACTCGGCGCGGTACTGGGCCCGGTTGCTGGCGCCCTGTTAACGGGGCTTGGCTTCCGCCAGGTGGCGCTGGCGGGTGCAGGGGTCTTTATTATTGCGTTAGTGGTGCTCTACTTCTGCCTTCCTGCTTCTGGCCGCCGTTCGCAAACGCTTAAAATACAGCCCTGGTGGACAACCTTCCGCCAGCCTCGCTTCGTCGCCTTCATCATTGCCTATAGCTCATGGCTGTTAAGCTACAACCAGCTTTATCTGGCGCTGCCGGTGGAGATCCAGCGATCTGGTGGTAACGAGAAAGATCTCGGTCCGCTTTTTATGCTCGCCTCCATGCTGATCATTACCTTACAGCTGCCGCTGGCACGCTTTGCCCGCCGCGTGGGCGCGGTGAGGATCCTGCCGGTGGGCTTTTTGCTGCTTTCTACGGCCTTTGCGAGCGTAGCGATGTTTGCAGCGACTGAACCGCCGGAGGGCTGGTTGCGGTTGCTGCCGTCGGTCTTATTTGTCACGTTACTGACGCTGGGACAAATGCTGCTGGTCCCCTCGGCAAAAGATCTCATTCCGCGGTTCGCCGAGGAATCAACGTTGGGGGCGCATTATGGTGCTCTCGCCACCGCCGGAGGGATTGCGGTACTGGCGGGAAATTTGTTGTTTGGCAGTCTGCTGGATCGCGCGCTGGTGCCTTCGGCTCAGGCAATATACCCCTGGCTGCTGCTGGCCCTCTTCCCGTTGTGCAGCGCCCTGGCCCTGCAGGTAATTTGCCGCCCGCTGCGAAGCTGAACGGCTCACTTTTTCGGGCGATACTTTTCCGGTAATTCCGGCACCGGACGACGATCGTCAATCAGATGACGAACGGTCAGGACAGGATGACGCCATAACATGCGTGGCCCCGCCCAGCGCATAATCTGCTTCATCTCTTCCCGCTTTGCGGGCTGGTAGCAGTGTACCGGACACTGTTTACAGGCAGGCTTTTCTTCACCAAAAACACACTTATCCAGGCGCTTATCGGCATACGCGTTCAGCGCCTGATAATGCCCCTCTTCCCGAGACGCCTGCGGGCACTGCTTTTCAAACAACGCGATCATTTTCGCGATAGTCTCTTTTTCTCGTGATATGCGTTTACCGGACATAGCGACTTACCGATTAATAAGATGCATCAATAATACTCTTTTAAACCCTGAATTTCAGTTGTTGCATTCCGTTTTCTGAAGCCTGATTCCAGCATTAATGCTACACCTCCTGAAAATCACGGGTATTTTATACAGGCATCAGGAGTGACCGTTGTCCGTATTGTCTGGAGGTTCTATGCAAGAGATCGCGACTGGCAAACCCTACCGCCATTTAAAAGTGGGATATTTCAGAAAACGTCACGAGGATCGAAAAACTAAGATACCTAAGCGTTACAGCGTACATGCGGCGTTGAGCTTAAAAGGGGACTGGCTTGAAAAGGCGGGCTTTACTACCAACGCCCAGGTCAGGGTGGGCGTGGAACATGGCAAAATTGTCATCGAGTTGATGCCGGAAGGCACCTCGTAAAGCCGCGACATTTTTCTGCGACATCGCTTTTTTTCATGCGACAATAGCAGGAACTAACGGCCACTGAGCCGCTCAAAACGGTTTCTTTTCAAAGAAATGGACATCATAACTCCATGAGCACAATCGACAATTTCGACGCACATACGCCGATGATGCAGCAGTATCTGAAGCTGAAAGCACAGCATCCGGAAATCCTGCTGTTTTACCGTATGGGCGATTTTTACGAGCTGTTTTATGACGATGCCAAACGTGCATCGCAGTTGCTCGACATTTCGCTGACCAAACGTGGCGCATCGGCAGGTGAGCCCATCCCGATGGCAGGCATCCCGCACCATGCGGTAGAGAACTACCTGGCCAAACTGGTCAATCAGGGAGAATCCGTCGCCATTTGCGAACAGATTGGCGATCCGGCGACGTCGAAGGGGCCGGTTGAACGCAAAGTCGTGCGCATCGTCACGCCAGGTACCATCAGTGATGAAGCCCTGCTTCAGGAGCGCCAGGATAACCTGCTGGCGGCGCTGTGGCAGGACGGCAAAGGGTTTGGTTATGCCACACTGGACATCAGCTCCGGGCGTTTTCGTCTGAGTGAACCCGCTGACCGTGAAACGATGGCTGCCGAATTGCAGCGCACCAACCCGGCCGAGCTGCTCTATGCCGAAGATTTCGCCGAGATGGCGCTGATTGAAGGTCGCCGAGGTTTACGCCGTCGCCCGCTGTGGGAATTCGAAATAGATACCGCGCGCCAGCAGCTGAATCTGCAGTTTGGCACCCGCGACTTGATCGGTTTTGGCGTTGAAAATGCGCCGCGCGGGTTGTGTGCAGCAGGTTGCCTGCTGCAATACGTGAAAGACACCCAACGCACCGCCCTGCCGCATATCCGTTCTATCACCATGGAGCGCCAGCAGGACAGCATCATCATGGATGCCGCCACGCGCCGCAACCTGGAGATCACGCAGAACCTGGCGGGTGGCATAGAAAATACCCTCGCGTCGGTCCTCGACAGCACGGTGACGCCGATGGGGAGCCGTATGCTGAAACGCTGGCTGCATATGCCCATTCGCGATACGAATACGCTTGTCTGCCGTCAACAGACGATTGCCGCATTGCAGGATCGTTACACCGAGCTGCAGCCCGTTCTGCGTCAGGTGGGCGATCTCGAGCGTATCCTTGCCCGTCTGGCATTGCGCACCGCGCGCCCACGCGATCTCGCACGTATGCGTCATGCTTTCCAGCAGTTACCGGAACTGCGTGCTCAGTTGAGCGACGTTGACAGCGCTCCGGTTCAGAAACTCCGTGAAACGATGGGCGAGTTTACCGAGCTTCGCGAACTGCTGGAACGCGCCATTATCGATGCGCCTCCGGTTCTGGTGCGTGACGGCGGCGTCATTGCCCCTGGCTACAACGAGGAGCTGGACGAATGGCGTGCGCTGGCCGACGGTGCAACGGATTATCTTGATAAACTGGAAATCCGCGAGCGCGAGCGTCTTGGGCTCGACACCCTGAAAGTGGGGTATAACGCGGTACACGGTTACTATATTCAGATCAGCCGCGGGCAGAGCCATCTGGCACCAATTCACTACGTCCGTCGTCAGACGTTGAAAAACGCCGAGCGCTACATTATTCCCGAGCTGAAAGAGTACGAAGACAAAGTGCTCACCTCGAAAGGTAAAGCACTGGCGCTGGAAAAACAGCTGTATGAAGAGCTGTTTGACATGCTGATGCCACACCTGGCCGATCTGCAGCTTAGCGCCAGCGCGCTGGCGGAACTGGATGTGCTGGTGAACCTGGCTGAACGCGCGGAAACGCTGAACTATACCTGTCCGACCTTTACCGACAAGCCCGGTATCCGCATCACTGAAGGCCGTCACCCGGTGGTCGAGCAGGTACTGAATGAGCCGTTCATCGCCAACCCGCTGAACCTCTCGCCGCAGCGAAGAATGCTGATCATTACCGGGCCAAACATGGGCGGTAAAAGTACCTATATGCGCCAGACCGCTTTGATTGCGCTGCTCGCCTATATCGGCAGCTACGTCCCGGCGCAACACGTTGAGATTGGCCCTATCGACCGTATCTTTACCCGCGTCGGGGCGGCAGACGATCTGGCGAGCGGTCGCTCAACCTTTATGGTGGAGATGACCGAAACGGCTAACATTCTGCACAACGCGACGGAACACAGTCTGGTGCTGATGGACGAAGTCGGACGCGGAACATCAACCTACGATGGCCTGTCGTTGGCATGGGCCTGCGCTGAAAGCCTCGCGAACAAAATCAAAGCCATGACGCTGTTCGCCACCCATTACTTCGAGCTGACGCAGCTACCGGAGAAGATGGAAGGGGTGGCTAACGTCCACCTTGATGCGCTGGAACACGGCGATACCATCGCCTTCATGCACACGGTGCAGGACGGTGCGGCGAGCAAGAGCTATGGCCTGGCCGTCGCGGCGCTGGCTGGCGTACCGAAAGAGGTAATTAAGCGCGCGCGTCAGAAACTGCGTGAGCTGGAAAGCCTGTCACCGAATGCGGCGGCGACGCAGATTGATGGCACACAGATGTCGCTGCTGGTGCCTGCGGAAGAGACGTCACCTGCGGTGGAAGCACTGGAGAATCTCGACCCGGATTCACTGACGCCGCGTCAGGCGCTGGAGTGGATTTATCGGTTGAAGAGTCTGGTTTAGTTCTCTGCGGTCTTTATTGCCCGGTGGCGCTGCGCTTACCGGGCCTACGGGTTTTGTAGGCCGGGTAAGGCGAAGCCGCCACCCGGCTTTTTTTACAGCAGCGGCGGGATCGTCGGCACCTGCGGTGCCTCGTCAATATCCTTCTGCGTCATACGAAACGCTTCCGGATAATGTTCACGGCTGGTGCGGCGCAGCGGCTCGGTATCGCGCCAGGTATAGAGACAATGCTGGCACTGATAAACCGTCCAGACCCCCTTCACGGGTGATGTCGCCATCACTTCAATATGTTCATCGGCACAACGTGGACAAATCATCTTTTCCTCCTTATTGACGTGCTGCCAGCATCGCGGTCAGTTTTTCAGCCCAGGCTTTGGTCTCAGGCAGATCCTGTACCGGCTGGCTATAGTGGCCTCGGGTGTCCGGGGCGACAGGCGTCGTCGCATCAATAATCAGTTTGTCGGTAATGCCCGCCGGGCTGGAGCCTGGGTCGAGTTCAAGCACCGACATGTTCGGCAGTTGAACCAGATCGCCTGCCGGGTTGACCTTCGATGACAGCGCCCACATCACCTGCGGGAGGTTGAACGGGTCAACATCTTCATCCACCATAATCACCATCTTCACGTAGCCCAGGCCATGCGGCGTAGTCATGGCACGCAAACCGACCGCGCGGGCAAAACCGCCGTAACGCTTTTTGGTGGAGATAATCGCCAGCAAACCGTGGGTGTACATCGCGTTCACCGCCTGCACTTCCGGGAATTCGGCTTTCAGCTGCTGGTATAACGGCACGCAGGTGGCTGGGCCCATCAGATAGTCAATTTCGGTCCACGGCATACCGAGGTACAGGGATTCGAAAATCGGTTTCGTGCGATAAGAAACTTTATCAATACGTACCACCGTCATATTACGGCCACCGGAATAATGCCCGGTAAACTCTCCAAACGGCCCTTCGATTTCACGTTTACGACCTTCAATCACCCCTTCCAGGATCACTTCAGAGCCCCACGGTACATCGAAGCCGGTCAACGGTGCGGTGGCAATCGGGTATGGGCTTTCGCGCAGGGCACCCGCCATCTCATATTCTGACTGATCGTATTTCAGCGGCGTCGCGCCCATCAGGGTGATGATCGGATCGTTGCCGAGAGTAATTGCAATCGGCAGATCTTCCCCACGCTCTTCCGCTTTATGCAGATGCAAGGCGATATCGTGCATCGGCACCGGCTGCAGGCCGAGCTTGCGCTTACCTTTCACCTCCATGCGATAAATGCCGACGTTCTGCTTGCCGAAGTTATCCGGGTCAAGCGGATCGCGCGAAACAACGCACGCTTTGTCGAGATAAAAACCACCGTCTCCGTCATTCAGGCGAAACAGCGGCAGGATGTCGAACAGGTTGATGTCTTCACCGTCCACCGTATTCTCAGCCCAGGCCGGGTTGGCGCGGCGCTCCGGTGCGATGGGGAATTTATCCCAGCGGCGGATAAACTCGTCGATCTGTTTTTTCACCGGGGTATTCGCAGGCAGCCCCATCGAAATGGCGTGGTTCTGCCAGGAGCCGATGGTGTTCATCACCACGCGGGCATCGGTAAACCCGCGAATATTGTCAAACCACAGCGCGGGCGCACCGTCGCCAATGCGACCGGTGGCGTTGGCTGCCGCCGCCAGATCCGGCTCCGCATTCACCTCTTCCTCAATTTTCAGCAGTTGCCCTTGCTCATCGAGTGCCTGCAGAAAGCTTCTCAAATCATCAAATGCCATTTTTATTCTCCTGTGAAAAATCTTTCGCCTCCCGCAGCCCATTCCAGCGGCGTGCCTTTTTATGCTCCAGACCAAACTGGTCGAGCACGCGGGTCACGATATGCTGGGTGATGTCATCGGCGGTCTGCGGATGGTTGTAATACGCAGGCATGGGCGGCACCATCGCCACGCCCATTCGGGACAGCGCCAGCATGTTCTCCAGATGGATGGTGCTGAGCGGCGTTTCGCGGGGAACCAGCACCAGCTTGCGCCCCTCTTTCAACACCACATCCGCCGCACGGCCCACCAGCCCTTCGGCGTAGCCTGCGCGGATCCCCGCCAGCGTTTTCATGCTGCAGGGAATAACGATCATGCCGTCGGTACGAAACGACCCGGAGGAGATAGTGGCGGCCTGGTCAGCCGGGCTGTGGACAACGTCAGCCAGCGCAGCAACGTCCTGCGCGGTGTAAGGCGTTTCCAGCTCGATGGTGGTTTTAGCCCACTTCGACATCACCAGATGCGTTTCCACCTCAGGCATCTCCCGCAGCGCCTGCAGCAGCGCCACGCCCAGCGGAGCTCCCGTCGCCCCCGTCATTCCCACGATCAATCTCATTCATCACCTCAATTAATTTGTTCGTGCACGAACATTATAGGTAAACTACTCCCGGATCGTTTTTCTGACAAGATCGTTCGCATACGATCACACTAATTGCTAAAAAATGCCGCGTTATCATCCCGGGCTTTAGCGGCTATCATAGGGGGAGATTTTTTCCGTCGGAGTGTTCATGGAACTAAGACAAGAGGCGTTCCACCTGTTACGTCAGCTTTTTCAACAGCATACCGCGCAGTGGCAACATGCCTTACCGGAGCTGACCAAGCCGCAGTATGCGGTTATGCGTTCTGTTGCCGAGCATCCGGGCATTGAACAGGTGGCATTGACCGAAGTGGCAGTCAGTACGAAAGCGACCCTGGCGGAAATGCTGAGCCGCATGGAGGCGCGCGGGCTGGTCAAACGCGAGCATGACCCCGCCGATAAGCGCCGCCGGTTTGTCTTCCTGACACCAGAAGGCGAAGCCCTGCTTGAAGGCTGCAAACCTGTAAGCAATGAAGTAGATGAGGCATTTTTAGGGCGCCTGAGTCAGGCCGAGCGGGAGCAGTTCTCCGCGCTTATCAAGAAAATGATGCACGATTAATTCACGCTGGCACGCATAAAATCAATAAAGGTGCGTACTTTCGCCGGCACGTGCCGGGCATCCGGATAAACCGCGTAAATGCCCTGCCGCGCGAAGGTATATTCCGGTAAAACCGGCACCAGTTTTCCCGTATCCAGCGCATCGCGCACCAGCCATTCCGGCAGTAATGCCACTCCACCTCCGGCGAGTGCAAAGGCCATAAGAGCCTGCGCACTGTCGGCAAACAGGCGCGGCGCTTTTTTTATCTCCAGCGTGTCGGGCAAACCACCGGCATTTTTCACCTGCCAGCGCAGCGGCGAGGTTAAGCGCTCGTGGATAATCCAGTCCGCATGGGCAAGCTGCGCCAGCGATGCGATCGGATGAGTACCGAGCCACTCGGGTGTCGCAACGGGCAGGATCGAAAAGTGTGCGATCAATGCAGCGTGATAGCGTGAATCGGTAAGCGTTCCCAATCGGATAGCCACATCAAAGCGCTCTGAGATAAGGTCGGCATGCAGTGACGACGAAACATGACGCACGCGAAGATCCGGGTGCTGCTGGCTGAACCTTGCCAGCATCGGCACCACGACCTGTGAGCCATACTCAGGCGTGGTCGTGATCCGCAACTCCCCGGTGAGCCCGGCATGATTCGCGCGGACATCATCCTGCAACTGTTCTGCATCCTTCAGAAGCGCGACGCTGCGTTGATGAAAAAGGGTACCCGCGTCGGTTAACGTCAGGCGGCGGGTGGATCGCAGCAACAGGGTAACGCCCAGTTCGGCTTCGAGCTGACGAATATTGAAGCTGACCACGGCTTTTGTCAGCCCCATCGCCTCAGCTGCCGCAGTGAAACTGCCGGTGTCTGCCACCGCAACAAACATCTGCGTCCGCTGTAAGTTAATCATCATCACGCCTTTTACCGTCAAAATATTTTTGACAGTATATCGCGCTTTGTCTGGTTTATCCGTGCCTGACGCGTCGATACGATACGCCTCCTCACGGGAGGAACCACCATGACCTATCGCAGCAAAGTCGCCGTTGTCTATCTGCTGGGCTTTTTTCTTGATTTGATTAACATGTTTATTGCCAGCGTCGCTTTTCCGGCAATGGCTCACGCCTTTCACACCACGCCTTCAGCACTTGCCTGGGTCAGTAACGGGTACATTGCTGGTCTGACGCTGGTGATCCCGTTTAGCAGCATGCTCACGCGCCGAATTGGACCGAAGCGCGTCATCCTGCTCTCGCTTTTTCTGTTCAGCGCTGCCTCTGCTGCGGCAGGCTTGTCTGCCACGCTGGAAAGCCTGATTGCCTGGCGAGTGTTGCAGGGGGTGGGAGGAGGCTTATTGATTCCCGTTGGACAGGCGTTGACCTGGCAACAGTTTAAGCCTCACGAGCGAGCCAGACTCTCCTCAGCGGTTATGCTGGTCGCACTGCTTGCCCCCGCCTGCTCCCCTGCTCTCGGAGGCGTGTTGGTGCAAACGCTAAGCTGGCGATGGATATTTTTCGCCACGCTCCCGGTTGCCATCGTGACCTTTGTTCTGGGCTGTTTGTGGCTTAAACACGAACAGCCCGCGATGAAAGCAAGCCGGCTGCTAAACCTGCCTTTACTTGCGGACCCGCTTTTGCGTTTTTCCATGCTGGTCTATGTCTGTGTACCAGGCATATTTATTGGTGTGAACGTCACGGGTATGTATTACCTTCAGAGCGAGGCCAATATGACACCCGGCGCAACGGGAATGCTGATGCTGCCGTGGTCTGTGGCATCGTTTGTCGCTATCACGACAACAGGACGCTATTTTAACCGTATTGGTCCTCGTCCCCTTGTCGTCACAGGCTGTCTGCTCCAGGCGCTGGGCGTTCTGCTTTTACTGAGCGTCAGTCCGGCCAGCACAGCGCTGTTACCCACCCTTGCGTTTGTGTTGATGGGTGCAGGGGGAAGTCTTTGCAGCAGCACGGCTCAGAGCAGCGCTTTTCTGACAACGCGCCGGGAAGATATGCCGGATGCCAGTGCGCTGTGGAATCTTAATCGTCAGTTGAGTTTTTTTGTGGGAACCCTGCTGCTGGCGCAGGTCCTCAACCTTGCGCAGGCCTGGCTACCCCCGCTCGCCGCGTGGCACGGGATGTTTATTTTTGCCGCAGGCATGACCTTACTGCCTGTACTGTACGTTTTTCGTCTTAACAATACGCAGGTGCTCACCCAGCTGCGACAGGAGAATTCATGACGCCTTTTGAACACGAGATTATCGACCTCCACATTGCACTTGAAAACTGGCTAGGCAAAGGCGAAGGCGATTCCGACGCCCTGCTCGCCCGTTTTCGGTCTGATTTTCTGATGATCCCACCCGGTGGGGTCCATATAGACTACAACGGGCTTGTTCGTTTTCTGGATAACCAGCGCGGAAGTCGTCCTGGGCTTAAGATCGTCATTGACGAATTATCGACGCGACAGAGCTGGGATGATGGTGCGGTGCTTCACTATCGGGAGACGCAAACCCGCCCGGATCACTCTATCAACGTGCGCTGGTCAACCGCAGTGCTGAATCAGGAAGATGGCAGGATCACATGGCGTCTGCTGCACGAAACGGCGCAGCCATAGCACAAAAGAAAAAGGCCCGTCTCACGACGGGCCTTTTTTGACGAAAGGTTGCTTATTCGCGGAACAGCGCTTCGATATTCAGACCTTGCCCCTGCAGGATTTCACGCAGGCGGCGCAGACCTTCAACCTGAATCTGACGAACACGTTCACGAGTCAGACCAATTTCGCGGCCAACATCTTCCAGTGTCGCAGCTTCATACCCCAGTAAACCGAAACGACGTGCCAGCACTTCACGCTGTTTGGCGTTCAGTTCGAACAGCCATTTGACGATGCTCTGTTTCATGTCATCGTCCTACGTGGTGTCTTCCGGACCGTTGTCTTTTTCATCGGCCAGGATGTCCAGCAGCGCTTTTTCGGAGTCGCCACCCAACGGGGTGTCAACGGAGGTAATGCGCTCGTTGAGACGCAGCATACGGCTTACGTCATCAACCGGTTTATCGAGTTGTTCGGCAATTTCTTCTGCGCTTGGCTCGTGGTCCAGTTTATGGGACAACTCGCGCGCGGTACGCAGATACACGTTCAACTCTTTGACGATGTGGATCGGCAGGCGGATCGTACGGGTCTGGTTCATAATAGCCCGTTCGATGGTCTGACGAATCCACCAGGTCGCGTAGGTTGAGAAACGGAACCCGCGTTCCGGGTCAAACTTCTCAACTGCGCGGATGAGACCTAAGTTGCCCTCTTCAATCAGATCCAGCAGAGCCAGACCACGATTGCCGTAACGGCGGGCAATTTTCACGACCAGTCGCAGGTTACTTTCGATCATGCGACGACGCGAGGCAACATCACCACGCAAAGCACGACGTGCGAAATAGACTTCTTCTTCGGCCGTTAGCAGTGGGGAGTAACCAATCTCCCCAAGGTAAAGCTGAGTCGCGTCCAGTACACGCTGTGTGGCGCCCTGCGATAACAGCTCTTCTTCAGCCAAATCGTTATCACTGGGTTCCTCTTCTACTAAGGCTTTTTCGTCAAAAGCCTCTACTCCGTTCTCATCAAATTCCGCATCTTCATTTAAATCATGAACTTTCAGCGTATTCTGACTCATAAGGTGGCTCCTACCCGTGATCCCTGAACGAGACACCCTGGCTGGCATGCCCCGTCAAATTATCGCTGCGGCAAATACTGCAGCGGGTTTACGGATTTCCCCTTGTAACGAATTTCAAAATGCAAGCGTGTAGAACTGGTTCCGGTGCTACCCATGGTAGCGATTTTTTGCCCCGCCTTAACTTCTTGTTGTTCCCGGACCAGCATTGTGTCGTTATGGGCGTAGGCACTCAGGTAATCATCATTGTGTTTGATGATGATAAGATTACCGTAACCGCGCAGAGCATTACCGGCATACACAACGCGTCCGTCTGCGGTCGCGATGATAGCCTGTCCTTTACTGCCTGCGATATCGATCCCTTTGTTACCACCCTCAGAAGTGGCGAAGTTTTCGATAATCTTGCCGTCAGTTGGCCAGCGCCAGGTAGTGATTGACGAACTGGCATTCTGACTGCTTGCAGTCGGTTCAGTAGAGCTAACCACAGGTGCCGTAACCGGTGCTGTGACAGTAGTCGCAGTCCCTTTATTATTCGGCAACATTTTGTTAGCAGTCTGATCACCTGAATCCTCAGAATACGTAATTACAGGTTGTGAAGCAACCACCGTGGTGGATTTTTGTGCAGGCTTAACGCTGTTATTTTGTGCGGTCACATCGGCCGCTGAAACCGTGTTGCCAGGCGTCAGTGGCGTACCCGTTGCGTTGCCCACCTGGAGCGTTTGCCCAACCTCCAGACCATACGGGGCCTGGACGTTGTTACGCTGTGCGAGGTCACGGAAATCGTTCCCGGTGATCCAGGCAATATAGAACAGCGTATCGCCGCGTTTCACGGTATAGGTGCTGCCGCCGGTATAGCTGCCTTTCGGAATGTTCCCATACTGACGGTTATACACTATGCGGCCATTTTGGGTCTGAACAGGCTGTTCAACTGGCTTAATCTGTGTTGGCTGCGTCATTGGGCGCTGAACTGGCTGGATTGACGGATTTTGTTGCGCCGTGGCAGTTCCCATTTTAGGCGGAGGCGTGATCAACATTCCGCTGGACGTGTTACCCGAGCCGCTGTTTCCGCCGACGGAACTGACGGGCGCAGGCGCATTGTTAGAACTTGTACAGCCAGCCAGCCAGAGCGAAACCAGTGATAATGCCGCAACACGGCTGATGGTGAATTTAGGGCTTCCCGCGCTCATTTATCCCCCAGGAATGTGTTAACTACCAGTGACTTAAAATTTACCGTGATGGCACGAATCTTTCGCGCCACACCATACGCTGAATTTGCCTTAATAACCCTGGATAAATCCGAGTCTCAGGCCAACTCCCCCTTTACCAGAGGCACAAAGCGCACGGCTTCCACGGTGTCGATAATAAACTCGCCGCCACGTCGACGAACGCGCTTCAGGAGCTGCTGCTCATCGCCGACGGGCAGAACAAGAATGCCCCCCTCATCCAGCTGCGACAACAGGGCTGCAGGAATTTCAGGCGGGGCTGCCGTCACGATGATGGCGTCGAACGGGGCGCGAGCCTGCCAACCCTGCCATCCATCACCGTGTCGTGTCGAAACATTGTGTAAATCAAGTTGTTTCAGGCGACGACGCGCCTGCCACTGTAAACCTTTAATCCGCTCAACGGAGCAGACATGGTGCACCAGATGCGCCAGGATCGCGGTCTGATAACCCGAGCCGGTGCCAATCTCCAGCACGCGCGAATTGGGCGTGAGCTCAAGCAGCTCCGTCATGCGCGCCACCATGTAAGGCTGCGAAATCGTCTGGCCTTGCCCAATAGGCAGCGCTACGTTTTCCCACGCTTTGTGTTCAAACGCCTCGTCTACAAATTTCTCACGCGGAACCTGGGCAAGCGCTTCAAGCACATGCTCGTCGCGGATCCCCTGTGCGCGAAGTTGTTCCAGAAGAGTTTGTACACGTTTGCTTACCATTGCGCGTTCACTCCTGCGCGATCCAGCCAGCCCGACACCACATCTTGCGCACTATACGCCGTTAAATCTACGTGCAGTGGCGTAACAGAAACATAGCCTTCATCCACGGCGGCAAAGTCGGTATCCGGACCCGCATCGCACTTATCGCCAGGAGGGCCGATCCAGTAAAGCGTGTTGCCGCGAGGATCCTGCTGCGGGATCACCTGATCGGCCGGATGACGGCTGCCGCACCGTGTGACGCGAATGCCTTTAATTTCATCCAGCGGGAGATCCGGCACGTTGATGTTCAGAATACGCCCGGTACGCAGCGGCTCGCGGCCGAGCGCCCGCAGGATCGAGCAGGTCACCGCAGCGGCGGTGTCGTAGTGCGTGTGGCCGTTTAACGAAACCGCCAGCGCCGGGAACCCCAGATGACGACCTTCCATTGCGGCCGCCACGGTACCGGAGTAAATCACGTCGTCGCCGAGGTTCGGCCCGGCATTAATACCGGAGACAACAATATCCGGACGCGGTCGCATCAGGGCATTCACGCCCAGAAAGACGCAGTCGGTCGGTGTACCCATCTGAACGGCAATATCGCCATTTTCAAAGGTAAAGGTGCGAAGCGACGACTCCAGGGTCAGTGAGTTAGACGCTCCACTGCGGTTACGATCGGGCGCCACAACCTGCACATCCGCAAATTCACGGAGGTGCTTCGCCAGGGTCTGAATGCCTGGCGCGTGGATCCCGTCATCGTTACTCAGCAATATTCGCATAATCACCCGAGGTGTTGATAAGTTCCCTGACAACGCTGGTGGCAAAGCTACCGGCCGGCAGCCAGAAGCGTAACTCGACGGTGACGTCATCCCACCAGTTCCAGCTTAGCTGCTGCGGGTAGAGCAGCATCGCGCGGCGTGCTGCTTCGACTTTTTCCCGCACCAGCAATGATTGTAATGCCTGCGCATCGGCGACAGCCGCCTGCTCAGCGCTCAGCGCGTCGCCCTGCGTCCCCCACTCACCGGAGCCGGGCAACGCGGCGGTAATCATCAGCGATTTCGCGTCCACGCGCGACTGCACATCGGCCATTTCGTCGGCCGTTGCCACAAACCAGCTTCCGCGTCCCGCTAATTGTAGCGCATCGCCAACAACAACTTGATTCGCGTCCGGTTTTTTCAGCCTTTCGCTCACAATCTGATTAAACAACGCACTGCGGGCCGCCGACAACCAAAAACTGCGCTTATTCCTGTCGCGCACCGGCGCATCGCTTTGTGCCCAGCGAAGCGCGCCCTGCAGGTTACTGCCGCCAATGCCAAAGCGCTGGGCGCCAAAGTAGTTCGGTACGCCGCGTTCATTGATGGCGTTGAGGCGTTTTTCAACGTCTGAACGGTCAGACACTTCACGCAATACCAGCGTAAACGCATTGCCTTTCAACGCCCCCAGGCGCAGTTTGCGCTTGTGACGGGCGTATTCCAGCACTTTACAGCCTTCCAGCTCAAACTGGCTTAAATCAGGCATCGTAGTGCCGGGAACGCGCGCACACAGCCACTGTTTGGTGACGGCGTGTTTATCTTTCTGTCCGGCGAAGCTCACCTCGCGGGCATGAATTTTGAGGAATTTTGCCAGCGCATCGGCCACAAACCGGGTATTGCAGCCGTTTTTAAGAATTCGTACCAGGATATGTTCGCCTTCACCGTCCGGCTCAAACCCCAAATCCTCAACCACCACGAAATCTTCTGGGCTGGCCTTCAGCATGCCAGAACCCAGCGGTTTACCGTGCAGATAAGTCAGGTTATCGAAGTCCGTCATTTGGCGGCCTTCACCAGCAGCGCCACCGCTTCACAGGCAATGCCCTCGCCGCGACCGGTAAAGCCTAGCTTCTCGGTGGTGGTGGCTTTGACGTTCACGTCGTCCATGTGACAGCCCAGATCCTCAGCAATAAACACGCGCATCTGCGGTATATGCGGCAGCATTTTCGGCGCCTGAGCGATGATCGTCACGTCGACGTTGCCCAGCGTATAGCCTTTGGCCTGAATGCGGCGCCAGGCTTCGCGCAGCAGTTCCCGGCTGTCTGCGCCTTTAAACGCCGGATCGGTGTCCGGGAACAGCTTGCCGATATCCCCCAGCGCAGCGGCACCCAGCAGGGCGTCGGTCAGCGCATGCAACGCCACGTCGCCATCAGAATGCGCCAGAAGACCTTTTTCGTAAGGAATACGTACGCCGCCAATGATAATTGGGCCTTCTCCGCCAAAGGCGTGTACATCAAAACCGTGTCCAATTCGCATTATGCCTTCTCCTGATGGGTCGAACGGGTAAGATAAAATTCCGCGAGCTGTAAATCTTCCGGGCGCGTCACTTTTATATTATCAGCGCGTCCTTCAACCAGTTCGGGGTGAAAACCGCAATACTCCAGCGCGGAGGCTTCATCCGTGATGGTCGCCCCTTCTTTAAGCGCACGCGTTAAGCAGTCGTGGAGTAATTCGCGGGGGAAAAATTGTGGCGTCAGCGCGTGCCAGAGATCGACGCGCTCAACGGTGTGGGCGATAGCCTGCTTGCCAGGCTCGGCGCGCTTCATGGTGTCACGCACCGGAGCGGCCAGGATGCCCCCCACTTTACTGGTTTCACTCAGCGCCAGCAGGCGCGCCAGATCGTCCTGATGCAGACACGGACGTGCGGCGTCGTGCACCAGCACCCACCGCGCGTCTCCGGCAGCCTGAATGCCCGCCAGCACGGAATCGGCGCGCTCGGCGCCGCCGTCAACAACGGTAATCTGTGGATGGTTTGCCAGCGGTAGCTGCGCAAAACGCGCATCGCCGGGGCTGATGGCAATGATCGCTCGCGTCACCCGCGGGTGCGCCAGCAGCGCCGCCACGGCGTGCTCGAGGATCGTTTTATCACCAATTGAAAGGTACTGCTTGGGACACTCTGTCTGCATGCGCCGGCCAAAACCTGCGGCCGGCACCACGGCACAGACGTCCGAAAAAGTTGCTGCCATGTCGTAATCCTGGGCCTGATTATCGATTATTTTGTGCTGAGCCCTGATTGCGTTTAGACGCATCCGGAACCAGACGATAAAAGGTTTCGCCCGGCTTAGTCATACTGAGTTCATTGCGTGCGCGTTCCTCAATCGCCTCCTGCCCGCCATTGAGGTCATCAATTTCAGCAAAGAGTTGATCGTTACGCGCCTTAAGTTTGGCGTTTGTTGCCTGCTGAGCCGCGACGTCATCGCTCACCCGGCTGTAGTCGTGCAGTCCGTTCTTACCGAACCACAACGAGTATTGCAGCCAAATCAGCAAAGCCAGCAACAGCAGCGTTAGTTTACCCATCCTGCCCCCTGAAAAAACGGCTTCATCATCCCATAACTTTCCGCTGGACTCTACTCTGGGGTTTTAATTATGCCGCAAGTTAACCCATCAGCCATAAAAATAGCAGCCCAAATATGATGACTACGGCGGCGATAGTGAACACGGCACTATACAGGAGCCTGCCATTGAACAGGGAGTGCAACGCAATGCCGACGACAACCGCGACGGGCATCAGCGCCAGGAAGAAAGGCCAGGTGTAGAGGAAAAAGAACAGCGTATTGCCGCCATACATAAGAAACGGGATGCCAAGCGCCAGCAACCAGGAGACGAAGCCAATAATGGCCCCGGGGAATGACCAGGTCGTTTCGTCGTCGGTCGCGAGCGGCTCCGACCCGGTGGTGATAATGTAGTTTTCACTGTTGCGCATAGCTAATCCTGTGACCGTGACTCATCGTTCGGAAAGACAGCTCCCGAACGATACCGCCTCAGGATCTGATAATATCGTCCCGTCTGAGCAGGTCTAATAATTGGCTTACTAAATTTGTTACCAATTGTTGACCTTCCAGGTGAATCTCAGGCGATTCAGGCGCTTCGTAAACCGCGTCAATTCCGGTGAAGTTGCGCAGTTCGCCGGCACGCGCTTTTTTGTACAGCCCTTTCGGGTCGCGAGCTTCGCAGACCGCCAGTGGCGTATCGACAAACACTTCGATAAAGCGATCCTGCCCCACGCGCTCACGTACCATCTGGCGCTCAGCACGATGCGGCGAGATAAACGCCGTTAACACCACCAGCCCGGCATCCGCCATCAGGCTGGCGACTTCTCCCACCCGGCGAATATTCTCTTTGCGGTCGTCGTCGCTGAAGCCTAAATCGCTGCACAAACCATGACGGACATTATCCCCGTCCAGCAGGTAGGTGCTCACGCCCCTCTGATGCAGCGCCTCTTCCAGCGCGCCCGCTACCGTGGATTTACCGGAGCCAGACAGCCCGGTAAACCACAGCACAACCCCACGATGTCCGTGGAGTTGCTCACGCTGCGCGACGGTGACCGGATGAGGATGCCAGACGACGTTCTCATCATGTGCGGCCATTATTTGCCTCCCAGCAGATCGCGGGCGCCCCAGTGCGGGAAGTGCTTACGCACCAGCGCGTTCAGCTCCAGTTCGAAGGCGCTGAATTCAGAGGCGACGGTCGCCTGCTCGTTTGGCTCACGAACCATCCCCGCGCCGACGGTGACGTTAGTCAGACGGTCGATAAAGATCAGGCCGCCCGTTACCGGGTTCTGCTGATACGGATCCAGCACCAGCGGCTCATCGAAAGTCAGATCCACCAGGCCAATACCGTTCAGCGGCAGTTCGCTCACGTCACGCTGGGTGAGATTATTGATGTCCACCTGGAACTGAATGCCGTCCACGCGGGCGCGAGTTTTCTTGCCCGCAATTTTGATGTCGTAGCTCTGGCCTGCGGTCAGCGGCTGTTCCGCCATCCAGACCACATCCACAGACGCGCCCTGCACTGCTGCCAGCGTTTCCTGCGCGTCGACCAGCAGATCGCCCCGGCTGATATCAATCTCGTCTTTCAGCACCAGGGTGACCGCCTCCCCTGCCCCGGCTTCCTGGAGGTCGCCGTCGAACGTCACGATGCGCGCGATTGCCGATTCTACGCCGGAGGGCAGCACTTTGACACGCTGTCCCACCTTCACGGAGCCGGAGGCAATCGTGCCGGAGAAGCCGCGGAAATCGAGATTTGGACGGTTAACGTACTGCACCGGGAAGCGCATCGGCTGGGTATCAACCACGCGCTGAATTTCAACGGTCTCCAGCACTTCCAGCAGCGTCGGGCCGCTGTACCACGGCATATTCGCACTCTGGGAGGCGACGTTATCGCCTTCCAGCGCGGAAAGCGGCACGAAGCGGATATCCAGATTACCCGGCAGCTGCTCGGCAAAGGTCAGGTAACTCTGGCGGATCTCCTCAAATTTCTCTTCGCTGAAGTTCACCAGATCCATCTTGTTGACCGCCACGACCAGGTGTTTGATCCCCAACAGCGTGGAGATAAAGCTGTGACGACGGGTTTGATCCAGCACGCCTTTACGGGCGTCGATCAGCAGGATCGCCAGGTCGCAGGTCGACGCGCCGGTCGCCATATTACGGGTATACTGCTCGTGCCCCGGGGTGTCGGCGATAATAAATTTGCGCTTCTCCGTTGAGAAATAGCGATAGGCCACGTCGATGGTGATGCCCTGCTCGCGCTCCGCCTGCAAACCATCCACCAGCAGCGCCAGGTCGAGTTTTTCACCCTGGGTACCATGACGTTTGCTGTCGTTGTGCAGAGAAGAGAGCTGATCTTCGTAAATCTGGCGTGTATCGTGCAACAGGCGACCAATCAGGGTACTTTTCCCGTCATCCACGCTGCCGCAGGTCAGAAAACGCAGCAGACTTTTGTGTTGTTGCGCGTGCAGATACGCTTCCACGCCGCCTTCGTTGGCAATTTGTTGAGCAATAGTGGTGTTCATGGCGGCTCCTTAGAAATAACCCTGACGTTTCTTCAGCTCCATGGAGCCTGCCTGGTCGCGGTCAATCACGCGCCCCTGTCGCTCACTGGTGGTCGACACCAGCATCTCTTCAATGATCTCCGGCAGCGTCTGCGCGTTGGATTCCACCGCGCCGGTCAGCGGCCAGCAGCCAAGGGTACGGAAACGCACCATCTGTTTTTTGATGACTTCGCCCGGCTGCAGGTCGATGCGATCGTCGTCGATCATCATCAGCATGCCGTCGCGCTCGAGCACCGGACGCTCAGCCGCCAGATACAGCGGAACGATCTCGATATTTTCCAGATAGATGTACTGCCAGATATCCAGCTCGGTCCAGTTGGAGAGCGGGAAAACGCGGATGCTTTCGCCTTTGTTGATCTGGCCGTTGTAGTTGTGCCACAGCTCCGGGCGCTGGTTTTTCGGATCCCAGCGGTGGAAACGATCGCGGAAAGAGTAGATACGCTCTTTAGCACGAGACTTCTCTTCGTCACGGCGCGCGCCGCCGAAGGCGGCATCAAAGCCGTATTTGTTCAGCGCCTGCTTCAGCCCTTCGGTTTTCATGATATCCGTGTGTTTGGCGCTGCCGTGCACGAAGGGGTTAATGCCCATCGCCACACCTTCCGGGTTTTTATGCACCAGCAGCTCGCAGCCGTAAGCTTTTGCGGTACGGTCGCGGAATTCGTACATTTCGCGGAATTTCCAGCCGGTATCGACGTGCAGCAGCGGGAACGGCAGCGTACCCGGATAAAACGCTTTACGCGCCAGATGCAGCATGACGCTGGAATCTTTACCGATGGAGTACATCATCACCGGGTTAGAAAATTCGGCTGCCACTTCGCGGATAATATGGATACTTTCCGCTTCGAGCTGCCGCAGGTGAGTAAGTCGTTTTTGGTCCATAACCGTTCCTTAAGCCAGATTCACCACAGAGGAACCAAACCCCTCTGAGTCTGTAGTATGTTGAAACCAGGCGAGCGTACTGTGCAGCTGTACCACTTCCCCCACCACGATCAGGGCGGGCATCGGGGCATCTTTCGCCAGGTCTGCAAGTTCGAGTAATGTGCCGATAGCAACATGCTGATCGACGCGGGTGCCGCGAGAAATCACGGCAACGGGCGTCGCTGCCTCGCGACCGTGCTGAATCAGCTGTTCGCTGATGTCTGCGGCTTTCATCGTGCCCATGTATATCGCCAGCGTTTGCCGGCTCTGGGCGAGATGCGACCAGTCAAACGGCGTGCTGTCGGCCTTGTAGTGCCCGGTCACAAAAGTGACGCTCTGCGCATAATCGCGATGGGTCAGCGGAATACCGGCATAGGCCGTTACTGCTGATGCCGCCGTAATGCCAGGCACCACCTGGAACGGCACGCCCGCTTCGGCTGCCGCCTGCAACTCTTCTCCGCCGCGTCCGAAGATAAACGGATCGCCCCCTTTCAGACGCACCACGGTTTTGCCCGCTTTAGCGGCAGCAATCAGCATCTGATTGGTGTCGTGCTGCGGCACAGAGTGCTCGCCTGCCCGTTTGCCGACGCAAATTTGCTCCGCGTCGCGACGAATCAGCTCGCGCACGCCGTCGGTGACCAGATGGTCGTAGAACACCACGTCCGCGTCCTGCAGCACCTGAAGGCCACGCAGCGTCAGAAGCCCGGCATCGCCCGGCCCTGCGCCCACCAGAATGATCTCCCCGTTCGTACTGCCAGGGTTATCCAGTTCGTCTTCAAGAATTTTCTGCGCCGCCGTCTCATTGCCGGCCTGCATCAGGCTGGCAAAGCGGCCGCGAAACACCCGCTCCCAGAAGCGACGACGTTCCGCCACGCTGGTCAGCCGGGTCTTCAGATGGTTACGCCAGTAGCTGGCTGTCTCCGCCATGCGCCCGAGGCTTGTCGGCAGCAGTGCTTCGATTTTTTCCCGCAGCACGCGCGCCAGCACCGGAGCGGTCCCGCCGGAGGAGATCGCCACCAGAAGCGGCGAACGGTCAACGATCGACGGGAAGATAAACGAGCATAACGGCTGGTCGTCCACCACGTTCACCAGACGGTAACGGGCCTGAGCGGCGTCGGAAACACGACGGTTCAGGTCGCGATCTTCGGTCGCCGCTATTACCAGCACTACGCTGTCGATTTGTGATTCGTCAAAATCCGCTTCTGCCACTACCCGCACCTGCGCCCCCGCACGTTGCAAAAACGCGATTTTGCGATCGGCAATTTCACCCGTGCCAACAACCAGCACCGGTTTCTCTTTAATCGCGGCAAATAAGGGCAGATAGTCCACAGGCAACAACTCACTAACAACGAGGAATAGAGGGACTATAGGGGGCGGCTTAGACCGAATGAAATTACGAATTGGAATGAGTAGTTACTCAATGGAATAACGATGTGAAAAAGTTAATATCAAAAAGTGCTTAACACGCGAATTTTCGGGCATTTAAGAGCAATTCAAATTGTGTATGGACGATCACAGTTTCATACTAGGCCAGTTAAAATTTTGCTCTGTTTTTAAGGACTCACTATGTTTTCCGCAACGCGCCACTGTGTTGCTGCCCTGGCGCTAGGCGTTTGCTTTATTCTTCCGGCTCAGGCAAAAAATCAACCCTATGGTGAAATCGCCACTCAGCAGGCGCGGCATATTGCTACCGTTTTCCCTGGCCGCATGACCGGTTCACCTGCGGAAATGCTCTCTGCTGACTATATTCGCCAGCAATTTGCTGATATGGGTTACCAGAGCGATATCCGGTCGTTTCACAGCCGCTATATCTATACCTCGCGCAATAAAACACAAAACTGGCACAACGTGACCGGCAGTACGGTTATTGCGGCTCACGAAGGTCGCGCGGCGGAACAGATTATTATCATGGCGCATCTCGATACTTACGCACCGCTCAGCGATGCCGACACCGATAACAACCTCGGCGGGCTGACGCTGCAGGGCATGGACGATAACGCAGCGGGTCTTGGCGTGATGCTCGAACTGGCCGAGCGAATGAAGAACATTCCGACGCAATATGGCATTCGTTTCGTTGCCACCAGCGGTGAAGAGGAGGGTAAGCTCGGCGCTGAGAATCTCCTTAAACGCATGAGCGCTGAAGAGAAGAAAAATACGCTGCTGGTAATTAACCTCGATAACCTGATTGTCGGCGATAAACTGTATTTCAACAGCGGACAGAGTACGCCGGGTAGCGTGCGTAAACTGACGCGTGACCGGGCGCTCGCCATTGCCCGCAGCCATGGGGTGTATGCCGCCAGCAACCCGGGCGGCAATCCAAATTATCCGCGAGGAACGGGCTGCTGCAACGACGGCGAAGTGTTCGATAAAGCGGGCATTCCGGTCCTGTACGTGGAAGCAACCAACTGGGCGCTGGGGAAAAAAGATGGCTACCAGCAACGGGGGAAATCGAAAGCCTTCCCGGAC
The DNA here is from genome assembly GCF_001729765.1 of Enterobacter kobei. Taxonomy (NCBI): domain Bacteria; kingdom Pseudomonadati; phylum Pseudomonadota; class Gammaproteobacteria; order Enterobacterales; family Enterobacteriaceae; genus Enterobacter; species Enterobacter kobei. The sequence goes on from NZ_CP017181.1 coordinate 3,819,560, forward strand.
GGGACAAGCTGGCATAACGTGATGCTGGATAATCAGCAGCATATTGATAGCGCCCTGCCGCAGCGCATTGAACACCGCAGCCGGGACGTGGTGAAAGTGATGCTGCCGCTGGTGAAGGAGCTGGCGAAGGCGGGGAAAGGCTGAGGTTTTTAAGTATAGCGCGGCCTGATGCCCTCACCCCAACCCTCTCCCACAGGGAGAGGGCGGTTAAGGAATTACCCTTCGTGCAACCCGCACTCGCGCTTCAGCCCAAAGAATCGCGTCTCTTCTTCCGCCATTCCCGGTTCCCATTTGCGCGTGGTGTGGGTGTCTCCAACTGACAGGTAGCCCTGGTCCCACAGCGGATGGTACTTCAGCCCGTGTTTTTGCAGGTACTGGTACACCGTCCGGTTATCCCAGTCGATAATCGGCAGCACCTTAAAGACTCCGCGCTGGACTGCCAGCACCGGCAGCGTGGCACGGCTGCCGGATTGCTCACGGCGCAACCCTGCAAACCACGTCTGCGCGTTAAGCTCTTTCAGTGCCCGGTTCATCGGCTCGACTTTGTTGATCTCATTGTATTTCTCAATGCCCTCAACGCCCTGCTCCCACAGCTTGCCGTAGCGTGCTTCCTGCCAGGCCGCGCTTTCCGTCGCGCGGTAGATTTTCAGGTTCAGCCTGAGCTTGTCCGTCAGCTCGTCAATAAACTGGTAGGTTTCCGGGAACAGGTAGCCGGTGTCGGTGAGGATCACCGGAATGTCCGGACGGATCTGATTCACCAGATGCAAACTCACCGCCGCCTGAATACCAAAGCTCGACGAAAGCACATAGTCTCCCGGCAGGTTTTCCAGCGCCCAGGCCACGCGCCCTTCGGCGTCGAGCTTTTCCAGTTGGGCGTTGGTTTCTGCCAGTGCCAGAATGCGTTCGACTTTTGGCAGTTCGTTAAGGGCGTTTAGATCGAGTACGGACATAATTACCTCTCGTGGTTACTCCCAGAAATCCCTTGCGGGATCGAGGACCGGGCGAATGATGCCCGCACGCACCGTAAAGTCGCCGAAGCCTTCACCCGCTTCGCGCTCTTTCGCCCAGCGCCCGACAAGCTCATCGATGGAATCAAGGATTTCCGGCTCGGTGATGTTCTCGCGGAACATACGCGGAATACGTGTGCCGATACGGTTACCGCCCAGATGCAGGTTATAGCGACCCGGCGCTTTCCCCACCAGCCCCAGCTCGGCCAGCATCGCGCGGCCGCAGCCGTTCGGGCAGCCGGTCACTCGCATAACAATATGCTCGTCCGGAATGCCGTGTTTTTCCAGAATCGCTTCCACTTTGTCAGTAAATGACGGCAGGAAACGTTCCGCTTCGGCCATCGCCAGCGGACAGGTCGGGAACGACACGCAGGCCATGGAGTTTTCACGCTGCGGTTTGACCGCATCCATCAACCCATGATCGCGCGCCAGCGTCTCGATCTTCGCCTTCTGGCTCTCCGGCACGCCGGCAATGATCAGGTTCTGGTTAGCGGTAATGCGGAACTCGCCTTTGTGGATCTTCGCAATTTCCAGCAGACCGGTTTTCAGCGGACGGCCCGGATAATCCAGAATTCGACCATTTTCGATAAATAGCGTCAGATGCCATTTATTGTCGATACCTTTCACCCAGCCAATACGATCGCCGCGACCGGTGAATTCGTAAGGACGGACTGGCTCAAATTTGATCCCCGCGCGACGCTCCACTTCCGCTTTGAACGTCTCCACTCCCACGCGCTCGAGGGTATATTTGGTTTTCGCGTTTTTACGGTCGGTACGGTTACCCCAGTCGCGCTGGGTCGTGACCACGGCTTCCGCCACCGCCAGCGTATGCTCCAGCGGCAGGAAACCAAACTCGCTCGCGGTGCGGGCGTAGGTTTTCTTGTTACCGTGCTCAATGGACAGGCCCCCGCCCACCAGCAGGTTAAAGCCGACCAGCTTGCCGTTTTCGGCAATCGCCACAAAGTTCATGTCGTTGGCGTGCAGGTCAATATCGTTCTGCGGCGGGATCACGACCGTGGTTTTGAACTTACGCGGCAGATAGGTCTGGCCGAGAATCGGTTCTTCATCGGTGGTCGCGACTTTCTCCTGATCGAGCCAAATCTCTGCATAGGCGCGGGTGCGCGGCAGCAGATGCTCAGAGATCTTCTTCGCCCACTCATACGCTTCGGCATGCAGCTCAGACTCGTACGGGTTCGACGTGCAAAGCACATTACGGTTCATGTCGTTGGCGGTGGCCAGTGCGTCCAGCCCGACGGAGTGGAGCATCTGGTGCACCGGCTTCACGTTCTTCTTCAGAATACCGTGGAACTGGAAGGTCTGACGGTTGGTCAGGCGGATGCTGCCGTAGATCGTGTTTTCGCCAGCGAATTTATCAATCGCCTGCCACTGTTTGGTGGTGATGACCCCACCCGGCAGACGGCAGCGCAGCAGCATCGCATGACGCGGCTCCAGCTTCTGTTCGGCACGCTCAGCGCGAATATCGCGGTCGTCCTGCTGGTACATACCGTGGAAACGGATCAGCAGGAAGTTGTCACCTTTAAAACCGCCGGTGAGACCGTCATTCAAATCTTCAGCAATGGTGCCGCGCAGGTAGTTGCTTTCCAGCTTCATGCGCTCGGCGTCTGTCAGTTTACCTTCGACCACCAGTGGCCCTGGATGTTTTTCGCTCATTAGTAGACATCTCGCTGATAACGGCGCTCAACGCGCAGCTCACTTAAAAATTCATCCGCCGTTTCGGCATCCATACCGCCGAATTCGGCAATCACTTCCAGCAGTGCCTGCTCAACGTCTTTCGCCATGCGATTGGCGTCGCCGCAGACATAAATGTGGGCACCGTCATTGATCCAGCGCCACAGCTCTGCGCCCTGTTCGCGCAGTTTGTCTTGTACGTAGACTTTTTCTTTCTGGTCGCGGGACCAGGCCAGATCGATGCGGGTCAGCACGCCCTCTTTGACGTAACGCTGCCACTCAACCTGGTAGAGGAAATCTTCGGTAAAGTGTGGGTTGCCGAAGAACAGCCAGTTTTTGCCTGGCGCGTCGTCCGCCGCACGTTGCTGCATAAAGGCGCGGAACGGCGCAATACCGGTGCCTGGACCAATCATGATCACCGGGGTTTCCGGGTTTGCCGGCAGACGGAAGTTGTCGTTGTGCTCGATAAAGACGCGCACTTCGCCCTCTTCTTCCACGCGGTCCGCCAGGAAACTTGATGCCCCACCCGCACGGGCGCGGCCTTCGATGTCATAACGCACCACGCCCACGGTGATATGCACTTCGCTCTCCACCTCTGCCTGAGAAGAGGCGATGGAGTAGAGGCGCGGGGTCAATGGACGCAGCAGCCCGACCACTGCATCGGCATCCAGCTGCGCCGGAGAGAAACGCACCATATCGACAATCGGGGTCGTCGCGGCGTAATGCTGCAGTTTCGCTTTGTCGCCCACCAGCGGCAGCAGCGATTCACTGCGCGTTAAGGTGGCGTAATTTTCGACGATGTTCGGAGTGTTGACCGTCAGTTCGAAATGCCACTGCAGCGCATCAGAAAGCGACTGGGTTTTGCCGTCAACGGTGACAGGCTCATCACCTTTCAGCCACAGCAGCTCAACCAGCTCTTTCACCAGCGCCGGATCGTTCTGATACCAGACGCCCAGCGCATCGCCAGGCTGATAACGCAGGCCAGAGTCACCGAGATCGATTTCGATATGACGCACGTCTTTTTCCGAGTCGCGGCCAGTGATTTTCTGGTTCACCGACAGGCTTGCCGCCAGCGGTGCTTCTTTCGTGTAAGGGCTGGTATGGATATCGTTGACGACGCCCGCGGCGGTCAATGCGGCCTGCGCTGGCGTCTCTTTCGGCACGCGCGCTTTCAGCACCTCAACGATGCGCGCACGCCATTCGGCGGCGGCAGTCTGGTATTCCACATCCGCGTCGACGCGGTCCAGCAGGCGCTCTGCGCCGAGCTCCGCCAGCTTACTGTCGAAGTCTTTACCGGACTGACAGAAGAATTCATAGGAGGTATCGCCCAGACCAAACACGGCAAACGCCGTGCCATCCAGTTTTGGGGCTTTTTTCGAGAACAGAAACTTATGCAGCGCTACCGCTTCTTCAGCGGGTTCACCTTCGCCCTGGGTAGAGGCGACCACCACCAGCAGCTTTTCTGACGCGATTTGCTTAAATTTATAATCGCCGGCGTTGACCAGGTTCACGTTCAGTTTGGCGGCCAGCAGGTCGTCACGCAACGCTTCGGCCACGCGGCGGGCGTTGCCCGTCTGCGAGGCGGAAATCAGCGTAATAGCGGGAATTTCCACAGCCGTTGCCGGTGCGCCCGCGACAGCGCCAGGCTGCTGATTGAGCATTCCCCAGAAATAACCGGAGACCCAGGCAAGCTGAGTGGGAGAAAAATCAGAGGTGGCAGCCTGAAGGCGCGCCAGTTGCTCCGGGTTCAGGGGAAGCAAATTTGATGGTGGGGCCTGTGTTGTCATGCGTCGTTATGTTCCAGTAGCCAAGCGGACTTTAAGCGAATAAATCCAAACTGAAGATAAGGTTAACGGCGAGGATAATAACAATTAAAGAAGGGATGGAAATAATAAATAACCAAATGGACTAACCTGTTTTAGTTATCGTTCTTAGCGATAAAACAGGTTAACTAACTCATTGAAAATAAATAGTTAAAAACCAAAAAAGCACCTTACCACCATGGCTGCGCCTTCAGAGCCGTTTTAGTTAATGCTAAAAATTGTGCTTTCCGGTACTATGCGGCGGTTTTTTCCGCATTACTGAGAGCGATCATGTCCACCACACTGTTTAAAGATTTCACCTTCGAAGCCGCCCACCACCTTCCGCATGTTCCTGAAGGGCATAAATGTGGCCGTCTGCACGGGCATTCGTTTATGGTGCGTCTTGAGATCACCGGTGAAGTTGATCCGCATACCGGTTGGATCATGGATTTTGCCGAACTGAAGGCCGCGTTTAAACCGACCTACGACCGTCTGGATCACTACTATCTGAATGAGATCCCGGGCCTTGAAAACCCGACCAGCGAAGTGCTGGCAAAATGGATTTGGGATCAGATGAAGCCGCTGGTACCACTGCTGAGCGCGGTGATGATCAAAGAGACCTGCACGGCAGGCTGCGTGTATCGCGGAGAGTAAAAAATAGCCCGGCAAAACCGGGCTTTTTTTTAGGCTATATTCAGGTACTTGTGCGTCTGCATCGACAGGCGCCAGTTACGCGCGATGCAGGTTTCAATACACAGACGCGTCGCATCTTCTTTCTGGCTGATAGGCTGCAGGGCAATCACCCGCTGCTTTTCATCCGTCAGCGTCGCAAGCAGTTCGTCCAGCGCTTCGATATCGCGCACGCGCCCTACCGGGTGCTTAATCTCATCCGCGCGTTCCAGCGCCTGAGAGAGCACGTCATACCCGCCGCGCATATTCACTTTTGGCGAAACCGTCACCCAGGTAGAGTGAGAGCAGCGCACTTCGTGGGTGCCGCTGGTTTCAATCTGGCAGCTGTAGCCGTTCTTTTCGAGCAGCTCGGTCAGCGGAGTCAGATCGTGGATGCAGGGTTCACCGCCGGTGATCACCACATGGCGCGCCGTCCAGCCCTGACGACCAATAATCGCCAGCAGATCTTCTGAACTGCCCGCGCCCCACTTATCGCTCTCTTTGGTTTTCGCCAGAATGCTAAACAGCGACACTTCCCGATCTGCGAGCTTATCCCACGTATGTTTGGTATCACACCAGGCACAGCCAACCGGGCATCCCTGTAAACGAATAAAGATAGCGGGAACACCGGTAAAGTAACCCTCGCCTTGCAGGGTCTGGAACATCTCGTTAATCGGGTACTGCATAGTCATCTCAGTTAAGGGGATAAACGATAAGTATCGCAGATCCCCGCCGGATGGTCATGCTCCATCGGTGCTTTGCGCGCTAATCGCCGCCATAAACCGTTCGGTAATTTGCTGTGGACGGGTGATCGCGCCGCCGACGACGACCGTGTGCGCACCCAGCGCCAGGCACCGGGCCGCGCGTTCAGGCGTATCCACGTTCCCTTCGGCAACCACGGGAACCGTCACGGCCGCCAGCACGGCCTTCAGGAACGCGCAGTCGTTCTCCGGAAGCGAATGGCCTTCCGTTTCCGCCGTATAGCCGTAAAGCGTCGTGCCGACGCAGTCAAAGCCCAGCGCCTGCGCCGTCACGGCTTCGTCCACGGTGGAAATATCCGCCATCAGCAGTACCGAGGGGTAGCGCGAGCGGATGCGCATGACCAGCGTTTCCAGGGATTCCCCACCGGGACGTTCCCTGGCCGTGGCATCAAGGGCTATGATTTCCGGAGCGACTGCCATGAGCTCATCCACCTCTTTCATCGTGGCGGTGATAAACACTTCGCTTTCCGGGTAATCCCGTTTGATGATGCCGATGACAGGCAAAGAGACCTGCTGCTTAATGGACTCGATATCCACCACGCTGTTGGCACGAATGGCAGCGGCCCCGCCCTGCGCCGCCGCCAGCGCCATCCGCGACATAATAAACGGGCTATGCAGCGGTTCATTCTCCAGCGCCTGACAGGAGACGACCAGTTTTCCCTTCAGGTTATCCAGTACAGTTTTCATTACGATAAAATCTCTTCCACTTCGTTTTTGATAATGGTGACGTGCGGGCCATAAATGACCTGAACCCTGTTACCGCGCACGATAACGCCGCGCGCGCCGGTCGCTTTCAGCGCCGCGTCATCCACCTTGCTGCCGTCTTTGACCGTGACGCGAAGGCGCGTGGCGCAGCAGTCCACCTCGTCCAGATTGTCTTTTCCACCTAATCCGGCGATCACCGCCGCAGCGCGCTCGCTTTGCGGCAGACTCACTTCATCAACCATCGCCGTCTTTTCACGGCCCGGCGTGGCGAAATCAAAACGGTTAATCAGGTAGCGGAAGGTGAAGTAGTAAAGGAAGAACCACGGCACGCCGACCAGCGGAACGAACATCCAGTTGGTTTTGGCCTCCCCCTGCAAAATACCGAACAGCACGAAGTCGATAAAACCGCCGGAGAAGGTTTGCCCGATGGTGATATGCAGCATATGTGCAAGCATGAACGCCAGCCCGTCAAACAGCGCATGGATGACGTAAAGCACCGGCGCAATAAACAGGAAGGAGAACTCGATGGGCTCGGTAATGCCCGTCAGGAAAGAGGTTAACGCCGCAGAGAGCAGAAGCCCGGCAACGCGCTTTTTGTTCTCGGGTTTTGCCGTGTGGTACATCGCCAGACACGCGCCGAGCAGGCCAAACATCATCGTAATAAAGCGCCCGGACATGAAGCGCGACGTGCCTTCATAAAACTGACGCGTCGCCGGGTCGGCCAGCTGGGCAAAGAAGATACGCTGCGTACCCTCCACCAGATGACCATTGACGATCTCGCTGCCGCCAAGGGCCGTGGTCCAGAACGGAAGATAGAAGATGTGGTGCAACCCGAACGGGCCCAGCATGCGTAAAATGAAGCCGTACAGCAGGGTGCCCAAATAACCTGTGGCGTCTACCAGCCCGCCCAGACCAAAGATCAGTTTCTGGAAATGCGGCCAGACCACGGTCATCAGCGCGCCGACGAGTATCGCCGCCAGCGAGCTGATAATCGGGACAAAGCGCGAGCCGCCAAAGAAGCCCAGGAACTGCGGAAGGGCAATTTTATTAAACCGGTGATGCAACGCGCAGGTCACGAGACCAATCACTACGCCGCCAAATACTCCCGTTTCCAGCGTCTGAATCCCCAGCGTCATCCCCTGCCCCACGGCCCCCGGGTTTTCCTGCGCCAGTTTGCCGGTGAGGATCAGCAGCGCGTTGATGGTGGCGTTCATCACCAGAAACGCCAGTAATGCCGCCAGCCCTGCAGTGCCTTTATCACTTTTTGCCAGCCCAACGGCCACCCCAACCGCAAACAGCACCGAGAGGTTCGCAAATACGATGGAACCTGCACTGCTCATGATGGTGAAAACCGCCTGCAGCCAGCCCACATCTAAAAACGGATAGGCCGTTAGCGTATTGGGATTCGACAACGCGCCGCCTATCCCAAGCAGCAGACCCGCCGCAGGCAACACGGCGATGGGCAACATAAACGATTTGCCGAAGCGCTGCGCTTTTTCAAACCATCCCCCCGAAGAGGCTCCACTGAACATTTGCATCATTTTTTCATCCCCTCATTTATTGATGAAAATTTTTACCATATAAATATTTAATAGTGAAAATTATCATCAAAAACCAGGAGACCGATCATACTTTTTCAAAATGACTGGCATCTTTCCCCCGCTTTCCGTCACACTAGTCACAGAGAAACGCATTAAGGACCTGGCATGTCGGACCATGAAAATCTGCTGCTGAAGCTCCGCCAGGAGGCTTCCGGGTACAGCCCAACACAACAAAAACTCGGCGAGTTTGTCCTCAGCGATCCCGCCCGAGTGCTCTACCTGACGATCACGGAACTGGCGCGCGAGAGTCACACCAGCGAGGCCAGCGTGACGCGTCTTTGCCGGACGCTGGGCTGCAAGGGCTATAACGAATTCAAAATGGCGCTGGCGCTGGATATTCAGCAGGGTCAGCCCGCGCGAGAGGCCGGGGATGAAATTGATAACGTGGTGGATGAGTCAATCCTGGCTCTGCAGGATACCGCCAGGCTCCTGGACCGGGCGCTGCTTGAAAAAGCCGCACTGGCACTGCATCAGGCGCACTCCGTGCAGATCTATGGCGTCGCGGCCAGCGCAATCCTCGGTGAGTATCTGCATTACAAGTTATTAAGGCTGGGTAAACCCGCACAGTTATTTAGCGACATGCACCGCGCAGCCATGAATGCGGCAACGCTCTCGGCTGAAACGCTGGTCGTGGCTATCTCCAGTTCCGGTTCTACGCGGGATTTACTTCATGTGGTGAAACTGGCCCGCAAGCGCGGCGTAAAGGTTCTGGCGCTCAGCAACACGCCACGTAGCCCGCTGGCTTCCCTGAGTGATATGCAACTGGTAGCCGCCAAGCCAGAAGGCCCGCTTAGCGCTGGCGCGCTCAATGCAAAGGTGGGTGTCATGCTGCTGGTCGAATTGCTGACCACCTCTCTTATTGCGCTGGACAACCATTACGCGGATGTTAGCCAGCAAACAGCCAGCGCTACGCTTCCTTTGCTGCTCTGAAAATATTACGCAGGCTACATAAACTAGCCTGCTTTTTACGTTACTCAATTTCCCTTAAGCAAAATTTACTTTATTTTCCAGATAAATGTTTGGTGTAACAAAATATTTTATTTATTACATTTTCAATGCTGTAACCACCCTAATCCTGAATCATAAAAATACATACAAATCATAAAGTTGAAATATAATTATTTATAAATTGAATTTTTCACCTTTCCGCAATGTCCAATATCTCCACCTGATTTCCTTTCCTTAAAATAAGCTTAAGACGCTGCCTGTTTCGGCGATTTATTATTTAAATGCCGTTTACTTTTGCGCGCCTACAATCCGCCTCATCAATCATAATGAGACGGTATTAATGAAGATGTTATTGATTACAGGCGTGACCGGTTTCCTGGGCGGTGCAGTACTTGAAAAAATCCTGACGAGCGATCAATCCGTGAAACTCCTTTTGCTTGCCCGCGCCGGCGATCCGCAAAGCGGGCTGGAGCGCGTGCAGGAGAACATGCGTAAGTTCAACGTTTCTGAGGAGAAACTGGCTTCCCTGAGCGTGGAGAATATTATCATTGGCGACCTCAGTCAGCCGGAGGCCTTTCTGAACGATCCGCGACTGAACCAGGTCACGCATGTGGTTAACTGCGCGGCTGTCGCCTCATTTGGAAACAACCCGCTTATCTGGAAGGTAAACGTCGACGGTACCCTTGCGCTGGCACGCCGCATGGAACAGGTCACTGGACTGCAGCGTTTCCTGCACGTAGGCACCGCAATGTCATGCACCCCGGAGCAGGATTCACTGGTCGCGGAAAGTGCTGAATTTAGAGAAAATGCTGAACATCTGGTGGAATACACTTATTCGAAGTCAACCATTGAAAAGCTGATGCGTCAGGAGTGCCCGGACCTGCCGCTGCTTATCGCCCGCCCCTCCATCGTCGTCGGCCATACCCGTCACGGCTGCACGCCGTCGAGCAGCATCTTCTGGGTCTTCAGTATGGGCCTGATGCTGCAAAAGTTTATGTGTTCAATGGAAGACCGGATCGACGTAGTGCCGGTGGATTATTGCGCCGACGCGCTGTTAATGCTGCTCGGCAGCAACGCGCGTCCGGGTGAGGTGGTGCATATTTCTGCCGGGGAAGAAAACAGCGTTCGCTTTGCAGACATCGATCAGGCGATGGCGCAGGCGCTGGAGAAAGCGCCCGTCGGTGATAAATATGCGCAGGTCAGCTACGAAACGCTGGTCAGAATGCGCCGCGAGCTGAAAACGATTTTTGGTCCATGCAACGAACGCCTGATGCTGAGAGCGATGCGCTTATACGGGGCCTTTGCCACGCTGAACGTGCGCTTCAGCAACGATAAGCTGCTCAGCATGGGAATGCCGAAACCCCCGCGTTTTACGGATTATATCGCCCGCTGCGTCCAGACCACCCGGGGATTGACCATCCCGGAGCAAATGGCGGTCGATTTTAAATAGCCAAAAAAAATGCCAGTCTTTCGACTGGCATTTTTATTTAAGGCTTAAGCAATTATGCCTGGCCTTTGATCTCTTTACGACCGTTGTATGGTGCTTTTTCGCCCAGTGCTTCTTCGATACGAATCAGCTGGTTGTATTTAGCAACACGGTCAGAACGGCTCATAGAACCGGTTTTGATCTGGCCTGCAGCGGTACCCACTGCCAGGTCAGCAATGGTTGCATCTTCAGTTTCACCAGAACGGTGAGAGATGACAGCGGTGTAGCCAGCGTCTTTCGCCATTTTGATCGCAGCCAGGGTTTCGGTCAGAGAACCGATCTGGTTGAATTTGATCAGGATGGAGTTAACGATGCCTTTCTCGATGCCTTCTTTCAGGATCTTGGTGTTGGTTACGAACAGATCGTCACCAACCAGCTGGATTTTGTCGCCCAGTACTTTGGTCTGGTATGCGAAACCATCCCAGTCAGACTCGTCCAGACCGTCTTCGATAGAGACGATTGGGTACTGTTTGGTCAGGTCTTCCAGGAAGTGAGTGAACTCTTCGGAGGTGAACGCTTTGTTGCCTTCGCCAGCCAGAACGTATTTACCGTCTTTGTAGAATTCAGATGCTGCACAGTCCATCGCCAGGGTGATGTCTTTGCCCAGCTCGTAGCCAGCAGCTTTTACTGCTTCTGCGATAACAGCCAGAGCTTCTGCGTTAGAACCCAGGTTTGGCGCATAGCCACCTTCGTCACCTACAGCCGTGTTCATACCTTTAGCTTTCAGAACTTTAGCCAGGTTGTGGAACACTTCAGAACCCATACGTACCGCTTCTTTCAGGGATTTCGCGCCAACTGGCTGAATCATGAATTCCTGAATATCAACGTTGTTGTCTGCGTGCTCACCACCGTTGATGATGTTCATCATTGGTACAGGCATGGAGTATTTGCCTGGGGTGCCGTTCAGTTCAGCGATGTGCTCGAACAGTGGCATACCTTTAGCAGCCGCTGCTGCTTTGGCGTTCGCCAGGGAAACCGCCAGGATTGCGTTCGCACCGAAGTTAGATTTGTTTTCAGTACCGTCCAGATCGATCATGATCTTGTCGATGCCAGCCTGGTCTTTAGCGTCTTTGCCAATGATGGCCTGAGCAATAGGACCGTTTACAGCGCCAACCGCTTTCAGTACGCCTTTGCCCATGAAACGGGATTTGTCGCCATCGCGCAGTTCCAGCGCTTCGCGGGAACCCGTAGAAGCACCTGATGGAGCAGCTGCCATACCGACGAAACCACCTTCCAGATGAACTTCAGCTTCAACGGTCGGGTTACCACGGGAGTCGATGATTTCACGACCGATGACTTTAACGATTTTGGACATTAGATTTTCCTCAGTACAAGTTAAACTAAAACTCCAGACAAACAACGCGTACCAAAGGTACGCGTTGCCGTTCTAACTTTTTTTACTTCGCCTGACGCTTCTGATACTCGCTGGCGGCTTTCACGAAGCCTGCAAACAGCGGATGCCCGTCACGCGGCGTTGAAGTAAATTCCGGGTGGAACTGGCAGGCAACAAACCATGGATGGTTTGGCACTTCAATGATCTCGACTAACTGATCATCCCCGGAGCGGCCCGCAACGCGCAGGCCCGCAGCTTCAATTTGTTTCAACAGCATGTTGTTGACTTCATAGCGGTGACGATGGCGCTCGGTGATGACCGATTCGCCATACAGCTTGCGAACCACGCTATCGTCGGACAGCTGGCAGGCCTGTGCGCCAAGACGCATTGTGCCACCCAGATCGCTCTTCTCGGTACGGACTTCGACGTTACCGTCTTCGTCGCGCCATTCCGTAATCAGCGCCACTACAGGGTACTTACAGTCTGGCACAAATTCCGTAGAGTTCGCGTTTTCCATTCCCGCTACGTTGCGCGCAAATTCGATCAGCGCAACCTGCATACCCAGGCAGATGCCGAGGTAAGGAATATTGTTTTCACGCGCGTAGCGTGCAGTGGCGATCTTGCCTTCAACACCGCGGTAGCCAAAGCCGCCAGGGATGAGAATCGCATCCAGATCTTTCAGAATTTCCACGCCACGCGTTTCAACATCCTGCGAATCAATCAGCTTGATGTTCACGGAGACGCGGTTCTTCAGACCACCGTGTTTCAGCGCTTCGATAACTGACTTATAGGCATCCGGCAGTTCAATGTACTTGCCGACCATACCGATAGTCACTTCGCCCGCCGGATTGGCTTCTTCATAGATAACCTGTTCCCATTCAGACAGGTTAGCTTCCGGACAGTTCAAGCTGAATCGTTTACAAATATAATCGTCCAGGCCCTGCGATTTCAACAGGCCCGGGATTTTATAAATGGAATCGACATCTTTCATTGAAATAACGGCTTTTTCAGGCACGTTACAGAACAATGCAATTTTCGCACGTTCGTTCGCCGGGATAGCGCGATCGGAACGGCAAACCAGGATGTCAGGCTGAATACCGATGGAGAGCAGCTCTTTAACAGAGTGCTGAGTCGGTTTGGTTTTCACTTCACCTGCAGCCGCCATGTAAGGCACCAGCGTCAGGTGCATGAACAGCGCATGCTCACGACCAATATCTACCGCCAGCTGACGAATCGCTTCGAGGAACGGCAGGGATTCGATATCCCCTACGGTACCGCCGATTTCAACCAGCACTACGTCATGCCCTTCGCCACCGGCAAGGACACGCTCTTTGATGGCGTTAGTGATGTGTGGGATAACCTGAACGGTCGCGCCCAGGTAGTCACCGCGGCGCTCTTTACGCAGAACGTCGGAGTAGATGCGGCCAGTCGTAAAGTTGTTACGACGGGTCATTTTGGTACGAATGAAACGCTCGTAGTGGCCAAGATCCAGATCGGTTTCAGCGCCGTCTTCAGTAACGAACACTTCCCCGTGTTGGGTTGGGCTCATGGTGCCAGGATCGACGTTGATGTACGGATCCAGTTTCATCATGGTCACATTGAGGCCACGGGCTTCAAGAATGGCTGCGAGGGAGGCTGCGGCAATGCCTTTACCCAGAGAGGATACGACCCCGCCGGTCACAAAAATATAGTTCGTTGTCATGCTGAACCTGAGAAGTTAGGGTGAAACGATGGAATAACCAGGACGGGAAAGTAGTATACCCGAACACGGCGAGCGCCACAAACTTTCATTCTCCGTCTCCATTCCAGGCCATGACAAACATAAGGAGTGAGAAAATAGCCCCTTTTGGGTAAATGTTTTTGACGCAAATCAAGCGCTTGTCATTTAAAAAATCACACAAATTGCGCTTGATCGCAAAATTCCGTTAGAGATCAGATTCCTGGCGTTTTACTTCCTGCCAGACTTCTTCCATCGCCTGGAGGTCAACTCCGGTCATTTCCAGGCCGCGCGAGGCGACAATCCGCTCCACTTCACGAAAACGACGTTCGAATTTCAGATTGGCTTTTTGCAATGCGGTTTCCGCTTTTACACCTAAATGGCGCGAAAGGTTGACGGTCGCAAACAACAGATCGCCCATCTCTTCCTCAAGCTTTGCTTCATCCACCACCGCCTGCTGCGCTTCGTGCATAACCTCGTCGATCTCTTCATGCACTTTATCCAGCACCGGCCCCAGAGAGTCCCAGTCAAAACCGACGGCGGAACAACGCTTTTGAATTTTATGCGCGCGCATCAGCGCAGGCAGACTCAGAGGAATATCGTCCAGCGCCGAATGCTGGGATTTTTCAGCACGCTCGGCGCTTTTTATCTGCTCCCAGCGGGCCAGTACTTCCGCGCTGTTGCCTGCGGTGGCATCGCCAAAGATATGCGGGTGACGGCGCTCAAGCTTGTCGCTGATAGCGGCGCAGATATCATCAAAGTTAAAGCGCCCTTCTTCCTGCGCCATCTGGGCGTAGAACACCACCTGGAACAGCAGGTCGCCGAGTTCACCACGCAGGTCGTCAAAATCCTCGCGAGAAATGGCGTCCAGCACCTCGTAGGTCTCTTCAAGCGTGTACGGGGCGATGGTGGAGAAAGTCTGCTCTTTGTCCCACGGGCAGCCGTTTTCCGGATCGCGCAGGCGTTTCATGATGCCGAGCAGGCGGTCGATTTGAGTCATAGTGTTTTCCATTAAAAAACAAGCCGGGTGGCGGCAAAGCCTTACCCGGCCTACAGAAGAGTGTATTTACCCGCCGTGCAGACGACGCGCGTCAATCACATCCGGCACCTGGTTCAGTTTGCCGAGTACGCGACCCAGCACCTGCAGGTTGTAGATTTCGATGGTCATATCGATGGTGGCAAGCTGCTCGCGGGTATCGCTGCGGCTGGCAACACCCAGCACGTTGACCTTCTCGTTGGCGAGAATGGTGGTGATATCGCGCAGCAAGCCGCTGCGGTCATTGGCGGTAACACGCACCACCAGCGAGTAGCCGGCGGAGTAGCTCTCCCCCCAGACCGCTTCCACGATGCGCTCCGGCGCATGGGACTGCAGCTCGGCAAGCTGGTCACAGTCGGAACGGTGGATCGAGATCCCGCGCCCCTGGGTGATAAAGCCGACGATGTCGTCGCCCGGAATTGGCTGACAGCAGCGGGCAATGTGGTGCATCAGATTGCCCACTCCCTCGACCACTACCCGGCCATTGTCTTTACTGCGCTGCTGCGGGGCGTAGGTTTTCTGCTGCAGCTGCTTCAGCGCCGCCGCGTCCTGCTCTTCCGCGCTTGGCTTATTGAACTGCGCCTGCAGGAAGTTAACCATCTGATTGAGACGAATATCGCCGCCGCCAATTGCCGCTAACAGCTCGTCAAGCTCGTTGAAGTTGTAGCGCGGCAGCAGGAATTTCTCGGCCTCTTTCAGGCTGATCCCGATATGTTCCAGCTCGTCGTCAAGGATCTGACGACCGGCAAGGATATTTTTGTCACGATCCTGCTTGCGGAACCAGGCGTGAATTTTTGAGCGTCCGCGACTGGTGGTGACGTACCCCAGGTTCGGATTAAGCCAGTCCCGGCTCGGGTTAGGCTGCTTCTGGGTGATGATTTCAATCTGATCGCCCATCTGCAACTGGTAAGTGAACGGGACGATGCGCCCGCCGATTTTCGCCCCGATACAGCGGTGCCCCACGTCACTGTGGATGTGGTAGGCAAAATCAAGCGGCGTTGAACCGGCTGGCAGGTCGACCACATCCCCTTTCGGGGTAAAGACGTAGACCCGGTCGTCAAAGACCTGGCTGCGGACTTCGTCGAGCATTTCGCCCGAGTCGGCCATCTCTTCCTGCCACGCAATCAGCTTGCGCAGCCAGGCGATGCGATCCTCGTGACCAGAACGCGCCCCGCCCGACGTTCCCTCTTTGTATTTCCAGTGCGCGGCAACGCCCAGCTCGGCATCTTCGTGCATCTGTTTGGTGCGGATCTGAATTTCGACCGTTTTGCCGCCAGGGCCAAGCACCACGGTGTGAATGGACTGATAACCGTTAGGTTTAGGGTTAGCCACATAGTCATCAAACTCATCCGGCAGATGGCGGAAGTGAGTGTGGACGATCCCCAGCGCGGCGTAGCAGTCCTGCAGACGTTCCGCCACGATACGCACGGCACGCACGTCAAACAGCTCGTCAAAGGCGAGGTGTTTCTTCTGCATTTTGCGCCAGATGCTGTAGATGTGCTTAGGTCGCCCGTAGACTTCGGCGCGCACGTTCTCTTCTTTCATCGCCTGGCGCAAGCCGCCGACAAACTCCTCGATATAGTGCTCGCGGTCAATGCGGCGTTCATGCAGAAGTTTGGCAATGCGCTTATATTCCGCCGGGTGCAGATAACGGAAGCAGTAATCTTCCAGCTCCCATTTGAGCTGACCGATACCTAACCGGTTCGCCAGCGGCGCATAGATGTTTGTACACTCTTTGGCGGCCAGCACGCGCTCGTCTTCCGGCGCATCCTTCACCTCACGCAGGTGGGCAATACGCTCGGCCAGTTTGATGACCACACAGCGGAAATCATCCACCATGGCCAGCAGCATCCGGCGGACGTTATCGACCTGCTCAGAGGAGACGGAATCGGTGTGCGCGGCTTTAAGCTGGCGGATAGCCGCCATATCGCGCACGCCGTGGATCAGCGCGACGACGGATTTTCCGACGCTCTCACGCAGCACGTCTTCCGTCACGACGTTCGCATCGGCGAGAGGAAACAGCAACGCGGCCTGCAGCGTTTCAATATCCATGTTCAGCATGGATAAGATTTCAACCATCTCCACGCCGCGCCACAAAAGGAGATCGGCATCCGGATGACCCTGTGTGGTGCGAAGACAGTAGGCCCAGGTTTCGGTTAAGCGTTCACACGACTGCTGGCTGGAAATTCCCAGACTTGCGATCCATTTTTGTGGGTCAAACTCCCCAGCTTTATTGAGATGTGCACTTCTTACCGCAACCATTGTCCTCTCCTTTAGGGACCAGGGCCTGTCGAAGTCGACAAGCCAAACAAATTAGATGTGCTCGAACAACACCATCGATTCCAGATGCCCAGTGTGCGGGAACATGTCCAGCATTGCCAGACGCTGAATTTGGTAACCCGCGCTGATTAATACCTCACTGTCACGGGCAAGCGTTGCCGGGTTACAGGAAACATAGACCACACGCTTCGGGGCAAGTTTAATCACATGCGCCATGACGCCCGGGGCACCGGCGCGTGCCGGGTCGAGCAGGATTTTGTCAAATCCCTGCTGTGCCCACGGCTGTTGCGTCACATCTTCCTCAAGATTTTGATGAAAGAATGTCACATTTTGCAAGCCGTTCTGTTGTGCGTTCTCCTGCCCTTTAGCCACCAGCGCTTCAACACCTTCCACGCCAACGACGCTTGCTGCTTTTCGCGCCAGCGGCAGCGTGAAGTTGCCCATGCCGCAGAACAGATCGAGCACCCGATCGGTGGGCTGTATATCAAGCCACGCCAGCGCTTTCTCAACCATCTGCTGGTTTACGCCATCATTTACCTGAATGAAATCCCGCGGGCTAAACGTTAAGCGTAGCCCGTTTGACGCATACCAGGGCGCATCACCGGTAACCTGTTCAAGTATCTCGCTTTGTGGAGCAAGGAAAAGCGCCAGGTCGTGGGAATGCGAAAAGCGTTCCAGTTTTTCGCGATCTTTTTTCGATAATGGCGCGGTGTGGCGCAACACCATCAGCGGGCCATTATTGGCCATGACCAGTTCGACATGCCCAAGATGGCGAACGCCGTCCAGTCCTGAGAGGCAAGTGCGCACGTGCGGAAGCAATGCCTCAAGATGGGGCACCAAAACAGGGCACTGCTTCACATCAACAATATCGCTGGAGGCCGCTTTGCGAAAACCCATCTCCAGCCGCGCCGTTTTGGGCTGATAGCTCAGACTCAGACGCGCGCGGCGACGGTAGCCCCAGGGCTGATCAGCAATAACTTCGTTCACGTCGTGCTTCAGCAGACGCGCCAGGGCGCGGCTTTTGCTTTTTTGCTGTAATTCTGTGCTCGCATGCTGTTGCTGGCAGCCTCCGCAAACGCCAAAATGCGGACAGCGTGGCGCAACGCGCGCCGGGCTATCGTTGAGGCGACGCTTCACCTGTCCGCGCGCGTACTGGCGTTTGTCTTCCGTCAGCGTAATTTCTGCTCGTTCTGTTGGCAGCAAACCTGTTATAAACAGAGTCTTACCATTGTGATGAGCCACCCCCTGACCAAACGGGTCAAGGTCTGTGGCTTCAACAGTAATGATTTGACGCGTCGTCACGCGTCGTTTTGCAGAGTAGAATTGCGCCATCGCCGAGATTTTTCTCACATAAACATAATTATCTTAATTGTCCCATAACGGAACGCCATGACCAACTACAGCCTGCGCGCGCGCATGATGATTTTGATCCTCGCCCCCACCGTTCTCATCGGTTTGCTGCTGAGTATCTTCTTTGTGGTGCACCGCTATAACGATTTGCAGCGACAGCTGGAGGATGCAGGCGCCAGCATCATCGAACCGCTCGCCGTCTCAAGCGAGTACGGGATGAACCTGCAAAACCGCGAATCCATTGGGCAGTTAATCAGCGTGCTTCACCGACGCCACTCGGACATCGTACGCGCCATTTCCGTTTACGACGAACATAACCGCCTGTTTGTCACCTCGAATTTTCATCTCGATCCGGCGGCCCTGAAAATCCCGGACGGTACACCTTTCCCGCGCCATCTCACCGTACTGCGGCGCGGCGATATCATGATCCTGCGCACGCCGATCGTGTCGGAAAGTTATTCCCCCGACGAGTCTGCGCAATCTGACGCCAAATCCAGCAATAACATGCTGGGATACGTGGCGCTGGAGCTGGATCTCAAATCAGTCCGGCTACAGCAGTACAAAGAGATTTTTATCTCTGGCGTGATGATGCTGTTCTGTATTGGTATTGCACTGATCTTCGGCTGGCGCCTGATGCGCGACGTAACGGGCCCCATCCGCAATATGGTCAATACTGTTGACCGCATCCGCCGGGGACAGCTCGACAGCCGCGTAGAAGGTTTTATGCTGGGCGAGCTGGATATGCTGAAAAACGGCATCAACTCGATGGCCATGTCGCTGGCGGCCTATCACGAAGAGATGCAACATAACGTTGACCAGGCGACGTCTGACCTGCGCGAAACGCTGGAGCAGATGGAGATCCAGAACGTTGAGCTGGATCTGGCGAAAAAGCGCGCCCAGGAAGCGGCGCGGATTAAATCTGAATTCCTTGCCAAATATGTCGCACGAGCTGCGTACGCCGCTCAATGGGGTGATCGGCTTTACCCGCCTGACGCTGAAAAGCGAGCTTAACCCGACGCAGCGCGATCACCTGCACACCATTGAACGTTCGGCCAACAACCTGCTGGCGATCATTAACGACGTGCTGGACTTCTCCAAGCTGGAGGCGGGCAAGCTTATTCTGGAGAGCATACCGTTCCCGCTGCGCGGTACGCTCGATGAAGTGGTCACGCTGCTCGCCCACTCGTCACACGACAAAGGCCTTGAACTGACGCTTAACATCAAAAACGACGTGCCGGATAACGTCATCGGCGATCCTCTGCGCCTTCAGCAGGTCATTACCAATCTTGTTGGCAACGCCATTAAATTCACCGAAAGCGGCAACATCGACATTCTGGTAGAAAAACGCGCGCTCAGTAACAACAAGGTACAGATTGAGGTTCAGATCCGCGATACCGGGATTGGTATTCCCGAGCGCGATCAGTCGCGTCTGTTCCAGGCGTTCCGCCAGGCGGATGCCAGTATCTCCCGTCGTCATGGAGGTACCGGTCTGGGGCTGGTGATTACGCAGAGGCTGGTAAACGAGATGGGCGGCGATATCTCTTTCCACAGCCAGCCAAACCGTGGTTCAACCTTCTGGTTCCACATTAACCTGGATCTCAATCCGAACGCGTTGACCGACGGTCCGGTGACAAGCTGCCTGAACGGTAAGCGTCTGGCCTACGTCGAGCCTAACGCGGCGGCCGCGCAGTGCACGCTGGATATTTTAAGCACTACACCTCTGGAGGTAGTCTACAGCCCTACCTTCTCGGCGCTTGCCGTTGAGCACTACGACATTCTGCTGATGGGTATTCCGGTGACGTTCACCGGCGAACTGACCATGCAGCAGGAGCGGCTGGCGAAAGCCGCGTCGATGACCGACTATCTGCTGCTGGCGCTGCCCTGTCACGCTCAGATAAACGCGGAGGAGTTGAAAAACGACGGGGCAGCCGCGTGTCTGCTTAAACCCCTCACCGCCACCCGCCTGCTGCCCGCCCTCACGGAGTATTGCCGTCTTAGCCAGCATGCCCTTCCGCTGATTAACGATGAGCAAAAACTGCCGATGAGCGTGATGGCAGTTGATGACAACCCGGCAAACCTGAAGCTCATTGGCGTGTTGCTGGAAGATCAGGTTCAGCATGTGGAGTTGTGCACCAGCGGCACGCAGGCCGTTGAACAAGCCAAACAGATGCAGTTCGATTTAATTCTGATGGATATTCAGATGCCGGGCATGGATGGCATTCGGGCCTGTGAGTTGATCCACCAGCTGCCACATCAGCAGCAAACGCCGGTGATTGCAGTCACCGCGCATGCGATGGCCGGTCAGAAAGAGAAGTTACTGAGCGCCGGGATGAATGATTATCTGGCCAAACCTATCGACGAAGAGAAGCTTCATAACCTGCTGTTACGCTATAAGCCGGGACATATTGGCGGAAGCTACACGGTTTCCAGCGAGCCGGTTGAGGTCACCGTCAATCAAAATGCAACCTTTGACTGGCAGCTTGCACTGCGTCAGGCGGCAGGTAAACCCGATTTAGCCCGCGAGATGCTGCAAATGCTGGTCGCGTTTCTGCCGGAGATTCGTAATAAAGTTGAAGAACAGCTTGTGGGGGAACACCCGGATGAACTGCTGGAAGCCATCCACAAGCTTCACGGCAGCTGCGGCTATAGCGGCGTACCGCGGCTTAAAAATCTCTGCCAGCTGCTGGAGCAGCAACTGCGCGCAGGTACGCCAGAATCGGAGCTGGAACCCGAGTTTCTGGAGCTGCTGGATGAAATGGATAACGTGACGCGTGAAGCGATGAAGGTATTGGGGAGCTGAGATAAAAGCCCGGTGGCGGCTTCGCCTTACCGGGCCTACGATTGCGGGTGCGGCCTGATTGCGGGTGCGGCCTGATGCCCTCACCCCAACCCTCTCCTACGGGGAGAGGGAGAACTACATTCCCTGCCCCACTTTCAGCACCGCCGCGATATTTCTGGCGGTCATCTGTACATTCGCGCTGGCATTTTCCAGCGCATCTTCCAGCGAGCAGATGGTGTAAATCACGCTAAACACCGCATCAATGCCGTGATCGTGAACCACGCCAACATCCGCCGTCAGACTGCCCGCAATCCCGATAACGGGTTTGTTAAAGCGTTTCGCGACCTTCGCTACCCCCACCGGGACTTTGCCGTGGATCGTCTGGCTGTCGATGCGGCCTTCGCCGGTGATAACCAAATCTGCATCGGCCACCTGGTCGGCCAGGTGCAGCGCATCGGTTACAATCTCAATGCCCTGGCGCAACTGTGCGCCGCAAAAAGCGTACAGCGCCGCGCCCATGCCCCCCGCCGCACCACCGCCAGCAAGGTTTAGCACATCCATATCCAGATCCCGGGCAATAATCCGCGCATAATGAGCAAGCGCATTGTCCAGGGTGATGATCATCTCAGGCGTGGCCCCCTTTTGCGGGCCAAACACGGCTGACGCGCCATCCTTTCCAACCAGAGGATTGGTCACGTCGCAGGCGACCTCAATCCGACACTCGGCCAGACGCGTGTCCAGGCCCCTCAGGTCGATACGCGCGAGTTTTCCCAGCTCGCCTCCGCCCTGCCCCAGCGGCTGTTCACTGGCGTCGAGCAGCTTCGCACCCAGCGCCTGCATCATCCCGGCCCCGCCGTCATTGGTGGCGCTGCCGCCGATACCGATGATGATATGCTTAACGCCCGCATCCAGCGCGTGACGGATAAGTTCACCTGTGCCCCAGGAGGTCGTTTTCAGGGGATCGCGCTGCGAAGGCGCAACCAGTTCCAGACCGCTTGCCGCCGCCATTTCAATAAAGGCGCTCTGTTCGTCACCCGAAATCCCGTAAAATCCTTCCACCCGCTCGCCGAGGGGACCGGTCACCGGGACATGTACCCTTCGCCCCTGCGTTGCCGCGATCATCGCCTCAACGGTGCCTTCTCCCCCATCCGCGACCGGCAGTTTGACGTAAACCGCCTCGGGAAAGATCTCGCGAAAACCGCGCTCTATCGCTGTCGCAACCTCAAGCGCACTCAAACTTTCCTTATACGAGTCCGGTGCGATAACAATTTTCATAAGCCATCCTTACGCATAGTCGTTACGTTAAGCATACACCACGTAAAGAACCGCTCATGGGAGCGGTCCCAGTGCGTTTATCGTACCATGCACGGACGTTTATTGTCGAATGTCCAGTCGGGGATCAGATACTGCATCGCCATCGCGTCGTCCCGCGCGCCCAGACCGTGTTTCTGATAAAGCTCGTGCGCTTTCATCACCTGGTCCATATCGAGCTCAATGCCCAATCCCGGCGTTGAAGGCACCTGCACCATGCCACCTTTTATCTCAAACGGCGCTTTGGTCAGACGCTGATTCCCCTCCTGCCAGATCCAGTGGGTGTCGATAGCGGTAATGGTGCCCGGTGCGGCGGCGGCAACGTGGGTGAACATTGCCAGCGACACGTCGAAGTGGTTATTAGAATGCGATCCCCAGGTCAGGCCAAACTCATGGCACATCTGCGCCACGCGGACCGAGCCCTGCATCGTCCAGAAGTGCGGGTCAGCCAGCGGAATATCAACGGATTGTAATGACAGGGTATGCCCCATCTGACGCCAGTCGGTGGCAATCATATTGGTCGCGGTCGGCAGCCCGGTGGCGCGACGGAATTCCGCCATCACTTCGCGGCCCGAGAAACCTTGCTCGGCCCCGCAGGGATCCTCGGCATACGCCAGCACACCTTTGAGCTGTTTACCTATTTTGATCGCTTCATCAAGCGACCATGCACCGTTTGGATCAAGCGTCACGCGCGCCTGTGGGAAGCGTTTTGCCAGCGCGGAAATGGCCTCTGCCTCTTCTTCACCCGCCAGCACGCCGCCTTTCAGTTTGAAATCATTGAAGCCATATTTTTCGTATGCCGCTTCCGCCAGCCTCACCACCGCATCCGGGGTCATCGCCTCTTCATGGCGCAGCCGGTACCAGTCGCATGCTTCCTTCGTCTGGCTTTGGTACGGCAGCGGCGTCAGTGTGCGATTGCCGACAAAGAACAGATAGCCAAGCATTTCTACTTCTGAACGCTGCTGCCCCTCACCCAGCAGCGAGGCAACGTTAACGCCCAGGTGCTGGCCCAGCAAATCCAGCATTGCGGCTTCAATCCCAGTCACCACGTGGATGGTGGTTCGCAGATCGAAGGTTTGCAGCCCCCTGCCACCCGCATCGCGGTCGGCAAAGGTGTTGCGCACGGTGTTGAGGACATTTTTGTACTCACCCAGCGTTTTGTCCACCACCAGCGGAATGGCATCCTCCAGCGTTTTACGGATCTTCTCCCCGCCCGGAATTTCACCCACACCAGTATGGCCGGCATTGTCTTTGATAATGACAATATTGCGGGTAAAGAACGGTGCATGTGCCCCGCTCAGGTTCATCAGCATGCTGTCATGACCCGCGACCGGAATGATTTGCATGGAAGTGACGACAGGGGTCGTAAAAGTACTCATCGTGTAATCCTTTTATCAGTGACGTCCAAAAACAGGGCGCTTACGGTCAAATGTCCAGCCGGGAATAAGGTATTGCATCGGGCCTGCGTCATTACGCGCACCGCCCGGTAGCTTTTTATACGCCTCATGGGCTTTGTGGACACGGTCCCAGTCAAGTTCCACGCCCAGGCCCGGCGAATCGGGAACGGCAATCTTGCCATTTTTGATTTCCAGCGGATTTTTCGTCAGGCGGGCTTCGCCTTCCTGCCAAATCCAGTGGGTGTCGATAGCGGTCGGATTTCCCGGTGCCGCGGCGCCAACGTGGGTGAACATCGCCAGCGAAATGTCGAAGTGATTGTTGGAGTGGCAGCCCCAGGTCAGTCCCCAGTCATCGCACAGCTGCGCCACACGCACCGCGCCGGAGAGAGTCCAGAAGTGCGGGTCCGCCAGCGGAATATCGACAGCGTTCAGCATCACCGCATGCCCCATTTCGCGCCAGTTAGTGGCAATCATATTGGTGGCGACCGGTAAGCCGGTGGCACGGCGGAATTCGGCCATGACTTCACGGCCAGAGAAGCCCTGCTCCGCGCCACACGGGTCTTCTGCGTAGGTCAGCACGTCTCCCAGACCTTTGCACAGGCTGATGGCTTCCTCCAGCAGCCAGGCGCCGTTAGGGTCAACGGTGATACGCGCCTCCGGGAAACGTTTTTTCAACGCCCGGGCGGTTTCAATCTCCTGCTCACCGGGCAGCACGCCACCCTTGAGCTTGAAATCTTTGAAGCCGTAGCGATCCTGAGCCGCCTCGGCCAGGCGGACCACCGCGTCGCGGGTAAGGGCTTGCTGGTGGCGCAGCTTATACCAGTCGTGGTTACCCGGTGATTGCGCCAGATAGGGGAGATCGGTTTTCGTGCGATCGCCCACGTAGAACAGATAGCCCAGCACGGTGACGGCATCACGCTGTTTGCCCGGCCCCAGCAGCTCGCAGACCGGGACATTCAGCGCCTTACCCAGTAAATCAAGCAGGGCGGCCTCCAGCGCGGCCACCGCGTTGACGCGCAGCTCAAACGTCCAGGCTCCTTTACCGAAGGTATCAAAATCTGCCGACTGATTGCCCTTATGCACCCGTTGAACCACCTTGTTCAGGCGGGCAACCTCCTGGCCCACCACCTGCGGAATGGCATCGACCAGGGTCTGGTAGATCACCTCCCCACCAGGTGCCTCACCCACGCCAGTATTTCCTGCGCTATCAGTCAACACCACGATATTGCGGGTAAACCACGCATTGTGCGCGCCGCCAATATTGAGCAGCATGCTGTCCTGCCCGGCCACGGGAATAACGTTCATTTCAGTCACGATGGGGCTTGATTGCGTTGTCATCAGCCACGCTCCACTACGGGTTTGAGTTCAATACGTTTGATATCCCCCACCAGCACCAGGTAACTCAGGACTGCCACCAGCGCATGCACGCCGACGTAGATCAGTGCACCGTTGAATGACCTCGTCGTACCAACGATGTAGCCAATCGCGATTGGCGTAACAATCCCGGAAATGTTGCCGAACATATTGAAAAGACCGCCGCTCAGGCCGCTGATCTCTTTTGGCGCGGTATCCGCCATCACCGCCCAGCCCAGCGCGCCAATGCCTTTGCCGAAGAAGGCCATCGCCATAAAGCCGATAACCATCCACTCGGCGCTGACGTAGTTGCAGAACACCATAGTCATGGAGAGCAGCATGCCGAGCACAATCGGCGTTTTACGCGCGATGTTCAGCGATCCGGTGCGGCGCATCAGCCAGTCGGATATCACCCCGCCGAGCACGCCACCGATAAAGCCGCAGATCGCCGGGATCGAAGCAACAAATCCCGCTTTCAGGATCGACATACCTCGCGCCTGCACCAGGTACACCGGGAACCAGGTGATGAAAAAGTAGGTTAGCGCGTTGATACAGTACTGGCCCAGATAGATGCCGATCATCATCCGCGTACCGACAAGCTGTTTGATCTGCGCCCATTTCTGGCTGAACGGGACTTTTACTTTCCCGGACTTCTGATCCATGTTGATCAGCGCACCACCTTCCGCAATGTACTCCAGCTCTTTCTTGTTTACGCCAGGATGCTGATTCGGTTCGTGGATCACTTTCAGCCAGACGAAGCTAATGATGATCCCTAGCCCGCCCATAAAGAAGAAGACGTGCGACCAGCCCACTTCGTGCGTCAGCCAGCCCATAATGGGTGCGAAGATCACCGTGGCGAAATATTGGGCGGAGTTAAAAATCGCCACCGCCGTTCCCCTCTCCTGCGCCGGGAACCAGGCCGCGACAATACGACTGTTTCCCGGGAAGGAAGGCGCTTCTGCCAGGCCTACCAGGAAGCGCAGCGTAAAGAGCGCGACGATAATGCCAAAACCGTTGAAAACATCGACAAAGCCCTGCAAAAGGGTAAATGCAGACCAGATAAAGATGGACCAGAAATAGACACGTTTAGAGCCAAAACGGTCCAGAAGCCAGCCGCCTGGAATTTGCCCGATGACGTAGGCCCATGAGAATGCGGAGAAAACGTAACCCATGCCCACCGGATCAAGGCCGATATCTTTTGCCATTTCAGAGCCGGCAATCGACAGCGTGGCGCGGTCACCATAGTTAAAGGATGTGACGATAAACAGCATCACCACTATCCAGTAGCGGGCATTAGTGCGCTTCTCAGCGCTGCTCGCTGCGTGGCTTAATGTACTCATTGTTGCACTCCTGAAACATAGCTTTCGCCTGGTTCATTCTGTACAGCACCGGTAGGGTAATCAGAATGAGATGTGTTTTGTCGTTTTGGTACGGCCTGAAGCCGTTTTATAAGTGACCGGAAAAGTATATGAAGGAGTGACACGTTCTCTCACCGTGCAAAAACACAGTATTAAAGGGTGTGCGAGCGGTTGTTTATGGCATAAGCCCAGGCAAGTGGAAGGTGGTTCACGGAATTGAGGTTTGGTGCGGGGTGTATTGCCGGGTGGCGGCTTCGCCTGACCCGGCCTGGAAAACTATTTCAGGAGCGTAGCCCACTGCTCGACCCACGGGTTCGATTCGCTTTCCGGTTCAGGATGCTCACCGGCATCAATCAGCAGCATCTCGCCGACGCGCTGGGCGCTCTGTTCCTGCAGGAGCGCATCAAACTGCTTGCCGCCGCCGCAGAAGTTTGCGTAAGAGCTATCGCCCAGGGCAATGATGCCGTAGTGAACGTCCGGCTGATAGCCAAGCTGGTCTTTAATGCCCTGGAAAAGTGGCACGATGCTGTCCGGCAGATCGCCCTGCCCGGTAGTGGACGTCACCACCAGAATGTATTTATCTTTGTACTTTTCCCAGTCTGCCAGTTCCGGGTCTTCATAGACCGTGGCTTTATGGCCCTGGCTTGCCAGAATCGCCTCAGCCTCTTCCGCTACCAGCAGTGAGTTGCCGTACATAGTGCCGACAAAAATGCCTACTTCAGCCATGATATTTTTCCCTATGAATGCGTTTACTGTTCATCCTGAACGTTGACAGATACAAACTCAACCCTTTCATTTTCGGGGAGTTGCCCCAGCCAGCCAAACTGTGACAGCGCCTGCATCCAGACATCGTCCAGCCCTGCACGGATATTCAGCGGTTCGCCGGTAAACGGGTGGGTCAGGCTAAGCTCGCTGGCGTGTAACATCAGTCGGTTACAGCCAAAATGCTCGGCCGCGCTGCGATTCTGGCGCAGATCGCCGTGCTTGCTGTCGCCAATAATCGGGTGGCGCAGGTGCGCAAGATGGCGTCGCAGCTGGTGTTTACGCCCGGTTTTGGGCAAAAGCTCAACCAGGCTGTAGCGCGTAGTGGGGAATTTGCTGGTTGCCACCGGCATTTCTGTGGTCGCCATGCCGCGATAATCCGTCACGGCAGGCTGCGGGCCTTTGTCATCGCGGGCAAATTTATCGGCGATTTTATCCAGCTCCTCTACCAGCGGATAGTCGAGCGTGGCGGCGTCCGTCAGCCAGCCGCGCACGATCGCGTGGTAGCGTTTCTGGATCTGGTGCTGTTCGAACTGCTGAGACAGCAGACGTCCCGCCTCGCTGGAAAGCCCCATCAGCAGCACGCCGGAGGTCGGTCTGTCGAGACGATGGGCGGTAAAAACATGCTGACCAATCTGGTCGCGTACGGTCTGCATCACGACCACTTTCTCGTCGCGATCCAGCCAGCTGCGGTGC
Source organism: Enterobacter kobei (assembly GCF_001729765.1). Classification (NCBI taxonomy): domain Bacteria; kingdom Pseudomonadati; phylum Pseudomonadota; class Gammaproteobacteria; order Enterobacterales; family Enterobacteriaceae; genus Enterobacter; species Enterobacter kobei. The sequence goes on from NZ_CP017181.1 coordinate 3,847,600, forward strand.
ACCAGCCAGCCAGACGGTTTATTCACCGCCACCAGCCACTCGTCCTGATAGAGGATCTCAAGCGTCATGCATCTTCACCGGCAAACAGGGCATCCAGTTTTTCCAGCTCAACCAGCATGACCGCGCGCGCAGGGTGCGTCGCCTCAAGGGCCATTTCATAATAGGGAGAGACCGCAAACGCCTGCGGCAGCGGATGACCGCCTTCCAGCAGCGCGTGCATGCGCGGAATTAACACCCACTGGAGCCACTCGAACGGGGCCAGGGTATCCAGACAAAATGGCTGGGTGCTGGCGAACGCTTCCGGCTGCGGCGCGGTCTCTTGCCACAGCTGATGTTGGCGCAAAAGGGCTTCGATGGCGTGCAACTGAGCACGAATGCTATCGTGTTGCGTCATGGTAACCTCAACTGAAAAAGTGAACGGCGCGCAGCATAGCATTGCGGGAGGCAGAAATAAAAAAAGGGAGCACTGTAAAAACAGTGCTCCCGGTTCGTTCCGCAGCATTCCAGCTACAATTCGTGCTCCCTGCTCATCCGTGACAACTTTTCCTGATGCCCGAAGGGCTGGTCATCCGTCTACCTTTCGCATCCTGCACACATCTTCCTGACGTGCTTGTTTCATCCTGAAACGTCCTGGCCTTCCTGACCCACCGACCGTCCTGTTCGGCTCTCGTTCTCCTTCCTGGAGGTGTCCCTTACGCGTCCTGCGTTATCCCTTTGCTTCATCCTGAAGCCTTCCTGCAGCGTCATCCTGACGTGTCCTGAGTAAGAAACGCCATCATCCTGATGTTCGTTTCTCGTGTCGGCGTCCTGTCGACAGAGATAGAATCCGCTATTCCGCTTCGTCTTACAACCCACCAGGGGAGCGTTGTAAGACGTAAGAAAGCCCTATAAAAGCTGCGATAAACAGCTAATCCATTGAAAAACAGCGTGATATTAATCTTAATTAAATGAGGTAATACTGAATGTTCCAGCGATCTCTCACAAACCTTGTAAGAGATCTCTCACACGCGCTGTAGCATTATGGATTACAGAAGAGGCTCAAGTCGGGTAAGGAAATCCGCAAGTGAAGGGGCGAGGGTCTCGCGATTGCGGGTGCCGATGGTCTCTTTAATCACTTCGCCAGACAGGTTACAGACGGAAATCACATCCAGGTCACTGTCGAGCGTAGCAATAAAGAGCGTCGGAGAAAGCTTAAGGCGTTTTTGCGTGACCAGATGACCAATCAGGTTTTCCTGAACACGCTGCAGATCGTCTTCGTTCCAGGTCTGCAACAGCGTCAGCGTCAAATCACCCAAGCGAGCGGGCATATCCCCTGCAAATTGCGTGACGTAAAACGCGTGAACCGCTGGTTGTACCACAATGTCCATAGCCCGTTCAACCGCATTTACATTTTGCCCGGCGGTACTCGGCTTCGGCTGCCAGATAACATAATCATCCTGAGAAGAGATAATGCACGGTGACGGTACGCCATATAATTCAGCACTTTGCGGCCACGTTCCATGCTTTTCATGCCACGCATCGCAATAGCGGGTCGTGAAGGTAGTAAGGGCATTTGCAGTTTCGATGTCCACCGATTTCTCTCTTCTTGTAAGACAGGATAAACTCAGCCCATAAGTGTACCTGTAAAGTGGCTATGAAACATGTCTTACGAAAATCATCAGGCGTTAACCGGCTTAACGCTGGGTAAATCGACCGATTACCGCGATACCTACGATGCAAGCCTGCTGCAGGGTGTGCCGCGCAGCCTGAACCGCGATCCTCTGGGATTGCACGCGGACGCACTACCGTTCGTGGGCGGCGATATCTGGACGCTGTATGAAATCTCCTGGCTCAACGCGCGCGGCCTGCCGCAGGTGGCGGTCGGACACGTTGAGCTGGATTACGCCAGCCAGAATCTGGTGGAATCCAAGAGCTTTAAGCTCTATCTCAACAGTTTCAACCAGACCAAATTTAATCACTGGGATGAGGTTCAGCAGACGCTGGAACGCGATTTAACCGCCTGTGCTCAGGGTCAGGTCAGCGTTTCGCTATATCGCCTGCACGAACTGGAAGGGCAGCCGATCGCCCACTTCAACGGAACCTGCATTGACGATCAGGATATCGAGGTGGAGAATTATGAATTCAGCGCCGATTACCTCGAAAACGCGGCGAGCGGCAAGGTGGTTGAAGAGACGCTGGTCAGCCATCTGCTGAAATCCAACTGTCTGATTACCCACCAGCCGGACTGGGGTTCGGTACAGATCCAGTATCGCGGCCCGAAAATCGATCGCGAAAAGCTGCTGCGCTATCTGGTGTCGTTCCGCCATCACAACGAATTCCACGAGCAGTGCGTGGAGCGTATTTTTAGTGATATCCAGCGTTTCTGCCAGCCAGAGAAGTTGAGCGTTTACGCGCGCTATACCCGACGTGGTGGGCTGGACATTAACCCGTGGCGCACCAACACTGATTTTGTGCCAGCGACGGGTCGCCTGGTACGTCAATAATATAAATTTTTTCACAATATGCGGGCGGTATTCCGCCCGAAGTGTTGTGAAACCTCACACGCCAGGGCTATTGTAATCAAAGGGAATGACGATAATCGTCCCATAAGGAGCTCACTTGATTACACATATTAGCCCGCTTGGCTCAATGGATATGTTGTCGCAGCTGGAAGTGGACATGCTTAAACGCACGGCCAGCAGCGATTTGTATCAATTGTTTCGTAACTGTTCACTTGCCGTACTGAACTCCGGAAGCCTGACAGATAACAGTAAAGAACTGCTGTCCCGCTTCGAAAGCTTTGATATCAACGTGCTGCGCCGCGAGCGCGGCGTGAAACTGGAAGTGATCAACCCGCCAGAAGAGGCCTTTGTTGACGGGCGTATCATTCGTTCCCTTCAGGCCAACCTGTTTGCCGTACTGCGTGACATCCTGTTTGTTAACGGGCAGATCCACAACGCAGGCCGTTTCCAGCATCTCGATCTGGAAAGCTCGGTCCATATTACCAACCTGGTATTCTCTATTCTGCGCAACGCACGTGCCCTGCACGTTGGCGAAGCCCCGAACATGGTGGTCTGCTGGGGCGGTCACTCGATTAACGAAACCGAATATCTCTATGCCCGCCGGGTAGGAACGCAGCTTGGCCTGCGTGAGCTGAATATCTGTACCGGCTGTGGTCCTGGGGCAATGGAAGCGCCAATGAAAGGTGCCGCGGTGGGTCATGCGCAGCAGCGTTACAAAGAGGGTCGGTTTATCGGCATGACCGAGCCGTCAATCATTGCCGCTGAGCCGCCTAACCCACTGGTGAACGAGCTGATTATCATGCCGGATATCGAGAAACGCCTGGAGGCGTTTGTCCGTATCGCGCACGGTATTATCATCTTCCCGGGCGGCGTGGGCACGGCGGAAGAGCTGCTCTATCTGCTGGGTATTCTGATGAACCCGGCCAACAAAGATCAGGTTCTGCCGCTGATCCTGACCGGGCCAAAAGAGAGCGCAGACTACTTCCGCGTGCTGGACGAGTTTATCGTGCATACGCTGGGAGAAACCGCGCGTCGTCACTACCGCATCATCATCGATGACGCGGCGGAAGTGGCGCGTCAGATGAAAAAAGCGATGCCGCTGGTGAAAGAGAATCGTCGTGATACCGGCGATGCTTACAGCTTCAACTGGTCAATTCGTATTGCGCCCGATCTGCAGATCCCGTTTGAGCCTACCCATGAAAATATGGCGAACCTCAAACTCTACCCGGACCAGCCGGTGGAAGTGCTGGCTGCCGATCTGCGTCGCGCCTTCTCCGGGATTGTCGCGGGGAACGTGAAAGAGATGGGCATTCGCGCGATTGAGCAGTATGGTCCGTACAAGATCCACGGTGACCGGGAGATGATGCGTCGCATGGATGACATGCTTCAGGGCTTTGTGGCCCAACACCGTATGAAGTTGCCGGGCTCAGCCTATATTCCGTGCTACGAAATCTGCACGTAACGGTTGGTCTGTTGTCGTTAAAGCCGGGACGCCCTGTTGTGCGTCCCGGCTTTTTTATTACCGAATCAATTCATAGATATCACTTATGTCTTTAACAAACTCGCCGCAAACGCAAACGATTACCTCGCATTAGCAACCGCAAATTATCAGCCTTAATCTAAATTACCCGCCAGAAAATCCTAAAAAGCCATTTCTTTACAGCAAAAGACACCTATCTCGCGGGCCGCCCTTTTAGCTTACATGTCGTTGGTGATAGCCTGCGCGCGCGTAAATTCTCTTTGATGTTTTTTTAACAGATAAATGGTCTAAAGATGCCCACTTCATAAGTGGATTATTGCATTTGGGATCAGGATCACTGATAGATTCATAACGAGAATGTATCTTTCCGCCCGCCAATAGTTACGGGCGAAAATTATTAAAAAACCGTCACTGAACGAATTTCATATTACCGTCAGGCACTTTTTCATCGGATTTGACTAGAAACCTGACAATTTGCTTCCTCCAGGAGATATAGATGGAAACCACTCAAACCAGCACCGTTGCTTCGATTGAATCCCGAAGTGGTTGGCGCAAAACGGATACCATGTGGATGCTTGGCCTTTACGGCACAGCAATCGGCGCTGGTGTACTGTTTCTTCCTATCAACGCAGGCGTCGGCGGTCTGATTCCGCTGATCATCATGGCCATCATCGCCTTCCCGATGACCTACTTCGCACACCGCGGTCTGACCCGCTTCGTGCTGTCCGGTAAAAACCCGGGCGAAGACATCACTGAAGTTGTTGAAGAACACTTCGGCGTGGGTGCAGGTAAACTGATTACCCTGCTCTACTTCTTCGCGATTTATCCCATCCTGCTGGTTTACAGCGTGGCCATCACCAACACCGTTGAAAGCTTCATGTTGCACCAGCTGCACATGACGCCACCACCGCGTGCCATCCTGTCTCTGATCCTGATTGTCGGCATGATGACCATCGTGCGCTTCGGTGAGCAGATGATTGTGAAAGCCATGAGCGTGCTGGTATTCCCGTTTGTCGCTGCACTGATGCTGCTGGCCTGCTACCTGATCCCACAGTGGAACGGTGCCGCACTGGAAACGCTGTCCCTGAGCAGCGCGTCTGCAACCGGTAACGGCCTGCTGATGACCCTGTGGCTGGCAATCCCGGTCATGGTCTTCTCCTTCAACCACTCCCCGATCATCTCCTCTTTCGCGGTGGCGAAACGTGAAGAGTACGGTAATGGCGCTGAGAAGAAGTGCTCCAGCATCCTGGCTCGCGCTCACATCATGATGGTGCTGACCGTGATGTTCTTCGTCTTCAGCTGCGTACTGAGCCTCTCCCCGGCAGACCTGGCGGCAGCGAAAGATCAGAACATCTCTATTCTGTCTTACCTGGCGAACCACTTTAACGCACCGCTGATTGCGTGGATGGCACCGATCATCGCGATGATCGCCATCACCAAATCCTTCCTGGGCCACTACCTGGGCGCACGCGAAGGCTTCAACGGTATGGTGATTAAATCTCTGCGTGGTAAAGGCAAGAGCATTGAAATCAGCAAGCTGAATAAAATCACTGCGCTGTTCATGCTGCTCACCACCTGGGCGGTAGCGACCCTGAACCCAAGCATCCTGGGTATGATTGAAACGCTGGGTGGTCCGGTCATCGCGATGATTCTGTTCCTGATGCCGATGTATGCGATTCAGAAAGTGCCAGCTATGCGTAAGTACAGCGGCCATGTGAGTAATGTCTTCGTGGTTATCATGGGTCTTATCGCTATCTCTGCGATCTTCTACTCCCTGTACACCATGTTCTGATTGTCACCCGCGCCGTCTTCGGACGGCGCACTCCTCCCTCTCTGACTGAAAGCAATGGACGCATCATGATTAGCGTATTCGATATCTTCAAAATCGGTATTGGTCCTTCCAGCTCTCACACCGTCGGACCAATGAAAGCCGGTAAGCAGTTCACGGACGACTTGATTGCACGCGGCATCTTGCATGACGTTACCCGCGTGGTTGTCGATGTTTACGGTTCCCTTTCTCTGACCGGGAAAGGCCACCATACCGATATCGCCATTATCATGGGCCTGGCGGGGAACCTGCCGGATACCGTTGATATTGATGCGATCCCTGGCTTCATCCAGGATGTGAACACCCACGGTCGTTTGCTGCTGGCGAACGGTGAGCATGAGGTTGAATTCCCGGTTGACCATTGCATGAATTTCCATGCGGACAACCTGTCGCTGCACGAAAACGGCATGCGCATTACCGCGTTAGCCGGCGACAAAGCGGTTTACAGCCAGACGTATTACTCTATCGGCGGCGGTTTTATCGTCGACGAAGACCACTTTGGTCAAACCAGTACCTCTTCTGTTGAAGTGCCGTATCCGTACAAAACGGCGGCGGATCTTCAGCGTCACTGCCAGGAGACGGGGCTTTCCCTCTCTGGTCTGATGATGAAAAACGAGCTGGCCCTTCATAGCAAAGAGGAACTTGAACAGCACTTCACCAGCGTCTGGGAAGTGATGCGCGGCGGTATTGAGCGCGGGATCACTACCGAAGGCGTTCTGCCTGGCAAGCTTCGCGTACCGCGTCGTGCGGCGGCGCTGCGCCGTATGCTGGTGAGCACCGACAAAACGACTACCGACCCCATGGCCGTCGTGGACTGGATTAACATGTTTGCCCTGGCGGTGAATGAAGAGAACGCCGCAGGGGGCCGCGTGGTCACCGCGCCGACCAACGGCGCATGCGGTATCGTTCCGGCCGTGCTGGCGTACTACGACAAGTTTATCCGTGAGGTCAACGCCAACTCTCTGGCGCGCTACCTGCTGGTCGCCAGCGCGATTGGTTCTCTGTATAAGATGAACGCGTCGATTTCCGGTGCGGAAGTGGGCTGCCAGGGTGAAGTCGGCGTGGCCTGCTCCATGGCAGCGGCGGGTCTGGCTGAACTGTTGGGCGCGAGCCCGGCTCAGGTGTGCATTGCGGCGGAAATCGGCATGGAGCATAACCTGGGTCTGACCTGTGACCCGGTTGCCGGGCAGGTACAGGTACCGTGCATCGAGCGTAACGCGATCGCCTCCGTGAAGGCGGTGAACGCGGCACGTATGGCCCTGCGCCGCACCAGCGAACCGCGCGTCTGTCTCGATAAAGTTATCGAAACCATGTACGAAACCGGCAAAGATATGAACGCCAAATACCGCGAAACCTCTCGCGGCGGCCTGGCGATGAAGATCGTGACCTGCGATTAAGCCTCTCAGGAAGCCTCGTTTTGCGAGGCTTCTTCCTGTTTTCCCTCACGCTATTCGTCTCAACCCGCTGACAGTGATACCCTTTACCCATTAGCTTTAAGGGAGATTATCTGTGGCTGTTCATTTACTTATCGTCGACGCGCTCAACCTGATTCGCCGTATCCATGCGGTACAGGGCACGCCCTGTAAGGACACTTGCCTGCACGCGCTGGAGCAGCTTATTCGCCATAGCGAACCTACCCATGCAGTGGCGGTGTTTGATGACGAAGCGCGGAACAGCGGCTGGCGACACCAGCGTCTCCCTGACTACAAGGCCGGACGCGCGCCGATGCCGGACGACCTGCATGCCGAAATGCCCGTTATTCGCGCGGCCTTTGAACAACGCGGCGTTCCCTGCTGGGGCGCGCACGGCAACGAAGCGGACGATCTGGCCGCGACGCTTGCGGTCAAGGTAGCGAGTGCCGGACATCAGGCCACTATCGTTTCAACGGATAAAGGCTACTGCCAGCTTCTCTCTCCCACCATCCGCATCCGCGATTACTTCCAGAAACGCTGGCTGGACGCGCCATTTATTGCCAGCGAGTTTGGCGTCTCACCAGATCAACTGCCTGACTACTGGGGACTGGCGGGGATTAGCAGCTCGAAGGTACCGGGGGTCGCGGGTATCGGGCCGAAGAGCGCCGCCCAGCTGCTGACAGATTTTCAGAGTCTGGAGGGGATATACGCCAGGCTGGATGACGTGCCGGAAAAATGGCGCAAAAAGCTGGAGGCGCACAAAGAGATGGCGTTTATATGTCGGGATGTGGCGACGTTACAGACGGATTTACAGCTGGACGGGAATTTGCAGCAGTTGCGGTTAGAGCGTTAAACGGTTCACGGTTTTGTTGGCCCGGCAAGCACAGCGCCACCGGGCAAAACAAAGCGCGCGCTATCGCTCGTCGCGACGCCCGCCTACGGCCGCCCACCAGCGACGAATATGTACCGTCACCTCTTCGCGATCGTGATACAGCTGACGCGCCTGGATCTCCACGTTAATACCGTGCTCATCCAGTTGCGCCTGGATGTAGGCCAGGTTCTGAGAGACCTCCTCGTAGCGCTTTTTCATCGGCAGCTTAAGGTTGAAAATGGTCTCGCGGCACCAGCCGTTCACCAGCCAGGAGGCCATCAGCGCGGCCACTTTTGCTGGCTTCTCAACCATGTCGCACACCATCCAGGAGATGTTGTTACGGGTCGGACGATAGCGGAAACCGTCTTCACGCAGCCAGGTTACCTGCCCGGTGTCCATCAGGCTTTGCGCCATTGGGCCGTTATCAACAGACGATACCCACATATTGCGTTTCACCAGCTGATAGGTCCAGCCGCCCGGGCACGCGCCAAGATCGACGGCATACATACCGTTAGCCAGACGCTCGTCCCACTCATCGGCCGGGATAAAGACGTGGAAGGCCTCTTCCAGCTTCAGGGTTGAGCGGCTCGGTGCATCCGACGGGAACTTCAGACGCGGGATCCCCATATAGAATGGCGAATTATTGTTGGTATACGAATAGCCGGCATAACAGCAGCCCGGAGCGATAAAGAAGATGTGTACTACCGGACGCTTCGGCGTTTCGTAGTTCGTCAGCACGCCCGCATCACGCAGCGCCGCGCGCAGCGGCACGGTAAATTTGCGGCAGAACTTCATCAGCTCTTTACTTTCGTTAGTATCCGCCACTTCCACGCGCAGATCGCCGCCCTTCTCCACTACGCCCTGCAGCATGCCGACAATTGGCGTGATGCGGTCTTCCGGGGGAAGGTCTTTCAACAGCTCACCCGCCACAAACATCTGACGAGCGAAGATCAACGAACTAAACGGCAGTTCGCGCGCCAGCTTATCCGCATCTTCGGGCTGATAGCATTCAAAGACCACATAGCCCGCATTCTCTTTCACGCGGGCAAAGCCGAAGACGTCGCGCTTCGCCGCTTTATCGGTAATTTCCGCGGCGCACTCTTTCTCAAACCCCGGGCGACAATATAAAACAACTTTATTCATGAACAACGCCCTTGCGTTTCAGACGGATAGCTCCGATAAACATTAATACCCACCCCACCAGGAAGCTGACGCCGCCGACGGGTGTAACAAACGCCCAAAGGCGCAGATGTGAAAGTGCCAGACAGTAGAGGCTGCCGCTGAACAGCACAGTACCCAGCGCCAGAAAAACGCTGCTCCAGTAAAACCAGATGCTGATCCGACGCTGCATCGCCACCGCCAGTCCGAAAATAGCCAGCGTATGGAACGCCTGGTATTCAAGGCCGGTCTGGATCCAGCCCATCTCGACAGCACCCAACGACTTGCTCAATACATGTGCGCCAAAGGCGCCCAGTGCAACAAAAATAAAGCCACTCACCGCGGCAAAAATAAGCATGAATCGGCTGGTCATGTTTAAGTCCTGAATTAATGCGTGCCCGGCACACAAACGTTATTGTTCATACCTGAAGCGGAATTTCTCTTGCTCGCTTGCCGCCTTTGCCAGTATCCACTGCCGGAAGGCGGCTATTTTACCCAGTTCTGCCTGACTGTCATGACAAACCAGATAAAATGCATTTTTGCTGACCAGTACGTCATTAAACGGGCAAACCAGACGGCCTGCCTCAATTTCGGACTGCGCCATCACGTTGTTAGCCAACGCCACGCCCTGCCCGTGAATGGCAGCCTGTAGCACCATCGCACTGTGGCTAAAAATGGGCCCTTGCTGCACGTTTATATGACTTAGACCTAATTGACGGGTATACGTTTGCCAGTCGCGGCGAGAGGCATCATGTAAAAGCGTATGCTGCGCCAGGTCAGCGGGTGTCTTCAGCGCTTTGTCGCCCGTTAACAGCAGAGGCGAGCAGACCGGCAGCAGATATTCTGCGTATAATTTCTCGACACGCAAGCCCGGCCAGTTACCTCGACCGTAAAAAATGGCGACATCCACATCATCGGCCAGCTTGTCTTCCTGACGATCCACCGCCTGGATTCGAACGTCGATCCCCGGATAAGCTGAGTTAAAGCTTGAGAGTCTTGGCACCAGCCACTGAATGGCAAAACTGGGTAATAAACTGACAGTCAGGGCACCTTTTGCACTGCGGGCCTGCAGCTTGCGCGTGGCTTCCGTGAGCTGGGAAAAAATCTCTTTAATATCCTGAAAATAGCTCTGCCCTTCTTCAGTCAACAGCAATGAACGATTGCGTCGACGAAATAGCTTAAGGCCCAGGAAATCCTCCAGAGACTTGATTTGATGACTTACTGCGGCCTGTGTCACAAAAAGCTCATCTGCCGCACGGGTGAAGCTGAGGTGACGTGCTGCTGCATCAAAAACGCGTAATGCATTAAGGGGTGGCAATCGCTTTGACATGGTTATCTGGCTTAGATGTTAACTGAATTTAACAAATAGGAAACAACGTTTAACCTATTAGTTTTTTTTATCTGAGCCATTATAATTTGTCCGTTGAGGAACTACCAGCAAATACCTATAGTGGCGGCACTTCCTGAGCCGGAACGAAGAGCTTTTTTCGGAATGCGTGTTCTGAAGGGCTTTTGGCTTACGGTTGTGATGTTGTGTTGTTGTGTTTGCAATTGGTCTGCGATTCAGACCACGGTAGCAACGCTACCAATTTTTCACTTCCTGTACATTTACCCTGTCTGTCCATAGTGATTAATGTAGCACCGCCAACTTGCGGTGCTTTTTTTTCGCCTGCGATCGGTTAATGCTCGATCTCTTTCATCTCTTTCACGTCCGTGCGGTTGATCTGCTGCTTGTTCCCGTTCGCATCTTTATACGAAATCATCCCGGTATCGTTATCGGTTGTCGGTTTCCCTTCCGAAACGATGGAACGACCATCGTTGGTATGCATCACGTAGTTGTTACCAGAACAGGCGCTCAGGGCAAAAGTAAACGCACAGGCAGAAATGATTGCAGCTGTCTTATTCATGATTATTCTCCTTTAGCAATTAATGCTATTCAAACCTCGATTTATAACAGGCTAAAACATCCGCCTAACACTATTTAGCATAACCTGCTTTTACGAGGTCGCCAGGATAAGCAGACGAATCTGATAGATATCAACCTCCTTGCCCTGCCGCTGAAATTGCGCGACGATCGCGTTATTGATATGAGGAGTCCCATGAACGCTTTCAGTCCTGCGCAGTTTCGCGCACAGTTCCCGGCGCTGGCCGATGCCGGTGTTTACCTTGATAGCGCCGCCACCGCTTTGAAACCCCAGGCGGTGATTGACGCGACGCAGCAGTTCTACAGCCTGAGCGCCGGGAACGTGCATCGCAGTCAGTTTGCCGAAGCGCAGCGCTTAACCGCGCGCTACGAAGCCGCACGCGATCAGGTTGCACGCCTGATCAATGCTGAAAGCGGAAAAAGTATCGTCTGGACGCGCGGCACGACCGAAGCCATTAATATGGTGGCTCAGTGCTATGCCCGCCCACGGCTGCAGGCAGGAGATGAAATCATCGTCAGCGAGGCGGAACACCACGCTAACCTGGTGCCGTGGCTGATGGTGGCCGAGCAAACGGGGGCGCAGATTGTCAAACTTCCGTTGGGTGCAGACTTCCTGCCTGATGTGGCACGTTTGCCCGAGCTGATTACCCCACGCAGCCGCATCCTGGCGTTGGGGCAGATGTCCAACGTCACCGGTGGCTGCCCGGATCTGGCCCGCGCTATTGAGATTGCCCATGCCAGCGGTATGGTGGTGATGGTCGACGGGGCGCAGGGGGTAGTGCATTTCCCGGCTGATGTGCAGGCGCTTGATATCGACTTCTATGCCTTCTCCGGACATAAGCTCTACGGGCCAACCGGCATTGGCGCACTCTACGGCAAGCCGGAACGGCTGGCGCAAATGACGCCGTGGCTCGGGGGCGGCAAAATGATTACCGAGGTGACATTCGACGGCTTCAAAACGCAGGATGTACCTTATCGTCTGGAAGCCGGTACGCCAAACGTGGCGGGCGTGATTGGCTTAAGCGCTGCGCTGGAGTGGCTGACTGAAACAGACATTGTTCAGGCGGAGAGCTGGAGCCGCGGCCTGGCGACGCTGGCAGAAGAAGAACTTAAAAAACGCCCCGGTTTCCGCTCGTTCCGCGTACAAGACTCGAGCCTGCTCGCCTTTGATTTCGCAGGCGTTCATCATAGCGACATGGTGACGCTGCTGGCCGGGTACGGCATTGCCCTGCGGGCAGGACAGCACTGCGCCCAGCCGCTTCTGGCAGCGCTCGGCGTGAGCGGCACCCTGCGCGCCTCGTTTGCGCCGTATAATACTCAAAGCGATGTCGAGGCACTGATTAGCGCCGTTGACCGCGCCCTTGAAATACTGGTGGATTAATGACTCAAGCAGCGTTAGCCGGACATCCGTTCGGCACGGTCATCACAGAAGAGACCTTAAAACAGACCTTCGCTCCCCTCACGCAGTGGGAGGACAAATATCGTCAGCTGATCCTGCTGGGCAAGCAGCTCCCCACGCTTTCAGACGATCTTAAAGCGCAGGCGAAAGAGATCGCTGGCTGCGAGAACCGCGTCTGGCTCGGGTTTAGCGTATCCGGGGAGAAGCTTCACTTCTTCGGCGACAGCGAAGGCCGTATCGTGCGCGGGCTGCTGGCGGTTCTGTTAACCGCAGTGGAAGGGAAAAGCGCGGCAGAATTGTTAGCACATTCGCCGCTAATGTTCTTCGATGAGCTCGGGCTGCGCGCGCAGCTCAGCGCCTCACGCGGTCAGGGTCTGATCGCGCTCAGTGACGCGGTACTGGACGCAGCACGTCAGGCTCAGGCCTGACGTTCCGCCTTCGCCATCATCTTTTTCAGGGCGTGAGAAACCGCCACAAAGCCAAAGGAAGCGGTTACCATGGTGGCCGCCCCAAACCCTGAGGCGCAATCCATACGTTTGGGTCCTTCCGCCGTACTTTTCATTGCGCAGACCGACCCATCCGCCTGGGGATAGACCAGCGCTTCGGTTGAGAACACGCAGTCAACGCCCAGCTTGCCTTTGCTGTTCTTCACCACGTTAAAGTCGCTTTTCAGGCGTTCACGCAGCTTTGCCGCCAGCGGATCCTGAATGGTTTTCGCCAGGTCGGCGACCTGGATTTGCGTCGGATCGATTTGCCCGCCCGCGCCGCCCGTCGTGACCAGCGGCACCTTGTAGCGACGGCAGTAGGCGATCAGCGCCGCTTTGGGACGCACGCTGTCGATAGCGTCAATCACATAGCTGTATCCTTTACTCATGTACTCCGCGACGTTATCTGCCGTGACAAAGTCGTCGATCACCGTCACGCGACATTCCGGGTTAATGAGACGAATGCGTTCCGCCATCACTTCAGACTTCGCCAGGCCGACGTTATCACGAAGGGCATGGATTTGACGGTTGGTATTGGTGACGCAAACGTCATCCATATCAATCAGCGTGATTGCGCCAATACCGGTTCTCGCCAGCGCCTCTGCCGCCCACGACCCCACACCACCAATGCCCACGACGCAGACATGCGCATTCGCAAACAGCTGCAGGGCTTTTTCACCATAGAGACGTGCCGTGCCGCCAAAACGCTGACGCCAGGCATCGCTGATTACCACAGACATAAAACCTCAGATGTAAAAAGGGTGAGGTTCTTCCTCACCCTGAACAAGTAATCCGTATTGCGCTCAGAATACCACAATCAACCGCTGAATACGTTTCCGGTACCCGGTGCGGCCTTCAGCACCCACACGCGTCCGTAGTGGTTATACCAGCCCGCACGGTGGCCAGCATCCGGACCAATGCCCTGATAAATATCGAAGTGCTGGCCTTTAATCGCCCCGCCCACATCCAGCGCCACCATCAGACGCAGCTCATACTGACCGTTGAATTTACCGTTGTTGTCCAGCAGCGGGACTTCCGCCAGCAGCGTGGTACCCGCAGGAATAATAGAACGATCCGATGCCACCGACGCACGGCCAATCAGCGGAACGGCACTCGCCCCCTTCACCGGCGCGAAGTTTTGCGGTTTAAAGAAGACGAACGACGGGTTCTGCTCCAGCAGTTCACGCACCTCGGCTTCACTGTGCTTTTCGCCCCACTCGCGGATCGCCTGCATCGACATATCTTCCTTCTTCACTTCACCGCGGTCGATCAGCACCTTACCAATACTGCGATAGGCGTGGCCGTTTTTACCGGAATAGCTGAAGAAGTTAAGCGGCGAACCGTCGCCAAAATCGATGTAGCCACTGCCCTGAACGTCCATGATGAAGTTATCCATCAGGGAGTTGCTGTAAGCCAGAACGTAGTTTTCGCTCAGCGCACCCGCGTAGATCTCTGCACGAGAAGGCAGACGACCGCGTTTTGGCGGCATACGGTAGATAGGATACTGGAACTCACCCTGGCGCGTGTGTCGCGCCTGAATCACGGGCGTGTAATACCCTGTGAACTGGACGTTGCCGTAGTTATCCGCCCCTTCCATCTGCCAGGCGTCAATACCAAACTGGCGCATGTTGCGCGTATCACCGCCTGCTTTCAGCCAGTCCTGGACGGCGTTGTACACGCTACTCTGAGTGCCATACAGACGCGGCGACGCATTGCGGATCTGGTAAACCTGCTCGGAGAAATCGCCGGCGTTGATCGGAGCACCGACAGCATCAGGCTGATTAACTAAAGAGAAAGGCTGGGATAACTTCCCGTCTTTATACTGTTGACCGCGATCGGTCGGTTTGGAAGAGCAGGCCGCAAGAATCGCTACCATTGCGCCTGCCATCAGATACTTCGCCCAACGTCCTTTCATTATATCTCGTCTTTAAGTTGCCCATTTCCGCGTGATGAAGATAACAAACCGCCAGGGCTAATGAAATGCGTTCGCATGCCCTTTGGCAAATTTTGCGCAAAAAATAGTCCATACAGCGCCATGTCGTTCAATTTGCATACAAAATCATGATTTATGTAAAAAAGGGGTTGCATCACAAACCTATCCGAGTATAGTGCGCATCCACGGACGCGGGGTGGAGCAGCCTGGTAGCTCGTCGGGCTCATAACCCGAAGGTCGTCGGTTCAAATCCGGCCCCCGCAACCAATTAAAATTTGATGAAGTATCTTCTACGACAGTAGAAAGACGGACGCGGGGTGGAGCAGCCTGGTAGCTCGTCGGGCTCATAACCCGAAGGTCGTCGGTTCAAATCCGGCCCCCGCAACCAATCAAATTTGAAGAAGTAAGTTTCTACAAGAGTAGAAAGACGGACGCGGGGTGGAGCAGCCTGGTAGCTCGTCGGGCTCATAACCCGAAGGTCGTCGGTTCAAATCCGGCCCCCGCAACCAACACTTCTAAAAACAATAAACACCCTGAAGGGTGTTTTTTTGTATCTGTCGTTTGTGAATGTGCCGGGCGTTTCACCCGGCTGAATGCGCTATCCGCGTCGCGCCAGCGTCGCCCCGTCTGAGAAATACGCCCGAATCCCCGCCAGAATCGACTCCGCCACCTCCTGCTGGAATTTTGCCGTCTTGAGCTTACGCTCCTCTTCAACGTTACTGATAAACGCCGTTTCGACCAGTATGGAGGGAATATCCGGCGCTTTAAGCACCGCAAACCCGGCCTGCTCAACGCTGTTTTTATGCAGCTTATTGATGTTACCCAGCTTGCCCAGCACCGCTTTACCAAACTTCAGGCTGTCGTTAATGGTCAGGGACTGCACCATATCGAACATCGTGTGGTCGACGTAGCGGTCACCGCTTTTGCTCACGCCACCGATCAGATCCGAGGCGTTCTGAGTGTCGGCCAGGTAACGCGCCGCGGTACTGGTCGCGCCTTTGGTTGAGAGCGCAAACACTGACGATCCACTCGGCTGACGGCTGGTAAAGGCATCTGCGTGGATCGAGACGAAGAGATCCGCACGCTGCTTCTGCGCTTTCGCCACGCGAACTTTCAGGGGGATAAAGACATCTTCATTGCGCGTCATGTAGGCGCGCATATTGCCCTCTTTATCAATCAACGCCTTCAGACGACGGGCAATTTGCAGCACCACGTCTTTCTCCCGCGTATGATATTTCCCCACCGCACCGGAGTCTTCGCCGCCGTGGCCAGGATCGAGCATGATCACAATCGGGCGATCGCGCCCCGCTTTGCCCGGCTGCGGACCACTTTGCGCAGGCGGAACCTGACGTTGCAGATCGCCTTTGTTGTAATCCTCCAGCAGGGCCAGAAGCGGATCCTGAATATCCGTTGCATTGGCTGGGTAGAGATCCATCACCAGACGCTCTTTAAACGTCGCCACAGGGGCGAGAGCGAACAGCTGCGGCTTCACGTTCTGTTTAAGCTCAAACACCATACGCACGGTTTGCGGATCAAACTGCCCGACGCGCGCCGATTTAATAAACGGATCGTCACCGCGGATCTGCGCCGCCATCCCCTTAAGCACGGAGTTAAGGTTCACGCCTTCGAGATCCACTACCACACGTTCAGGATTGCTGAGGGCAAATTGCTTATATTTCAGCACACGATTGGATTCGACCGTCACGCGCGTGTACGTCGACGACGGCCAGACGCGCACCGCCACCACCTGACTCGTGGCGGCAAGGCCGACCTGGCTGACGCTAAGCAACCACATTGCCCCGGCCCCTTTTAACAAACGGCGGCGGCTTATTGCTGAATTGGATCCCGACATGCTTCTCCCGAGCAAGAAAACGAACTGATATACAAAAGTCCAGATTGACCGAAAACTTTAACGAATGACGCATAAACTGTCATCTATAAAAGGGTAAACAATTCGCTGCTAACGCACGGATTACTTATTCATTTCTGTGGGTCGCAGAAAATTTGCACTTGCACACGCGGCCACAATCGAATAAAAATACAGAAATTACGAATAAACATTCATTAAGGGTTGTGCCATGGTGAAGGAACGTAGAACCGAACTGGTCCAGGGATTCCGCCATTCTGTTCCCTATATCAACGCCCACCGGGGAAAAACGTTTGTCATCATGCTTGGTGGCGAAGCCATTGAACATGAAAACTTTTCAAGCATCGTCAATGACATAGGCCTGCTGCACAGTCTCGGGATCCGCCTGGTGGTGGTCTACGGCGCGCGCCCGCAGATCGATGCCAACCTGGCCGCTCACCACCACGAGCCGATTTATCACAAACATACCCGCGTCACAGATGCGAAAACCCTGGAACTGGTGAAACAGGCGGCAGGGCTGCTGCAGCTGGATATTACGGCTCGCCTGTCGATGAGTCTGAACAACACGCCGCTGCAGGGGGCGCATATCAACGTCGTGAGCGGCAACTTTATCATCGCCCAGCCCCTCGGCGTGGACGATGGCGTGGATTACTGCCACAGCGGCCGCATTCGTCGTATTGATGAAGAGGCCATTCACCGTCAGCTGGACAGCGGTGCCATCGTGCTCATGGGCCCGGTGGCGGTATCCGTGACCGGCGAAAGCTTCAACCTGACGTCAGAAGAGATTGCCACCCAGCTGGCTATCAAGCTGAAGGCGGAAAAAATGATTGGGTTTTGCTCCTCACAGGGCGTCGTTAACGATGAAGGGGTGATTGTGCCGGAACTCTTCCCGAATGAAGCCCAGGCGCGCGTGGAAGCGCTGGAGGCCGAAGGAGATTACCACTCCGGCACCGTGCGTTTTCTGCGTGGTGCGGTGAAGGCCTGCCGTAGCGGCGTGCGCCGTAGCCACCTGATCAGCTATCAGGAAGACGGGGCCTTACTGCAGGAGCTCTTCTCCCGGGATGGCATCGGCACCCAGATTGTCATGGAGAGTGCGGAGCAGATACGCCGCGCGACCATCAACGATATCGGCGGTATTCTGGAACTGATCCGTCCGCTGGAACAGCAGGGTATTCTGGTGCGTCGTTCCCGTGAACAGCTGGAGATGGAGATCGACAAATTCACCATTATTCAGCGCGATAACCTGACCATTGCCTGCGCTGCGCTCTATCCGTTCCCGGAAGAGAAGATCGGTGAAATGGCCTGTGTGGCTGTGCATCCTGACTACCGGAGCTCTTCTCGCGGAGAAATGCTGCTAGAGCGCGTGGCGGCGCAGGCGCGCCAGATGGGGTTGAGCAAGCTGTTCGTCCTGACCACGCGCAGCATTCACTGGTTCCAGGAACGCGGGTTCACGCCGGTGGATATCGATTCCCTGCCGGAAACGAAGAAAGAGATGTACAACTATCAGCGCCGTTCAAAAGTGCTGATGGCCGACCTGGGATAATACGCCACTTGCCGGGAAGCGCTGCGCTTACCCGGCCTGCATTTCGTCCCTCATTCAGAGAGACTCAAAGATTGCGCCCAGCCCGCTTCGGCGTTCCGTGCGGGTGGCGATGGCCTGCATCAGCACGCGTTCATCGGTATACAGCGACAGGCGCTGACGCGCACGCGTGATGGCGGTATAGATCAGCTCACGGGTAACGACAGGTGAAAGCTGCGTCGGCAGGATCAACGCCGCATGGTTAAACTCAGAGCCCTGCGATTTATGCACCGTCATCGCCCATGCAGTTTCATGCTCGGGCAAACGGCTGGGCTGGAAGGACTTCACGCTACCATCCGGCATCTGGAACCAGACGCGCAACCCCTGCCCGCGATCGAGTGCAATGCCGATATCGCCATTAAACAACCCCAGCGCACTGTCGTTGCGGGAAATCATCACCGGGCGCCCTTCATACCAGCGCGAGTGCAGGGTACGGTTGATTTTACGTTTCTGCGCCAGCAGCTGTTCCAGCCTGTCATTCAGGCCGCTGACGCCAAACGGTCCCTCCCTCAACGCGCAGAGCAACTGATATTCGCCAAACGCGGCAATCACCTGCTCCGGCGGACGTTGCTGTTGTACGCCGGTGAGAAAATGTTGATACCCCAGCAGGGCATCATCCAGCATCGCCTGATACTCTTCCCCACTTTGCAGCGATTTTTTCTCAATGTCGGTAAAGGTACCGTCAAACACCGCACAGGTCGTGTGCCGGTCTCCCCGGTTCACCGCCGACGCAAGCTGCCCGATGCCGGAGTCGCTGCCGAAACGGTAGCTTTTTTGCAGCAGGCACAAGCTGTCGCGCAGCGCGCCCGCGACCGAGTGCTGTTCCGCCGCAAGGGAACACCCTGTCAGGCGGGCCAACTCCTCCGCGCGTTCCGCGGTATAACCCAGACTGGCATAGGTGCAGATATCACCCAGCACGGCCCCGGCTTCCACGGACGCTAGCTGGTCACGGTCGCCGAGGAAAATGACCCGCGCATGAGGCGGCAAAGCATCGATCAGCCGCGACATCATCGTCAGGTCAATCATCGACGCTTCATCCACCACCAGCACATCCAGGTGTAGCGGGTTACCGGCATGGTAGCGCAGACGCTGGCTACCCGGCTGCGCGCCAAGTAACCGATGCAACGTGCTGGCTTCATTGGGAAAAAGCGCAAGCTGTTCCCCTGTGAGCGGCAATTTTTGCAGGGCACCGCCTAATGACTCCGTCAGACGTGCCGCGGCTTTACCGGTGGGAGCCGCCAGACGAATACGACACTTTTGCTCACCGGATAACTGAATCAGCGCGGCAAGCAGTTTTGCCACCGTCGTTGTTTTCCCGGTGCCCGGGCCGCCCGAAATCACCGAGATCCGCCGCGTTAACGCCACGGCGGCCGCCACTTTCTGCCAGTCAGTCGCGTCGTCAGAGGTAAACAGCGTATCCAGCACTTGCCGGAGCTGCGCTTCATCGCAGGGAAGCGGGGCGTTGGTCTCGCTGAAGAAGCGCGCCACCGTCAGTTCGTTACGCCAGAGTCGGTTCAGATACAAACGCTCGCCGGTCAAAATCAGTGGCGTCCCGGTATCGGTCGCGCTGACGGCAGGCGAGCGGAGTAATATCGCCTGCCAGTCCACTGCCTCACCGAGCAGCGCGAAACACGACTGCAGCGCCGGAGGCATTTTCTCATCCACAGCCAGACGCGACAGCGGAAGGCACACATGCCCCTCGCCTGCGTCCTTACTCAGAATGGCGGCAGCGAGCATAACGGCTGGCTCCTCGCCCGCCACCATCATGGCAAACTGCACGTCCAGGTGGCGCAATAATCGTTGTTCTACCGCCTCCAGCAATAGCGCCTGCATCGTCATACCACCTCCTCTGTGCATGCAGCAAACAGGTTATCCATTTTTTCAATCAGCTCCGCATCCGGACGGGTGCTAAAAACGCCCGACTGCGGGTCGTTAGCATCCACGCCGCGCAGGAACAGATAAATAACGCCGCCAAAATGGTCTTCGTAACGGTAATCGGCCATGCGATGGCGCAGGTACCGGTGCAACGCCAGGGTATAGAGCTGATACTGCAGGTCGTAGCGATGCATTTGCATCGCTGAGGCCATCGCCTGTTGGGTATAGGCTTCGCTGTTCTCACCCAGCCAGTTCGATTTGTAATCCAGCAGGTAGTAGCGCCCTTCGTGGCGGAAAACCAGGTCGATGAACCCTTTTAGCATCCCCTGAACCTGGCGGAAGTTGAGCGGTGGGCACCCGGCGGATAACGGATCGTACTCACGGATCAACGCGTCAAGCGCGTCGGCCCTGAGCGGGCTGGCAATGGGGAGATAAAACTCCATTTCGACCTGTTTATCTTTGGCGGTCAGCTGGCTGAGGGAAATCCCCTGTGTCGTGAGCGGCGCGTGCAAAACAGCGCGGAGCCAGTCGGTGAGAACCGGCTGCCATTGGGCGTCGTAGCCGCCGCTCTGGAGCATCTTCAGCACCCATTCTTCAGAGACCGGCTGGGTAAAATCCAGCTCTTCAAACAGGCTGTGTAAAAACGTGCCCGGCGAGGCCCCACGCGGGAACTGATGCGGTGTGAGCACCGGTTCAGCGGGCACGCTTCCTGCGCCTGCAGCATCTACGTCCAGTTTAGGCATCAAATCCTGAGCAACGCTTTGCCCGTGCTGCTGTAAACCGGAGTAACTGGTAACGCGCCAGTCGTCGGCAATCGTGCGGGCAACCTGGCGGGCATGCAGCTCTGACGCTCTCTCTTCCGGCGTCTGCCAGCGGCTGTTGTCGGGCTGAGACGGAATATGCAGGGCAACATGCTCTGAGCAAAGAGATTCGATGCACTGGCGCAGACCGGCAGCATCTTTGGGTTCGCCTCGCTGGATAAGCCTTCCCAGCGCACTCAGATGAAAATCACTCTCGCCGCTCTTATCGCCCCGGCGACGAAACAGCGGCGCAACGCCCAGGCTGCAGTGCCAGACCGAGCGGGTCAGCGCCACATAAAGCAGACGCAGATCTTCTGCCAGACGCTCGGCTTCGGCCAGCTCAACGCTTGACTCTGCGTTGCTGAGATCGAGTACCGCTTCAAACGACTCGCGATCGTGGTAAAAAGCCTGATCCTGCACGCGGTAATTGGCGATAAAGGGCAGCCAGACCAGCGGATATTCCAGACCTTTCGATTTGTGAATGGTGACGATTTGCACCAGGTGTTTATCACTCTCAAGGCGCATCTGCTGGCTGGACGAATTACTGTTCGGGTCGGCAATCTGCTGCGCGAGCCAGCGCACCAGGGCATGCTCGCTCTCCAGCTGTGTCCCCGCTTCCTGCAGCAATTCGCTGATGTGCAGAATATCGGTCAGACGGCGCTCACCGCCCGCGGTTGCGAGCATGTTCTCCGCAATGTGACGCTCTGCCATGAGCTCGCGCACCATCGCCATCACGCCGCGCTTTTGCCATTTTTCGCGGTAGCGAACAAACTCTTCTACCACGGCATCCCACGCGGCTTCGTCATTGTTGAGCACATCAATATCACGCGCATTCAGCCCGAGCATCGCACTCGCCAGTGCACTGCGCAGCGTACTTTCACGCTCTGGCGCCAGCACGGCCTGCAGCAGCCAAAGCATCTCCTGGGCTTCCAGCGTTTCAAAAACGCTGTCGCGGTTGGAAAGATAGACGGACGGAATATTCAGTAGCGTCAGGGCGTCGCGAATAAGCGCGGCCTCCTGGCGGCTTCGCACCAGCACCGTGATATCGGATGCTTTTACCGGCGCGGGTTTATCGCCCTTCCACAGCAGCGCATCTCCCCGCGCGCCTGCGCTGAGCCAGTCCCTAATCTGCGCCGCACAGTACTGGGCCATGGCATTTTGATAGTCGGCGACGCCACAGCCTTCGCCGTCCAGCAGCCAGAAGTGCATGGCGGGCTGCGTCTCACCGTTGAATTCGAAGCGCAACGAATCGTTTTTCGGGGCAAATTTGACCGGCAGAAACGGGATTTCCCGGAACATAAACGCCATATCCATGCGACTGAACAGCGCGTTAACGCTTTCCACCATGCCGGGAGAGGATCGCCAGTTGGTATCGAGCGTATAGTGCGCATCAACCTCACTGCGGGCTTTCATGTAGGTGAAAATATCCGCACCGCGGAAAGCGTAAATGGCCTGCTTCGGATCGCCGATTAACAGCAGTGCGGTGCCGGGCTGATGGCGCCAGATACGGCGGAAAATACGGTACTGCTGAGGATCGGTATCCTGAAACTCGTCAATCATTGCGACCGGGAAGCGAGTACGAATCGCCTCTGCAAGCGCTTCGCCATTTTCGCTGCACAACGCCGCATCAAGGCGACTCAGCATGTCATCAAACCCCAGCTCGCCCCGGCGGCGCTTTTCGCGCGCCACGGCATCGCGAATTTCCGTCATCGCACGGGTGATCATCAGATCGTTAAGCGTCAGGGGCTCCGCCAGCAGAGTTTCAATTGCCACAAACAGGGGATGTTCAGGCACAATGCCGTCGGCTTTGGTCCGCTCAACCAGGAAACGCTGTGAGAATTTCTCCAGCGCGTCCGGAAGCTGATAACCGCGCGTCTCTTCCTGCGCCCATGCGCTGATCTTCTCGATCCATTTCCCCTGGTTGCCACGGTTGAACTTGCGTCTGTCGATCCCGGAACTCTCGATGATCGCCTCAATCTCGCCGACTGATTCATTCCATTTTTGCTTGATGTCTGCGATTCGCGCGATGATTTTTTCATGGCGTGAGGCCAGGGTTTCATCCGCTGGCGGCGGCGATTTGATGACCGGCGCTTCCCCCTGAAGATAACGATCGATGGCGCGCAACAGTGCCTCTGGCCCTTTCCACAAGGCATGTACCGCTTCGGCGATATCGCGCGGTAACGGGTAGCAGTGGCGACGCCAGAAATCCGCACAGGCCTGATAGCGCAGCACGGATTCATCTTCAATGAGTTGTTGTTCAAACAGCATGCCGGATTCGAACGCATTCAGGCTCAGCATGCGCTGGCAAAACCCGTGAATGGTGAAGACGGACGCTTCGTCCATCTGCCGTTCCGCAAGGAGCAGCCACTGGGCGGCCTGCTGCTTATCAGCAATTTCTTCCAGAAGGCTCGCGTAGAGAGGGTTATCCGTACTCTGGCGCAGGCAGGCGATGCGCAGTTCGTGAATATTGGTACGAATACGGCCGCGCAACTCAGCGGTGGCGGCCTCGGTAAAGGTCACGACCAACAGCTCTTCAACGCTCAAAGGGCGCGGAAAAGCAGCGTTACCGCCAAGCCCTAACAGCAGGCGCAGATAGAGCGCGGCAATGGTAAACGTTTTTCCCGTTCCCGCTGAGGCTTCAATCAATCGTTCACCCTGTAGAGGTAAACGTAAGGGATCAAGGGACTCAGCGGTATCGGTCATTCTTTCTTACTCCAGGGCATTGATTGCTGCAGCGCGCTGACGCTCTTCCAGACTTTCCAGCCTTGCGGATTCACGTACTCCGTTTTCCCGTTCTGGCTACCGGAAACCTGAGACAGAATGGTGATGCCCTGCGGCTTAATCACGGCCTGATGGAAGAAGTCCGCAACCTTCTGCGGCGTCAGCTGTTTTATCTCGGCCACTACTTTATCACGCGAATCAAATTTCATATTACCGCGATCAAAATCTTTGCTCAGCTGCGACGCCTCTTCGCCCAGCGTCTGCGGCGGCTGCATCACCTGCGCAATGACGGCCTGCTGGATCTGGGAAAATTCTTCCGGCTTCATGGCCCGCAGCTTTGCTTCCACCTGCGGGAAGAACGCCTGATAGCGCTGCCAGAGATAGGCCGGTTGTTTATCGCTGCTTTGCAGCAGGAAGCCCAGCCCCCACTGACGGCCAACGTTCATCGAGAAAGCAAATACCGCGTAGCCAAGCTGCTCTTCCGTGCGCAGTTGGTTATAGAACCACGGTTGAATAATCTGCCCCAGCACCGCGCTCTGTGCGGACCCGGAGAATTCGTCATAGCCCGTGGGCACAAACACTGCAGCCAGCGCGGAATCGGTACTGCTCCCCGCTTTTTCAAAAATCACATTCTGTTTTTTCTCAACCAGCACGTCCTGATTACGACACCACTCGTCGCCTTTCGAACCCAGCTGAGTGCGGACATTCTCTGCCAGCGTTTTAGCCTGATCCTCGCTCATGTTACCGACGATAAGGAACTCAGGACGCGTGTTAGTTTTCAGCGCATCACGGTAAGCCAGCACCTCTTTTAATGAGATAGATGGCAGCAATGCCCGGCGTTCTTCACGCTGGAAATACGGGATTTGCGACAGCATTTGCGCTGGCATCAGCGCCTGATCGTAGGCTTTGCCCTTTTCCGCAGAATCCATCATCTGCGCATACCAGGACTTGGCCTGCTCAAGCTGCTCTTCCGTCGGCGTATAGCTAAAATAGCCCTCCAGCAGTGCCTGGAACAGCTGAGGCAAACGCTGGGTATAGCCATTTGCATTCAGCATCAAACCATTGTTGGCATTGGTGGAGAAGCTGATCCCGCCAACGGCTGCCTGGTTGCTAAGCTGATCGAGCGCGATACCCGCGAGATAGTCATTCAGCGCGAACATCACCTGATTTTTGGCACTATTCATCGCTTTCGGATTACGCAGCACCACGCTGACATCCACCTTTGGCTCGCTCGCGAAATAACGGCTTGGGGTATACACCACGCGCAGCGTCGGCTCATCGACAATGAGCTGGGGGTGCGGATAATCCTTAGTGGTTTTGATAAGCGTAAAATCATCCGGAATGTAAGGGTTCAGTTCCGGCAACGTCAACGCAATCTCTCCAGCCTTCTTTTGCCAGGCAGCGAAGGTCTGGTCGCCGATCTTGTCTACCTGATAAGGTGCATCGACAAAGTAGGCGGTTTTGTTATGCGGTTCGTTCGGGCTGATGTACCAGATACGGGCATTCTGCGGGGTCATCATCGCCAGGCGCGCTTTTAACGCCGCCGCATCATAGCGATCGGCAATATTGACCGCATCGAGGGTGTGTTCCACCGGCACGCGGATCATGGTATCCGCCAGCCACTCCACATAATCCATGTCGCGGGTGATGGACGGGTAACGGAAATCGAGATCCAGCACATGAGCGAGTTCATCAAAATAGCGCTTATCGACGCCTTTCTCACGCAGCAAAGAGAGGTAGCTGAAGATAGCGGCAACCACTTCATCACGGTTGGCCTGCCCTTTGTCGGTCAGGGTGGCGGAGATTGCCAGCACGCCGCTGTTGCCGTTTACAACAGGATCGGAATCGGCGCGAATCCCTTCCACCAGCCCCTGTTTTTGCAGCCAGTCGGATAATGTTCCCGGACTGCGGTTACCAATCAGGTAGGTCACCAGCTCGTCGGTTTTGCTGCGAAACTGTGCGGTGTTGTTATCAATGCGGAACTCAACGCGCAGCACCTTGCGGGGC
Organism: Enterobacter kobei; assembly: GCF_001729765.1. Taxonomy (NCBI): domain Bacteria; kingdom Pseudomonadati; phylum Pseudomonadota; class Gammaproteobacteria; order Enterobacterales; family Enterobacteriaceae; genus Enterobacter; species Enterobacter kobei. Next base: position 3,873,440 of record NZ_CP017181.1, read on the forward strand.
ATGGCAGGAACGTAGTGGATGACGATCCCTTTTTGCGCGTCCGTGACAACCGGCACGTCAATCTTGGGCAGGTCGATATTTTTATTTGGCACCCGGCCAAACGTTTTTGCCGCCAAACCAGCCAGTTCAGGCAGCGGTTTGTTGCTGTAAATAACCGCCTTCATCAGGTTGGCTGAGTAGTATTTGTCGCGAAACGCATGCAGAGCATCAATGACCGGGCTGCCGGGTTTATCGCTGAGCGTCTCCAGATTGCCGCCCGAGAAGCGTGCACCTGGGTGCGCCGGGTTGATCGTCTCAGCGCTGACCTGCGCCATACGCATACCGTCTCGGGTACGGGCCATCGTCAGTTCGGCATTCACCGCATTGCGTTCGCGATCGGCGTACTTTTTATCCAGCAGCGGCGCGGCGATAGCATCCGCAAGACGATCAACCGCCCCGTCCAGCGCGTCATTTTCGACTTCGAGATAAAAGGCCGTGCGGTAAGGTGCCGTGCTGGCATTGTGGCTGCCGCCATGCATTTTTAGAAATTCGGACAGGCTATCCGGCTGCGGATACTTCTTTGACCCCATTAACGTCATGTGTTCGAGGTAATGCGCCAGCCCCGGATGAGCCTCAGGATCTTCCAGCGATCCAATTGGCACGACCAATGCCGAGAGGGATTTCACCGCCTGCGGATCGGAAACCAGCAGCACGGTCATGCCGTTATCAAGCCGGATCGCCTGATACTGCCGGGTGTCTTTTTCGCTCTTACGGATAGTGTCCTGAACGGGTTGCCAACCGGAGTCTGCCTGAGTGAAGGGAGCCCAAAGGGCGATAAACAAAACAAACGCTTTGAACACGGTGCTGCCTGGCATTACGACCTCTTTATCACGGCTATCCCCGTCATACTTCAAGTTGCATGTGCGTTGGCTGCGTGCGTTCACCCCAGTCACTTACTTACGTAAGCTCCAGGGGATTCACACCCTTGCCGCCTTCCTGCAACTCGAATTATTTAGGGTAAACATCATTAACACACTGCGTGCTGGACACGCCAACATCTCTTTATTGGGGGTACATCAGTCCGTGATAAGAAGTGCATCATAAATGAACACCCCATACTGCGCAATTTTTATACAGCGCTCAGGACTGATTAAATTTAAACAACGGTAACAGGTAGCGCTTTGCCTCTTCCGTGATAGCCTCAAAGTACTCTGGTTCGAGCGTGCGCCATAAGCGCTGATACCAGACATCTTCCCCCTCGCCGCGCACCATCATGTTCCCTTCATAGGCCTGTATAAATTTACTGCGCGCTTTATGCAGAGAAGCCTCATCCGTTAACATCGCATCATTCTGTGCGTCGTAACAGGCTTTTATCCACGCACCACCACTTTCAGGTAATAACAGCAGGGGTTTGTTCATTCCCTGGAGATAGCCCTCAATGTACAAAGAGAGGTAGCGAAACGCCTGCTCTGCCTCCATTGGCGGAAAGCGCCACTCGCCCTCTTTGCGCACGAAAATCCGGCTTTCGCCTTTATGGCCCAACGCACTGTAGACAAGATGTTCCAGCCAGAGTTGCAATCCCTGTGAAACGCTGAGCAGTGAAGGCCGCCAGCGCAGCAGCCCATCAGGCTGAACCTGAGTGAGCCAGCCGGTGAGCTGGATGCCATTGCAGCTAAGATCGATTTCGAGACTTTGTCCGGGCTGACGCTGCTCCCTTACGCGCTCCGCCAGAGCGTTCATCTCCTGGCATTGCGCCTCCCAGACGATCTCCCCAAACGCGCCATAAGGCAGTTGCCCTGCCGCACGATAGCGGCGATAAAGCTTGTCAGCATCTTCCTCGTCAACCAGTGCATTCAGCAGTTGCAGATTTAACTGATAGCGCTCCAGCCCTTCCAGCGTAAAAGGCTCTGCATCCGGAATTTCGCTCTCTTCAGAGCGGAAGTTGACCTGCAATCGCTGCTGGAAGAAGGCGCGAACAGGATGCGCCCAAAAGCGTTGAAGCTGTTCAAAAGTCAGGGTGTTAATGGGCAGCGGGTCAAGTGTCTGAATGAAATCCGTATGTGCTCTCCCCTCGTTTTTCGCCGCCGGTAGCCACTCGCGGGCATAGCTCTGCTGTTCGCTAACAACGTAGTTCATCGGGTCAAACGGCATACGGCTGTGGACACAGGTGATATGCGCCTTGACCCGCTGTTCGCTTTCATCACAGTTAAGGGCTTCATCACCCGCCAGATAGTGGCTCTGGCCGATATAATCCACTAACTCCTGCACCAGAACGGAGGGGAAGCGCTCGCTGTTATCCTGAATGGAGCGGCCGATATAGCTGATATAGAGCTTACTCTGGGCAGAGATGAGCGCTTCGAGGAAAAGATAGCGGTCATCATCACGACGACTACGGTCACCCCGCTTTGGATTTGCGCTCATTAAATCGAACCCCAGCGGCGCCAGGGCGCGAGGATAAACGCCGTCATTCATGCCGAGCAAACAGACCACCTTAAAGGGGATTGAACGCATTGGCATCAGCGTGCAGATATTGATTGGGCCCGCCAGGAAACGCTGACTGATTCGCTCCTGGTCAAGACGCTGCGTCAATTCATCCCTCAGCAGCGACAATGGAATCGCCTCGTGATAGTGGGAATTCACGCCCTCGTCGACGATAGCCTGCCACTGCGTTTCAATGAGCGCCATCGCCGCTTCGGTGTCACTGTCTGGCAGGAAGAAATCATTGAGCAACGCCCTGCAAACCGGAAGCCACTCTTCAAGCGGACGCGGCTGCATTAACTCACGACGCCAGCGGTTAAGCTGCATCAGCAGAGACGCTAAATGCCCCACCAGTTCAGCAATCAAACCGCTGGACTCATCGTATGGCAGCACCTCATTCCACTCGCCCTGGCTGCTTTCCATGGCGTAGCCCAGCAGCATACGCGTCAGGCCAAACCGCCAGGTATGTTGCCCGGTCGGAGGAAGCTCGAACTCCTGGACGTTGTCGTCATCAATCCCCCAGCGCACGCCAGATTCATTCACCCACTGGCGAAGGTAGCGCAGCCCTTCCTCATTGATGTTGAAGCGTGCGGCCAGCACGGGAACATCCAGTAACGCCAGGACATCTTCCGAGATGAAGCGGCTATCCGGCAGTGAAAGCAGGGTAACAAAGGCCTGCAAGGCGGGATGCGACTGACGAGCGCGACGGTCAGAGATAGCGTAAGGCAAGTATCGCTCCCCTGTCGCACTGCCGAAAACAGCCTGAATAAAGGGGCTGTAGCTATCGATGTCTGCCACCATCACCACGATGTCACGCGGCGTGAGTTCGGGATCGTCCTGCAGCATCGCCAGCAACTGGTCGTGAAGCACTTCGACCTCACGCTGCGGGCTATGGCACACATGGATCGTGATACTACGATCGTCAGCATCCAGCTTCCGTTTGCTGTCGCTGCGTTCAAACTCTTTCGCCGTCACGCCCATAACGGCACGGTTTTCCAGATCAAGAATATCGAGCTGAATGTTATGCAGCAGGTTATCCGGGGCGATCTCGACAAAAGCATCCACATCGCCTTCACCCGATGAAGTGATATCAGAGAGCATGTGAATGTAATCACGTCCCAGCTTCCCCCATGAGGCAAGCAGCGGATTGGGCAGGTTCTGAATACCGTCTTCATCGAAAAGCTGCGCGGCGGTGGAGTCGTCTTTAAACAAAGGGACGGATCGCTCTTCAAAAAGGCGCTTTCTTTGGCGGGTTACCAGCCGCGAAAGCCAGCGTTCATCGAGGATATCCCCCCAATAGTGCCGGCAGGGGTTGGTAAACAAAATATGAATATCAATATGTTTACCCAGCGCATTCAGCGCCTTCAGATAGACAGGGGGTAATGCGGATATCCCACAGATAAAGACGCGTGACGGCAGACGGGCCGGGCGCTCCGACGCATTTTCGAGTATCGAGATAAACCGATCGTACAAATTGGCACGGTGCCACTTAGGCTGGCCCAGTTTCTCCGTATGTTCAACCAGCGCTTTCCACAGCGGCGCCTGCCAGATTTGCGCCTCCGGTAGCCCTTCAACCCGCTCACCCGCTTCCCAGCGAATTAACCAGTCAGCACGGTAAACCAGATATTGGTCGTAGAGATCGGCGGTACGGGACGCCAGCTGGAACAGCTTGCGCTTATCGGTATCGTCATTGAGATAGTGACGCAGCATGGCGAATTCATCGTGCTGCAGCATTTCCGGCAGCAGCGCCATCAGCTTCCAGCTCATGCTCTGCTTGTTGAAGGCGCTCTGCTCGGGAATGTCTGGCAATACGCGAACAAACATTTCCCAGATAAAGCTCGCCGGCAGCGGAAAATCAATATTCGCGGCAATGCCAAATTTACGGGAAAGCGACATTTGCAGCCACTGCGCCATACCGGTGCTTTGCACCAGCACCATTTCAGGCTCAAAAGGGTCGTCCAGCCGCTCGCGCTCAACGATAAATTCCATCAGCGCTTCCAGCACATCCAGACGATTTGAGTGGTAGACCCTTAACATAGACGCTCCCGACTACTGGCTAACAGGGCAATGCAGACGCGTTATCTCACCGCGCCGCCCCAGAGGCGAAAAAAGTGTAACCGTGATGCTGACACATCCTGAGTGCGTTGTCTGCACCCGACTCACCTGCCAGCCTGCGGGCAGCGCAGTCGTTGAGAGCTGAGCCTGGTTCCAGGCATAATGCCAGAGCTGGCGGTACTGGTTAAACAGGGTAAACCGCGCCGCCAGTGCCCTGTGATAACCGGCCAGTGCGGTTACGATCATCACCAGCAGCATCATCGCCAGCAGAACCTCAACCATGCTAAATCCTTTCTCTTTGTTTACGGTAGCTGGCATAACGCGCGCTCCTTAAGGGGACAAAAATCACTCCAGCCGTGGGGTGAAAAGTGAATTTTACCGTCGATTATCTCTCCTGAGCGCCAGAGCAGCAGGTCATTGCCTCCGGCAATCAGCAGCACACTCGTCTCACTCAGCCGCCGTAAACACACTCGCCACGCTGATGCCTGTTTGCACTGCGCCAGAGGCTCCGATGACCAACGCTGAACGCGTCCCCACTCAAGCGCAGATTGCACCGCGGCCTGCTGCTGAAATGAACGGCTTTCTCCGCCAACGAGCGCACTAAACGTAGTGAGTTGCTGGTTGAGACCGGTGAGGATCAGGGTACCAAGCACCAGTAAAAGCAGAACCAGCGCCAGGGAAGACATACCACGTTGACGGTTCACAAGTTGTACCCCGTGACCGTATACACCGCCTGATAAGGCTTCCCCTGCTCGCCCTTGCGGATAGCGGCCAGTTCGATAGTGAACTCAGGCGCAAACCTGGCGTGTTCAACTTTTCTCACCATAAAGTGCGTGATCACCAGCCTGTCCGGATCCGTGAGCTTTTCCCATCCTTTGCCTTCACACGAGGTTGCACCACGCAGGGTTTCCAGTGCACCCGACTCCAGACGAAAACCGGTGCTGTCGTTTTCTGATGCACTGTTATCCCAGCTGCCGTTACTGTTGGCATCCCATCGCACAATGACACAGCTACCTTGCCTGCCCGTTAACAACCCTTGTCCCGGGCAGTTACCCGCACAGTAGCCTGCCCGCTGGAGCTGTTTGCCGAGGGAAAACAGTCTCTGCCAGACCTCCTCTTCCTGTTCTCGCTGGCCGGATTGCAGTAACACCGCTCGCTGCAAACCGGGTAAAAAGAGCGATGCGCCGATCAATAACAGGCTGCTGATGGCCGTAGCAATCAGAACTTCAGTAAGGGAAAATCCCTGCTGACGCTTCAACATTGTCCCCCCTGCGAGACCTGACACATCCTGATGCGCCCTCCATCTGAGACAATAATCAGCCACGCTCCTGCACGGCTTTGCACTCTTATCCGACCTGCCCATGCCGTATCCCTTAATCCATAGAACCCGAGTGACGGCGTTACCTCGCTGACCGCGACTTCTGGCCAGAGTGGAATCAGTGCAAAGGGGCTGCCCTGCTCACAGCCTTTTACGGCAGAACTCACCAGGCATGCCCTTTCCCCCACCTGCTGCAAGGTAATGCGGTGCTCGCGGTTGTACCGGTTGGCATGGTTGCGCAGAAACACCAGGTAGTCGCGCACCTGGCTGGCGGTTTGCCACAGCCGCTGCTGCCCCTGCCAACTGCTCCAGCCGTACAGGCCTGAGGCACTGAGAATGACGACCAGCGACACAGCCACCAGCGTTTCGATAAGCGTAAAACCGTTCTCTTTTTTCATACGGGGAGTGTGGCGATGCGCCGATAAAGTGGCGAGCAGCGAATTAACGTTTTACGAGGCGTTATCCAGGGGATTAAGCGAGTTGCAGCGCGTTGCACGCTTTCTGGATAACGCCTCGGGAAACGGGATAAAGACGAAAAAAAACCGGCGCTAAATAGCACCGGTTGTGTCACGCTTTACCGCATCAGATAGCGACGGGCGCTTTGATGCCAGGGTGCGGGTCGTAGCCCTCAATCTCAAAATCATCGAAGCGGTAGTCAAAGATTGACGCCGGTTTGCACTTGATGATGAGCTTCGGCAGCGCGCGCGGTTCGCGGGTCAGCTGGAGATGGGTCTGCTCCATATGGTTGCTGTAGAGATGGGTGTCCCCACCGGTCCAGACAAAATCCCCCACTTCCAGGTCACACTGCTGCGCCATCATATGGACTAACAGCGCATAGCTGGCAATGTTAAACGGCAGGCCGAGGAACACATCACAGGAACGCTGGTAGAGCTGGCAGGAGAGCTTTCCGTCAGCGACGTAGAACTGGAAGAACGCGTGGCACGGAGCCAGCGCCATTTTGTCCAGCTCGCCCACGTTCCAGGCGGAAACAATGATTCGGCGCGAGTCCGGATCGTTTTTCAGCTGGTTCATCACGGTGGTGATCTGGTCAATATGGCGGCCATCAGGCGTTGGCCATGCGCGCCACTGCTTGCCGTAAACCGGGCCCAGGTTGCCGTTTTCATCTGCCCATTCGTCCCAGATGGAGACGTTGTTTTCGTGCAGATACGCAACGTTGGTATCGCCTTGCAGGAACCAGAGTAGTTCATGAATGATCGAGCGCAGATGGCAGCGCTTAGTCGTCACCAGAGGGAAGCCTTCCTGTAAATTGAAGCGCATCTGGTGGCCAAAAATGGAGAGCGTACCGGTGCCGGTACGGTCGTTTTTCGGCGTGCCCTCATCGAGCACTTTTTTCATCAATTCAAGATACTGTTTCATGGTTCCTCAGGAAAGTTGTTGCTGTGGACGACGACGATACGCCCAAATCATCATAATGGCACCCGCGACAATCATCGGAATGGAGAGGATCTGCCCCATGCTGATGTACTGTACCCATTCACCGGTGAACTGTGCATCCGGCTGGCGGAAGAACTCAACAATGATGCGGAACGCGCCGTAGCCAATCAGGAACAGGCCGGAGACAGACCCCATCGGGCGCGGTTTGCGAATAAACAGGTTCAGGATGATGAACAGCACGACGCCTTCCAGCGCCAGCTCATAAAGCTGGGACATATGACGCGGCAGCACGCCGTAGGTATCGAAAATGGATTGCCACTCTGGATGCGACGGCAGCAACGCCATGTCTTCTGCACGCGAGCCGGGGAACAGCATGGTGAAAGAGACGCTCGGGTCAACACGCCCCCACAGCTCACCGTTGATAAAGTTGCCCAGACGGCCAGCCCCCAGCCCAAATGGGATCAGTGGTGCGATAAAATCTGATACCTGGAAGAAGTTGCGTTTGGTGCGTTTGGCAAAAATCACCATCACCAGGATCACCCCAATCAGGCCGCCGTGGAAGGACATGCCGCCGTCCCAGACGCGGAACAGGTAGAGGGGATCGTTCAGGAATACCGGGAGGTTATAGAACAGCACATACCCAATACGGCCACCGAGGAACACGCCGAGGAAGCCCGCGTACAGCAGGTTTTCCACTTCGTTTTTGGTCCAGCCGCTGCCAGGACGGCTGGCGCGACGACCAGCAAGCCACATGGCAAAAATGAAGCCCACCAGGTACATCAAACCGTACCAGTGAAGCGAAACAGGTCCTACTGAGAAAATGACCGGATCAAATTCCGGAAAATGCAGATAACCACTGTTCATCTGTCACCACAAGATGTTGTTATTCCGCTGAAAGTGGACAGCGGTAGAAATGCGATTCTGCCTTAAGCAGAGGCTCCAAAGTTGCGAATCATAGCATAAGGCGGGCGTGGAGGATGCGCCAGAGATGTAAAAGATGTGTATAGGGTTTTATCCGCACTGGTGCCCTCTCACCACAGGGAGAGGGAATAAGAGGATTAGCGGCCGCCGCGAATCAGGCCACCCATACCGCGTCGTTCCATAAACGCCGCCACCTGGTGCCGTACCTCCGCGGACAGCTGCGCTTCAAGACTGCGCTCAGCCAGCTCGCGAGCATCATTGATGTCGATATGTCGCAACAAATACTTCACGCGTGCGACGGCACGGCCGTTCATCGACAGGTGGCGATACCCCAGACCAATCAGGATCGCGACGCACATTGAATCCCCGGCCATTTCGCCGCACAGGCGTAAATCAATGCCGTACTGCTCCGCCTCACGGGCAATCATCGCTAACGCGCGAATGATCGCCGGATGCAGACTGTCGTAAATACTGGCGACGCGGGTGTTGTTACGATCGACGGCCAGAATATATTGCGTCAGGTCGTTCGTACCGACAGAGATAAAATCAACGCGGTTAGCCAGCTGCGGCAACATAAAGACCATCGACGGCACTTCGAGCATGACACCGATCCGTGGTTTAGGGATCGCATAGCCAATCATCTCTTCCACTTCCCGGCCAGCACGTTCGATCAGGCGCCGCGCTTCGTCGATCTCATCAATACTGGTCACCATCGGCAGTAAGATGCTGAGATTCCCCGTCGCCGCGTTGGCGCGCAGCATGGCGCGCACCTGGATCAGAAAGATCTCCGGCTGATCGAGCGTAATACGGATCCCGCGCCAGCCCAGGCATGGGTTCTCTTCGCTGATCGGCATATACGGCAGCTGTTTATCCGCCCCGACATCCAGGGTACGCAGGGTGACGGGCTTGTCGTTAAACATCTGCAACATGCCCTGATACTGCGCCACCTGCTCCTCTTCGGAGGGGAAACCACTTTGCAACATAAACGGGATTTCAGTGCGGTATAAACCGATGCCGTCGATGCGGCTGCCAAGCTTCTCCTCGTGTTCCGGGCTTAAGCCCGCGTTGAGCATGACTTTGATCCGCTCTCCGCTTTTGAGTTGCGCAGGCAGGTTAACGTCATCTTCCGCCAGCTTGCTTAATTCATTCTCTTCGCTGATGAGACGCTGATATTCCTGAAGCAGAACCGGCTCAGGATCGACCAGCAGTTCACCGCGGTAACCATCAACCACCAGCGTGCGTCGGTGCAGTACCGACGGCTGGATATCCGCCCCCATAACGGTAGGAATACCCAGCGCACGTACCATAATGGCGGCATGTGAGTTGGCGGCACCATCGCGCACCACGACGCCGGCCAGCCGGTCCTGAGGCAGTTCAGCCAGCGTGGTTGCCGAGAGTTCATCGGCAACCAGGACAAACCGTTTTGGCCAGGCATTTGGCCCTTGAATGGTGTCATCCAGATGGAACAGCAGACGTTGGCCCAGCGCGCGTAAATCTCCGGCGCGCTCCTTCAGATAACCGTCAGTTAATACTGCAAACTGTTCAGCAAACTTTTCGATAACCTTTTTAACGGCCCATTCTGCTACCGAACCTTTATCCACCTCGGCAAAAAGCTCACGACGCAAACGCGCGTCTGAGAGCAGGTGCGAATAGAGGTCAAAGATAGCCGCCGTCTCTTTTTGCGCACCCGCCGCAAAGCGTTTGCTGTAGCGACGAAATTCATTCGCCGCCTCTTCCAGGGCGGCGGTAAGACGCTCGCGCTCCAGCGCTTCATCAAGCGTGGAGGCTTCGTACACCTGCTCCATTAACGGCAGCGTGGCGTCCATCCAGCCTTCAGCAATCGCCACGCCTGGCGAGGCCGGAAGAGCACGGATACGCGTATGACGATACTGACCAAAAAGCGCAGCAAGCTGAGACTGTGAGAGGATCGCCGCCATCTGTGTGGCAAGCGTAACGAGGAATGACTCTTCGCTTTCATCGTACTGACGCAGCTCACGCTGCTGGACGACCAGAACGCCGAGCAGCTGACGACGCTGGATAATTGGCACACCAAGGAAAGCGCGGAAGCGCTCTTCTTTTACGGAAGGAATGTATTTAAAACTGGGGTGTTTTTGCGCATCGGCAAGGTTGATGGGTTCCGCCAGCCGTCCAACCAGACCGACAATCCCTTCATCGAATGCGAGCGTTACGGTTCGTCCCCGTGGTTTTTTCAAACCACGGGTCGCCATCAGGTAATAGCAGCGCCGATCGTGGTCGGCCAGATACACCGAACAGACCTCGGTCTCCATCGCAAGACAGATGTCAGTAACCAGAATATTCAACGCCTCGTTCAGACGCGGAGCACTGGCCACCTTCTCGACTATTTCTCGCAAGCGGGTGAGCATGATTTGCGTAGCTTAACCTCTTTTACGTCGCCAGGCAGGTGCGCTTTGCGGCTTAGGCGGGATCTCCTGAAGCTGCATAACCACACTTGCAAACTCTTTCATCACCCTACGGTAAACATCGCGTTTAAATGACACGACCTGACGAACAGGATACCAATAGCTTACCCAGCGCCAGCCATCGAACTCCGGCGTACTGCTGGTTTGCATATTGATGTCTGAATCGTTGCCCACCAACTGCAGAAGAAACCACTTCTGTTTCTGGCCGATACAAACCGGCTTTGTGTCCCAACGCACCAAACGTTTCGGTAACTTGTAACGCAACCAGTTGCGGGTCGAGGCCAGGATGCGAACATCTTTACGGCTTAAACCGACCTCTTCAAAAAGCTCCCGGTACATCGCTTGTTCTGGGGACTCTCCCGGATTAATCCCACCTTGCGGGAACTGCCAGGAGTGCTGACCATATCGCCTTGCCCACATGACCTGGCCCTGACGATTACAAATTACTATTCCTACGTTCGGGCGGTAGCCATCGTCATCAATCACCGGACTACCCCAATCTAAACCTTATATATGAATGATTGTTTCACACTACAGGGAGGCGGTAAACCACTCTCTTACAGGCCTGCAACCTAATAACATTTGAATAACTCACAAATAAGGGCAGAGTTATAAACAGAAGTGCAGCTGCGAAGGGAATTTTATTCACCTTTTCTGTGGATATAGTTGTGAAGAAGTGTCTGATTACCCATGAACAACCTGAATCACCGTCAGGCTCCCTTTTTTAATGAAATTATATAAGATTATTATTTTCATATAGTTAAGCATGAAACCATCAACAAAAAAGAGAATAGCGTGACGATCATCACATCAGGGATCATCGTGCTGATGAAAGATCGAACAGCGTCGGTTTTATCCACAGATTGTGCCAATAAGTTAAACACAATTTGTCTGAAATTTGGATTTTCGTCGCACGTCAAGGCTGTAAATTGAAACAGTAGTCAGGGTTATGCCCAGTTATCCCACTTTTCTGTGGATAACATGGTGTAAGATCCTGTTTATTGTCAGTGACAAGATTTGAACAACCCATTTTACGTTTCAGATCTGGTGCTAAATTTTCGATAAAAAAACCTATAAATCATAGACATGGAATATTGGTACAGAAAAAGTTAAACTCTATCCACAAGGGACAATTTCTTCGTTTATTTTTTAATCAAAAGGTTACCTTCATGCATCCGCTTACCCCCTTGCTCACACCGCCGTCAAGCGAGCGTCAGTTGCTGCAGCAGGCTCAGCGTCTGGCGGGTTTCTCGCTGGGCGAACTGGCGGCGATGGCAGGGCTTCCGATCCCGAAGGATCTGAAACGAGATAAAGGCTGGATCGGCATGCTGCTGGAACTGTGGCTGGGTGCCAGCGCCGGGAGCAAACCAGAGCAAGATTTTGCCGCCCTTGGCGTAGAGTTAAAAACCATTCCCATCGACAGCCAGGGCAAGCCTCTGGAGACCACGTTTGTCTGCGTTGCGCCTTTGACCGGTAATACCGGCGTGACGTGGGAGACCAGCCACGTGCGCCATAAGCTGAAGCGCGTGCTGTGGGTTCCGGTTGAAGGTGAACGTCAGATCCCACTGGCTGAGCGTCGCGTTGGCGCGCCGCTGCTCTGGAGCCCGGATGAAGAGGAAGAGCATCAGCTGCGTCTGGACTGGGAAGAGCTGATGGACATGATCGTGCTCGGGCAGGTGGAGCGCATCACCGCCCGACACGGAGAAGTGTTACAGCTGCGCCCAAAGGCGGCTAACAGCAAAGCGCTGACCGAGGCGATCGGCGCAATGGGCGAGCCGATACTGACGTTGCCGCGCGGTTTTTATCTCAAAAAGAATTTCACCGGCGCACTGCTTGCTCGTCATTTCTTACTAAAAACATAGTTTTTTACTTATTTTGCGAGCTAACAAACATAATCGCCTGGTTTTTAAGATTTTACTGCTTCTCCCTGTTTTCATAACGGGTTAATACTACACTATGATTTGATACGAGCCAGATGAGGACGATAACGATGAAAAAATGGGCGGTGTTAATTTCAGCAGTCGGGTTGGCGTTTGCTGTATCGGGCTGTAGCAGCGATTACGTTATGGCGACAAAAGATGGCCGGATGATCCTGACCGACGGCAAACCCGAAGTCGACGACGATACCGGTCTGGTCAGCTACCACGACCAGGCAGGCAATAAAATGCAGATCAATCGCGACGAAGTTTCGCAAATTATTGAGCGATAACAGTCAGAGGTCAGTAGCGTACTGGCCTTTTTGATTTTTTTCTTCCCCTTTTGCTTCCCCTCTGCCATGTTTATATTCCTTTGTCGGGAGGTTCCTGACGCGGTCTACATGTCTATTGAAGGAAGCCGGCTATGCATTATCACCGTATCCCCCACAGCGCTCTGGAGATAAGTCAACTGGGGTTGGGCACGATGACATTTGGTGAACAAAACAGCGAAGCCGATGCCCATGCACAACTCGATTATGCCGTCAGCCAGGGCATTAACCTGATTGATGTCGCAGAGATGTACCCTGTGCCGCCACGCCCTGAAACCCAGGGACTTACCGAAACCTACGTCGGTAACTGGCTGGCAAAACGCGGCAACCGTGAAAAGCTGGTTATCGCCTCGAAAGTCAGCGGCCCCTCGCGCAATAACGATGCCGGGATCCGCCCAAACCAAATCCTCGATCGCAAAAATATCCGCGCCGCGCTGGATGCCAGCCTGAAGCGCCTGCAAACCGACTATCTTGATCTGTACCAGGTCCACTGGCCACAGCGTCCAACCAACTGTTTCGGTAAGCTTGGCTACAGCTGGAATGAGAGCGCTCCCGCCGTTACGCTGCTGGAAACGCTGGAAGCGCTGACCGAATGCCAGCGCGCGGGGAAAATCCGCTACATTGGCGTGTCTAACGAAACGGCCTTTGGCGTGATGCGCTATCTGCACCTGGCGGATAAACACGATCTGCCGCGCATCGTCACCATTCAAAACCCCTACAGCATGCTTAACCGCAGCTACGAAGTTGGCCTGGCGGAAGTGACACAATATGAAGAGGTGGAACTGCTCGCCTATTCCTGCCTCGGTTTTGGCACGCTGACGGGGAAATACCTGAACGGCGCAAAACCGGCTGGGGCGCGTAATACCCTCTTTAGCCGCTTTACCCGCTACAGCGGCGAGCAGACACAGAAAGCCGTTGCGGCCTATGTGGATATCGCAAAGCGTCACGGTCTTGACCCCGCACAGATGGCGCTGGCCTTCGTGCGCCGTCAGCCGTTTGTGGCCAGTACTCTGCTGGGGGCTACCTCTCTGGAACAGCTGAAAACCAATATTGAGAGTTTCCATCTGGACCTGAGTGAAGAGGTATTAGCGGAGATTGAAGCGGTGCATCAGGTTTATACGTATCCTGCACCGTAATAAATGCAAAACGGCAACGCACGTTGCCGTTTTTAGTGTTCGCACCCTCTCCCGTGGGAGAGGGCCGGGGTGAGGGCATCAGACCGCATAAATCAACGGCGACGCTGCCAAAGCCACAATGCGGCAATCGCCAGCGCAAACAGCGCACCAAACCCGACGCCAATTCCCACCACTGGCACACCGACTTTCACCGCCAGCGAGTAGAGCCCCAGCATTAACAGCATCGCCAGGTTTTCACCCAGATTTTGCACCGCAATGGCATTTCCCGCCCCAACAGTCTGCTTGCCGCGCTCCTGCAGTAACGCGTTGAGCGGTACCACGAAGAAACCACCCAGAATACCAATCAGGATCAGTAGAGCATAAGCAGGCAATAACGCATGCTGTAGCGAGAAAAGGAGCACCGCGACGCCAATGAGGATCCCCGCAGGCATGCAGCGTGCCACCGTTTCGAGCGTCACCAGCTTCGCCGCCGCGCCCGCGCCAACAACAATGCCGATCGCCACCATCGCGTTAAGATAGGTCGGCGTCGCATTGTCGGTAATGCCCAGCGCCACCGGCACCCACAGCACCAGCAGGAAGCGCAGCGTGACGCCTGCGCCCCAGAACATACTAGTGCCCATCAGAGAGAAACGTGTTTCACCGTTACGCCAGAGCACGCGGCAGGCATTAAAGAAACTGCCGGTCATCGGTTTGAAGCGCCAGGATTGTCCCGGACGGGCTACCGGCAGCTTTGGAATGAACAGGTTAGCCACGACCGCACCGCCATACACCACCGCACAAACGCCCAGCGCCGCCAGGACATGCCAGTCGGCCAGTACACCGCCCGCGACGGAGCCGAGCAGGATAGCGGCGATAGTAGACGACTCCATCAGGCCGTTGGCTTTCACCAGCTTATCACCCGTGGTCAGCTCTCCGAGGATGCCATATTTCGCCGGTGAGTAGGCGGCAGCACCAATGCCCACCAGCGTGTAGCCAATAAACGGATTGAAACCAAAGCAAATGCTGGCGGCCCCCAGCAGCTTCAGACCGTTAGCAAACATCATCACCCGGCCTTTCGGGAAACTGTCCGCCACCTGCCCCACAAACGGCGCGAAGATAATGTAAGCGCCCACAAACACCATCTGCAGGATCGGCTGGCTCCAGTCAGGGTAAAACTCGGCCTTCAGCAGCGCCAGGGTGGCAAACAACAGCGCGTTATCGCCGAACGCAGAGAGAAACTGCGCAGCAATCACTGCCATCATGCCTTTTGACCTAAGCGATGTGTTAGTGTGCACTGACTCACGCATTTTGCTGTTCCGCCTCTTCAACCATGCCTTTCAGGGTCACAAAGTCAGGCTTACCGCTACCCAATACCGGAAGGTGTTTCAGGTAACGAATATCGCGCGGTACCGCCAGCTCGGGAATGCCATGCTCACGCGCATGGCTAAGTAACCTGTCGCGCTTCAGCTCACTGTCGGTGGTAAACAGGACCAGCGCCTCGCCTTTGCTGGCATCACTCTTCACCACCGTCGCGTGCATCTTATCCGCGGACACCGCCGTCGCCAGCTGTTCAACCATCTCCAGAGAGACCATTTCACCGGCGATTTTGGCGAAGCGTTTTGCACGCCCCTGAATCTGCACAAAGCCCTGCTCGTCGAAGCGAACGATATCACCGGTGTCGTACCAGCCGGTTTCAACCTCACCGTTCACGTTTTCCGCCGTTGGCGCTTCCAGCACGCCCGGGTTTTCCACGCGCAGGTAACCATTCATCACGTTTGGTCCTTTCAGCTGCAGGCGGCCACCGTCCTCAATGCCCGGTACCGCCAGCAGACGCGCATCCATTCCCGGCAGAATTCGGCCAACCGTACCCGGCTTCGCCGCCATCGGCACGTTGATGGAGACGACGGGTGCGCACTCCGTAACGCCATAGCCTTCAAGAATGCGCAGGCCAAACTTGTCCTGCCAGATCTGACGCGTGCTCTCCTGCAGTTTTTCCGCCCCCGCCACCACATAACGCACACGATAGAAATCATATGGATTAGCGAAACGCGCATAGTTACCCAGGAAGGTTGAGGTCCCAAACAGGACGGTGCAGTTACGGTCATACACCAGCTCCGGCACAATGCGGTAATGCAGCGGGCTGGGATAGAGGAACACTTCTGCGCCGGTCAGCAGCGGCGTAAACAGCCCCACCGTCAGACCAAAGGAGTGGAACAGCGGCAGCGCAGACATAAAACGGTCACTGGCGGTAAAGTCAGCAATGCTTTTGATCTGTTCAACGTTCGCGAGAATACTCTTGTGGCTGTGGACGACGCCTTTCGGGTTGCCTTCCGAACCGGAGGTAAAGAGGATAATCGCGTCATCTTCCGGCTGCTGTTTAACCTGTGCCAGATGGGGCATCAGCAGGTGAGCGAAAATCCACAGCTTGTCGCCCGTCGTCACGTCCGCCTTCAGATCTTCCAGGAAGACCCAGCGAACCTGAGTCAGCTGCTCCGGCAGATGCCACAGCTTGCCTTTATCCAGGAACTGGCGAGAGGTAAAAACGGTGTTGATTTGGGCCGCAGTGATGGCACTGGTCAGCCCTTTTACACCCGCCGTGTAGTTCATCATTGCCGGAATACGGCCGCGGGACACCGCACCAAAAATCACCGCTGCGCTGATGCCCGCGTTAGGCAGCATCAGGCCAATCTTTTCACCCTTCTTACTGTATTTTTCAAGAATGCGGCCCACAAACAGGGTCTTGGTCAGCAGTTTGCGATATGTGTCAGGCGTGAAATTGATGTCTTCAATACAGTTTTTCCTGGCACCATAGCGATACTGTGCCGAAAGCAGAGATTCATACAGCGTTTCGCGCGGACGAACGGCCATTCGCGCTTCCATCATAATCTGGTGCAGCATTTCTCCGGCAATTTTACGGCGATCGCGGGCACGCGGTGCATCGGGCATCGGTAACGACGTTGGCGGCAGAATATGCAGGGTAATTTTTGGGAACAGACGCTGCTTCACCAGCCCTTTCAGGCGGCTGAAGTGGCTCAGCTCTGCGCCTTCGATACGCAGTGGCACCACGGTCGCTTTTGACTTCGCCGCGACAAATCCCGCGCCGTCATAGATTTTCATTAGCGAGCCGGTCACTGAAATGCGCCCTTCCGGGAAAATGACCACCGGACGCCCCTGCTCAACCAGACGTACCAGATGTTTAATCATCATCGGTTTGGTGGGGTCGAGCGGCACGAAGTCAATCAGCGGCGTGAGCCAGCGCATATACCACTGCTGGCTGATGGAGGTATACACCGCAAACACCGGACGCACGGGCAAAAACAGCGCCAGCAGGATGCCATCGATAAAGGAAACATGATTTGGTGTGATGAGAACGCGTTCGCCGCGAAGCGCCTGGGCATCGCCAGTGACGCGGATGCGAAAAAGAATACGGAAAAGTGTACGGAAGAACCCAAATAGCATCTCAACTCCCTTTGCCAGACAGTGTGGAGGGTTGACAGTAAATGGTGGCAGATTACACGAGAAGTGGTATGGGAGCGACAGCAAAAGTGGGGGCAAAAAAAAACCTGCGCATCCGCGCAGGTTGGTGCAAGAGATGAGTACGAAAACGTACTAAGAATTCTCACCAATCAATACCTCTGGGATCTTGATTGTGGCCGTTGCCCCTGCGCTTCGCCAGCAGGAAAACGCAAGGGAATGAGCCGAAGTGCAACCAGGTGTGAATATTCTCTTTTGCTGTTACAGGTTGAACTATCAGGCAAAAAAAAACCTGCGTAAAAACGCAGGCTGGTGTAAGTCGTGTTAATCAACCGGAGTTGATTCCACCTATCAATACCTCTGGGATCTCGACTCTATCAACCTCTTTAACGTCATCGCCACCGGACAATCGCAACAGCCTGAGGCAAAGTGTAACCAAAGGTTCAGATTCACCGTCTTCAGACATGACTGCGCGTGTAACGATTACACGATCAGGGGTGTTCTGCGTCACGTTTGTAGTGAGGGGAAATCGGTGCCCCTTGAATGCACGCCACTTTTCCGCAACACTATTTGGTGTGTAAACGCTTACCCCTAATAAGAAGGTTATAAATGGCGACAATAAAGGATGTGGCTCGTCTGGCCGGTGTTTCGGTTGCCACCGTCTCCCGCGTGATTAATGATTCCCCCAAAGCCAGCGACGCATCACGCCAGGCGGTACAAAGCGCCATGGAAACCCTGAACTACCACCCCAACGCCAATGCTCGCGCGCTCGCCCAGCAGTCCACTGAAACCATTGGTCTGGTGGTGGGTGATGTATCCGACCCCTTTTTCGGCGCCATGGTGAAGGCGGTTGAACAGGTCTCTTATCAGACGGGTAACTTTTTACTGATCGGCAATGGCTATCATAATGAGCAAAAAGAGCGCCAGGCGATCGAACAGTTGATCCGCCACCGCTGCGCAGCTCTGGTGGTTCACGCCAAAATGATCCCGGATGCCGAACTGATTCACCTGATGAAGCAGATGCCCGGCATGGTCATCATCAACCGCATTATTCCTGGATTTGAAAAACGCTGCGTGGCTCTCGACGACCGCTACGGCGCCTGGCTTGCGACCCGTCATCTGATTCAACAGGGACATACGCGGATTGGCTATCTCTGTTCCAACCACCCTATTTCTGACGCAGAAGATCGTCTTCAGGGCTACTACGATGCCCTGCGCGAAAACGGTCTACCCTGTAATGACCGTCTGGTGGCCTATGGTGAACCGGATGAGAGCGGTGGCGAACAGGCTATGACGGAACTGCTGGGCCGCGGACGGAACTTCACGGCAGTGGCAAGCTATAACGACTCGATGGCCGCTGGCGCAATGGGGGTATTGAATGATAACGGAATTGAGGTCCCGGCAGAAATCTCGCTGATTGGCTTTGATGATGTGCTGGTCTCTCGCTATGTGCGCCCGCGCCTGACCACCGTGCGTTACCCTATCATCACGATGGCCACACAGGCTGCCGAGCTGGCGTTAGCGCTGGCCGAGCAACGCCAGCCACCGGAAATTACCCATCTCTTCAGCCCAACCTTAGTGCGCCGTCACTCCGTTGCGTCGCCTGCTGAAGCGCAAAGCGAATAACGGTACAGATGTACCGTTTTATCGGGATACTCCAGCCCATCGCCAATGTACTGCCAGCCGTAACGTTCATAGAAGTCACGGCAGGCAGACCAGAGATGGAGTTCGTCGTATCCGGCCTGTGCGGCAAAGGCGATAACGTGTTGCTGTAACTTACCTGCCAGTCCCTTACCGCGCGCCGCCTCATCAACGTAGAGCGCCGCCAGCCACGGACAGAGATCCTGTCGGGTAATCAAATCGCAGCGCCAGAGGCCCACCGTGCCGAGAAGCTGTTGGTCTTCTAAAGCGATAAACGTCAACGGCAGTGCCCCCGGCGCCTGGCTGTGCTCAACGATGCTGTGGAAAAATGCCCGTGGGAGCCCCTCGCCAAACGCCTGCCATATCCAGTCGGTAACCTGCTCCGCATACTGCGGGTCTTCATAAAGCGGGAGGATGACACTCTTTTTCACGTTTCACCTGGGTGTTCTTATTAATGGGCTAGCCTGACGCCTCCAGCCCGGTTTGTCGATTATTTTACCAGAGTCAGACTATTACGTTTTACTTCTGAGGGGCCAGGCGAATCGTTACCAAAAAGCGTGATCGTGGCAGAAGTTTTGCCCTTCCCGCATCGCTTATACGCCGTCAGGTCTGTGTTAAACTGCAGGGCATTACGTGGAAGCAGGAATGTAGAATGGCAACAATGCTGGATGTCTCACTGCGTGCGGGCGTGTCGAAGGCTACCGTCTCGCGCGTGCTGAACGGCACGGGTCAGGTTAAAGAGAGTACGCGTCAGCAGGTCTTTGCTGCGATGGAAGAGCTGGGCTACCGCCCCAACTTTCTCGCGCGCTCACTGGCTAACCAGACCAGCAACAGCATTGGTCTGGTCGTCTCCACCTTCGACGGCTTTTATTTTGGGCGCCTTCTGCAGCAGGCGTCGCGGCAGACCGAAACCCACGGCAAACAGTTGATCGTCACCGACGGTCACGACGCGCCGGAACAGGAAGAACAGGCAGTGCAAATGCTGGCCGATCGTCAGTGTGATGCCATTGTGCTTTACACGCGCTATATGAGCGAAAAGGCGATCATCAAACTGATGAATACCGTGCAAACGCCGCTGGTGGTCATCAACCGTGAAGTCAGTCAGGCTCCGGATCGCTGCGTGTTCTTCGAACAGCAGGATGCCGCATTTAAGGCGGTGGATTACCTGATCAATCAGGGCCATCGGGAGATCGCCTGTATTACCGTCCCTATCCACACGCCCACGGGTAAAGCGCGGCTGATGGGCTATCGCAAAGCGCTGGAAAAGCACGGTATTCGCCTGGACGAGCGTCGAATTAAGTACGGTGATGCCGGAATGACGAGAGGCTATGAGCTGTGCAAGGAGCTGATTGCCGACGGCGTGCCGTTTAGCGCCCTGTTTGCCTGTAACGATGATATGGCACTGGGTGCGTCCAAAGCGTTGCACCAGGCAGGACTCAAGATCCCGCAGGATATCTCCCTGTTCGGTTTTGACGATGCCCCAAGCGCGAAGTGGCTGGAGCCTGCGCTTTCATCGGTTTATCTGCCAATAGATAACATGATTATTACGGCCATCGATCAGGCGATCCGGCTGGCAAAAAACCAGCCGGTCGATGCGATCCCGCCGTTTACCGGCACGCTGGTATTACGCGATTCGGTCACTACCGGGCCGTACTTTACTCAGATGAGTTCTAAAGCCAGCAGTTCCTGAATGGTCTGACGACGACGGATCAACTGCGCTTTGCCGTTATCAAACAGTACTTCCGGCAGCAGCGGGCGGCTGTTGTAGTTCGAGGACATCGACGCCCCGTACGCCCCGGTGTCGTGCAGCACCAGGTAATCGCCCGGCTTCACCTCTGGCAGCGCGCGGGTTTCCACTTTTCCACCTTCCTGCTGAGTGAAGACGTCCCCCGATTCACACAGCGGGCCTGCGACAACCGTCTCGCGGCGCGGCGCATGCGTTAAATCGCGGCCATCAGCGGCCAGCGCGGTAATGTGATGATAGCTGCCGTACATCGATGGACGCATCAGGTCGTTAAAGCCCGCGTCAATCAATACGAAGTGGCGGGAGCCCATCTCTTTGACGCTGCGTACCTGCGCCACCAGCACACCGGCTTCGGCCACCAGGAAACGACCCGGCTCAATTTCCAGCTTCACGGCATGACCGAGATGGGCGGCGATTTGGTCACGCGCGGCGCTCCACAGGCCGTAATAGTGATCGGTGTCGATCGCCTCCTCTCCTTCGCGGTAAGGAATGGAAAGCCCGCCCCCGGCGGAGATCGCCTCAAGATCCTGGCCAAAATCGACAACCTGGCGCACCATCGCTCCGCAAACCTGCCCCAGATGGCCGTAATCCACGCCAGAGCCAATGTGCATGTGAATACCCACCAGCTTCAGGTTGTAACGCTGCAACACGTCAAGCGCGGCTGGCATGTCGGCATACCAGATGCCGTGCTTGCTGTTTTCGCCGCCGGTGTTCGTTTTTTGGCTATGACCGTGACCGAAACCCGGATTCACACGCAGCCAGACGCGATGACCTGGTGAAACCTGACCCAGCTGCTCCAGCATATCCACCGAACCGGCATTTACCGGCACCTGCAGTTCATGCACGCGCGCCAGCGTGGCGTCGTCAATCAGATCCGCAGTAAAGACAATCGCGTCTGGATCGGTTTTCGGATCAAATCCGGCCGCCAGCGCACGTTCGATTTCACCCAGCGAGACAGAGTCAACCTTGACCCCCTGCTCACGCATCAGGCGCAGGATGTGAATATTTGAGCAGGCCTTCTGGGCAAAACGCACCACGTCAAACTGATGCAGGGCCGCGATCTTCTCGCGAACGATCTGCGCGTCGTAGACCCATACCGGGCAACCAAACTCGGCGGGCAGGCGCAGCAGATTTTCGGCATTTAAATCGGTATCAGTTTGATTGAGCGGGCGTGGCATGGTCTTCTCCGGATAAATTCATTTTTCATGATTACGCCACAGCGGAAGGAGAATAAAAAATATCGTTTTATCGTGAGTCTATGCAAAAATGATATGGACAGTTCTCTGCTTTCAGGTGCCCTATGCCCGCTGTGAATTTACGCCATATAGAGATTTTTCACGCTGTGATGACCACCGGCAATCTCACCGAAGCCGCGCAGATGCTGCATACGTCGCAGCCGACGGTCAGCCGCGAGCTGGCGCGCTTCGAAAAGGTACTGGAACTGAAACTGTTCGAGCGCACCCGGGGCAGACTTCACCCGACGGTGCAGGGGTTGCGCCTGTTTGAGGAAGTCCAGCGCTCCTGGTACGGGCTGGACAGAATTGTCAGTGCGGCGGAAAGTCTGCGCGAGTTTCGTCAGGGCGAGCTGTCGATTGTCTGTCTTCCGGTTTTCTCTCAGTCTTTTTTACCGACCCTGCTTCAGCCTTTTCTGGCCCGCTATCCGGAGGTCAATCTCACCATCGTGCCGCAGGAGTCCCCCCTGCTTGAAGAGTGGCTTTCAGCACAGCGTCATGATTTGGGCCTGACCGAAACGCTCTCCACGCCTGCGGGAACGGCACGCACGGAGTTACTTTCTTTAGATGAAGTGTGCGTTTTGCCCGCCGGGCACCGGCTCGCCGGTAAGACAGTGATTGCACCAGAGGATTTCCACGGGGAGAACTACATTAGCCTGTCGCAAACCGACAGCTACCGGCAGCTGCTGGATACGCTTTTTGCTGAGCATCAGGTGAAACGGCGGATGGTAGTGGAAACGCACAGCGCGGCGTCAATATGTGCAATGGTGCGGGCGGGCGTCGGCGTCGCGGTCGTTAACCCGCTCACGGCGCTGGATTACGCCGGGAGCGATATCGTGATTCGCCCGTTTAGCCTATCCGTTCCGTTCACCGTGAGCCTGATCCGCCCGCTACACCGTCCGGCCTCCGCGCTGGTGGACGCATTCACCGAACACTTAATGGAGCACGCCCGCCAGGTGGCGCTTCGCTTACCTGAACGGCAAAACCCATTATGAGAGCATAAACTCCACGGCATCGGCAGCGTGAATGGCGGCGGTATCAAAGACCGGGACCGGGCTTCGCTCTGCAGGCACCAGCAGGCCGATCTCCGTGCAGCCGAAGATCACCCCTTCAGCCCCCTGCTGCGCCAGCTTTTCAATCACGCTGACGTAATACGCCCGGGAAGGCTCGCTGAAGGTACCCAGGCACAGTTCTTCGAAGATAATCTGATTGAGGCGTGCCCGGTCTTTCTCATCCGGTATCAGGCTTTCGATGCCGAACTCGCTGTGCACACGCCCGCGATAGAAATCCTGCTCCATGGTGTAGCGCGTGCCGAGCAATGCCACGCGCGACATCCCCGACGAGCGAATCGCACGTCCTGTGGCATCGGCGATGTGCAGGAATGGCAGCGAACAGCGTGCTTCAATGTGCGATGCAACTTTGTGCATCGTATTGGTACACAGCAGAATGCCCTGCGCCCCCGCACGCTCCAGCCCCAGCGCGGCATCCGCCAGTATTTCACCGGCTTTATCCCACTCTCCGCTCGACTGACAGGCTTCAATTTCATGGAAATCAACGCTGTGCAGCAGCAGACTCGCAGAATGCAGTCCGCCCAGACGCTGCTTTACCCCTTCGTTAATCAGGCGGTAATAAGGGATTGTCGATTCCCAGCTCATCCCACCTATCAGGCCGATCGTTTTCATTATCTCTCCTTATCTCTGGTATCTCTTTTAACACAACCGACGCCCATAAAAAAAGCGCTGTATTCAGCGCCTTTTTAAACCCTGCGTTTATTGTGTCAACGGCTCTGACAGCGGATGACGGGAGAGCATCGCTTCACGCAGCAACACGCTACCGCAGGCAAAGAGCCCGCCCAGGAGTGCCGCCAGAATTACAATCAGAGGTTTGCCCGGACCGTCTTTTTTCACCGGCAAAGACGGAGAAAGCTGATACCTGAAGGGTTCAAGCTTAACGTCTGCAAAGGAGAGATTTTTCAGCTGCGCCAGATAGTATTCCCGGTTCTGGAAGTCCGCGTTCAGCTCCGTCACATCTTTGAGATTTTTTTCAATCTGCAGCTTTTGCGCGATTCCGTCAGCACCGAGCGCAACGGAGTAATCCGGGTCATCTTTTACCGCCTGCCCGCTGCTGTAGACTGGCTTCTTAATGCCCGCAGCATTTGCCACTTCCAGCGAATAATTCAGCCGCTGCAGGTTAGTATTGTGAATATTGGTCAGACGCACACGGTCGAGCTTAAGCTGCTGCTCTACCTCATTCGTCCTGAGGGCGATCTGGTTACGGATATTTTGCACCGTCTCTTTTTCAACAACCGCCGCGATATAATTGATATACCCCTCCAGTACGGTTTGCGCATCACTGGCTTTCGGTGCCGTGAAGCTCAGAGTCCAGGAGACATAAGGCACTTTATCCGCATCTTTTACCTGTGCGTCATTCACCGCTTTCATTCTTTCCGCAATATTGACGACCGCACGGTGCAGTTCAAGCGCGTCAACCTCAACCTCTTCAAGCTGTGACATGACGTAAGGGGAAGAGGTCAAATACTCTTTGAGCAATGACTGCGACTGGAATTTTTTGATAAACAGGTCAAAGATTTCCGAACGTGTCACCTGCGCCTTCACGTCAAGAACCTGCAGCGCAACCATCATCTGGCGCAGCGGGTTCCACTGCGTCTGCTCTGCCGGGGTGATCACCGCTTTACTGGTCCATTTTTGCGGCAACAGAAACGCAATAGCCAGGCCTGCCAGCGCAAAGATAAAGACGATGGTGACGATGCGTTTTTTCGCGGCCAGCAGAACATCTAACAGACCCAGAAGGTCGATCTCTTTTGGAGAGATTGCGGGGGTAGCATATGAAGGAAAATCGAGATCCGTATTTTTTTTGAAATCCATTGCTGACATAGCCGTTCTTCTATTGCGATTGCAGTAAAGTTCTGCCTGGTGAGTTCAGTTTTCAGATAATACTAGGAAATGAGAATAATCTGAACGCAAGAATCGGCTATGTGTGCGCTTGCTATCAAAGTTGGTAGTTATTTACAACATGGCTCTTGTTAAACATCGATCTAGAAAAAAGCCGGGTGGCGCTAGCGCTTACCCGGCGTACATTTTGCCCACGCAGGCCCAGTAAACGTAGGGCCCCCGGTATTCACATTACACGCCGATATTACGCAGTTTTTCCCCGGCCATCAGTTTGCGTTCAATATGTTCCAGCGTCACACCTTTGGTTTCCGGAATCAGCCAGAAGGTCACGCCAATAAACGCCACGTTCAGCACCGTGTAGAGCCAGAAGGTTCCCGCAGCGCCAATGGCATCCAGCAGCGTCAGGAAGGTCGCACCAATGATCATGTTCGACACCCAGTTGGTGGTGGTGGAACAGGTGATCCCAAAGTCACGGCATTTGAGCGGCTGAATTTCGGAGCACAGGATCCACACCACTGGTGCGGCGCTCATCGCGTAACCGGCAATACACATCATGGTCATCCCGACAGAAAGCCAGGAAAGACCGCTTGAGGCCGTGCCGTTATCAAACTGCATCAGGCAGTAGCCTAGGATCAGCGTACCGAGAGCCATCACGCTAAAGCCAATTTTCAGCGCCGGTTTACGCCCGGCTTTATCGACGGTGAATACCGCAATAAAGGTGGCGAACATAAAGGTGAGCCCCACCACCAGCGTGGCAATCATCTGCTGCTCAGTGGTGGTAAAACCGGCCATTTTGAAGATGCGTGGCGCGTAGTACATGATGATGTTCATCCCGGTGAACTGCTGCATCGCCTGCAGCAACATGCCGAGGAACACCGCGCGGCGCACGTTGCGGTTGATCTTAAACAGCGCCCAGCCCCCCTGTTTCAGCTTCAGGCTTTCGCGGATTTCGTTCAGCTCTTCACGCGCTTTTTCAGAAGTATCGCGCAGCATCCGCAGCACCTCTTCCGCCTCGACGTGACGCCCTTTTTGCGCCAGCCAGCGCGGGCTATTGGGCAGGAAGATCACTAGTACAATCAGCACCACCGCAGGCAGCGCCAGCACGCCGAGCATGGCGCGCCAGTTGCCGCTGTAGCTGAAGTACGTATCGGACAGGAACGCCAGCACGATGCCCAGCGTCACCATCAGCTGATACATACTGATCATCTTGCCGCGCACATTCTCACTTGCCATCTCAGAGAGATAAAGCGGTGCCGTGTAGGAGGCGATCCCCACTGCCACGCCGAGCAGCACGCGGGAAAGCAGCAGCACCTCTACGTTGGTCGCAAATGCAGAGCCAATCGACCCCGCAACAAACAGGACGGCGCCGGCCATCAGGCTGTATTTACGCCCGAGGCGGAACGAAAGCCAGCCGTTAAACAGCGCACCGATAGCCGCACCAAGCATCATGCTGCTCACCACCCACTCCTGCAGGCGATTACTCAACGTAAAATGATCGGTAATGAACGGCAGCGCCCCGGCGATGACGCCGATATCCAGGCCAAACAGCAAACCTGCTACAGCAGCCGCAATGGAGACAAACTGGTTCATGCGTCGGGTATCGCGCAGCGCAGCGGGCATCAGGGTAGAGTCATTGATAGATGTCATATTTTTCCTGCCTCAACAGCAAAATTTGTTAAGTGAAATTACGAGAAAGCGCGGAAAAGTGTCAGGCTGGAATTCGCGAAGATATGGATGATTTCGCTATGGCATAGCGATCTGTGATGGACATTACAATTTCAACTAATCCTGAATAATCACAATATTTTACTAATCCGTTAATTTTTAAGGAATAAAAGTGTGATAGCGGTCATTTATCATTTTTCGGTATGGATTTTTCGTGTTTATCGATATGGATTTTGACAATTTTTAAGCAAAAAAAACCTCCGCTGAAGCGCAGAGGTTTTGTCAGAAGCGACGTTATCGTGCCAGCCAGCCGCCATCCACCGCAATGGTATAACCATTGATGTAGTCCGAGGCTGAGGAGGCCAGAAACACAACCGGCCCCATCAGGTCACTCGGCAGACCCCAGCGCCCGGCCGGGATACGCTCCAGAATGGCCGCACTGCGTTCTTCGTCCGCCCGCAGCTGCTGGGTGTTATTGGTGGCCATGTAGCCCGGGGCAATCGCGTTGACGTTGATATTGTGCTGCGCCCACTCGTTCGCCAGCAGACGGGTCACGCCCATCACCGCGCTTTTTGACGCCGTATAAGACGGCACGCGGATGCCGCCCTGGAAGGAGAGCATCGAGGCGATGTTAATGATCTTGCCGCCTTTTCCCTGCGCGATGAAGTGCTTTGCCGCCGCCTGAGACATAAAGAATACGCTCTTAATATTCAGGTTCATGACGTCGTCCCAGTCAGTCTCGCTGAAATTAATCGCGTCTTCACGACGGATCAGACCCGCGTTGTTGACCAGAATATCAATATGGCCCCATTCCGCCACCGCGCGCTCAAGCAGTTGCGGAATGCCGTCAATTTTACGCAGGTCGGCGGTCAGGCTAAGAAAACGACGCCCCAGCGCAGTCACGCGCTCAATCGTTTCTGTGGGTTCAACGATATTAATCCCGACGATGTCACAACCCGCTTCCGCCAGACCTAACGCCATCCCCTGACCCAGGCCGGTGTCGCAACCGGAAACCACCGCCACTTTGCCCTGCAGAGAAAATGCATCCAGAATCATGTTAGTTCCTTACTCTTCAGCGCCTGTCACCAACAGGCAGATAGATACTTAACTGCCCGCGACTAGCGCAGATCCTTAACAGCAACGTGGTCCATGTCATCGAAGACCTGGTTTTCGCCGACCATACCCCAGATGAAGGTATAGGCTTTGGTCCCTACGCCAGAGTGAATAGACCAGCTTGGTGAAATCACCGCCTGCTCGTTATGCATGACGATATGGCGCGTCTCCTGCGGCTGCCCCATCATGTGGAACACGCAGGCATCGTCGTCCATGTTGAAGTAGAAGTAGACTTCCATGCGGCGTTCATGGGTATGGCACGGCATGGTATTCCACAGGTTGCCCGGAGCCAGTTCAGTCAGCCCCATGCTGAGCTGGCAGGTTTCCAGCACATCCGGAACGAAATATTTATTGATGGTGCGACGGTTACTGGTGAGGTTATCGCCCAGCGTTACGGGCGCTGCGTCCTCAGGCGTCACTTTTTTGGTCGGATATGAGGTATGCGCAGGGGCGCAGTTGTAGTAAAACTTCGCGGGCTTACCGCCGTCGATGCTGGCAAAGACCACCTCTTTCGCCCCTTTACCGACGTACAGCGCATCGCGGTGACCAATCTCGAAGCACTGGCCGTCCACGGTAATCGTGCCCGGCCCGCCGATATTAATCACCCCCAGCTCACGACGCTCCAGAAAATAGCTCACGCCCAGCTGTTTACCCACTTCCCCGCCCACGGAGACGGTTTTTGCCACCGGCATAATGCCGCCGACAATAATGCGGTCGATATGGCTGTAGACCATGGTGTACTTGTCGGCCTCGAACACCTGCTCAACTAAAAACTCACTGCGCAGCCCCTGCGTGTCCAGCGTTTTGGCGTGCGCACTGTGAATGCTTTGTCTGACGTCCACGGTAACCTCCAGATGTGGTCATGCCCAAAAGAAGAAAATAAACGAAACAACGTTCCGTTTTCATGATGAACACATACTATCGGCATAAAATAGGCTTTTCAATTAAATTCAAAACAACGTTTCATTTTTTATTTTGTTTATAACGAAAATGACACCCGGATCACGGTTAAGAGGTATGGGAATGAAGGGAGGATAAAAAAAACCTCCCGGAGGAGGTTTCATTAATCAGGAAAGATTAGCGTTCGATGGCCAGCGCCACCCCTTGCCCGCCGCCTATACAGAGCGTTGCTATCCCTTTGCGGGCATTGCGTTTTTTCATTTCGTGGACCAGTGAAACCAGTATCCGGCAACCGGACGCCCCGATAGGGTGACCCAGCGCAATGGCTCCACCGTTTACGTTGACCCGCAGCGGATCCCACTCCAGCATTTTGCCGACCGAGATCGCCTGCGCGGCAAACGCTTCGTTCACTTCAATCAGATCCACATCGGAGAGTTGCCACCCTGCGCGATCCAGACAGCGACGGGTAGCGTAGACGGGTGCGATCCCCATCAGTGCCGGATCAACACCCACGCTGGCAAACGCCTTGATACGGGCCAGGACAGGGAGATCCAGCTCCAGGGCTTTGCTTTCACTCATCATCATAACGGCTGCGGCGCCGTCGTTAATGGAAGAGGCATTGCCCGCCGTGACCGAGCCCTGGGTTTCAAACGCAGGATTGAGTCTTGCCAGGCCTTCAGCACTGGCGTCAGTGCGCGGCTGTTCGTCAGTATCCACGACAACCACCTCGCCGTTCTGACGCTGCGTGCTGACCGGGACAATCTCGTCGCGAAAACGACCAGAATCAATCGCAGCACGCGCCTTTTGCTGGGAACTGAGCGCGTAAGCATCCTGCAATTCACGGCTGATACCGTACTCGCGCGCCAGGTTTTCCGCCGTCACGCCCATATGATAGTCATTGAACGCATCCCACAGCCCGTCATGCACCAGGCTGTCGAGCAACTGACTGTTACCTAACTGCGCGCCGGTACGACTGTCGGTGAGAACGTGCGGCGCACGGCTCATATTCTCTTGTCCGCCAGCAATAACCACATCCGCTTCACCGCATTGAATGGCTTGCGTAGCGAGATGAAGCGCTTTGAGTCCTGAACCACAGACGTCGTTGATGGTGATGGCGGATACGGTGTTGGGCAGACCGCCTTTCAGGGCCGCCTGGCGCGCAGGGTTTTGCCCGGCTCCGGCAGTGAGAACCTGCCCCAGGATCACCTCATCAATTTCGTGTGCGGCGACCCCGCTACGTTCCACCAGCGCTTTGACCACCACGCTGCCCAGGTCAACCGCCGAGTGACGCGCGAGCGCTCCCTGAAAACAGCCGATAGCTGTACGCAACGCACCCACTATGACGACATCTTTCATCACGACCTCTGTGTTAAATGACATGACGATAGTAGAGGATTGTTACTGGCAATTATCTTAATTGTTTAAAAATAGTGAGTTTAATCACAAGGATTAACGGACATCCTGCAGATACTGCCGCAGCCAGCTTCCGGCAACGCCGGGAGGGGATCGTTTATTCCACAGCAGATCGATGCCGATCGCCCTTGGCCAGCCAGGCACATTGAGCTGAACAAGGGATTTCGCGGCGGCAAATTCATCCACCAGCGCGCACGGCAACACGCACCAGCCGAATCCCTGCACTGCCATACTCAAGAGTAACAGGTAATTCGGTGCTGACCAGACGGGTCCTCGCGCAATTTCAGCCTCGCGTTCCAGATAGGTGCTAAGCCGCAGTTCGCGCCAGCCGTGCAGCTCGTCACTCTGCACTTCGGCTTGGCCCGCCAGGGGATGCGTGGTCGCAACATAAATTGCCATACGGGTCTGCATCGGCAGGCGGGTAACGCCAATGTCGGTGGGGTAACTGTCCCGCGCTTCCGTCAGCCCCACCTGCGCTCGCGCCTTTTGCAGCAGATCGATCACATCCTCTTCCTCGCCAATCAGACATTCGAACGCCGTATGGGGAAA
The DNA here is from genome assembly GCF_001729765.1 of Enterobacter kobei. NCBI lineage: Bacteria > Pseudomonadati > Pseudomonadota > Gammaproteobacteria > Enterobacterales > Enterobacteriaceae > Enterobacter > Enterobacter kobei. Next base: position 3,904,030 of record NZ_CP017181.1, read on the forward strand.
GCGAGCGTCAAACTGCTTCATCATCTCTTCCAGCACGTCCGGGTTCAGGGTATCGGAAAGGACAAATGTCAGACGCGCCTCCGTTTGTGCCGTTAGCGACACCGCCAGTTCATCCAGCCGCGTGCTGGCGGCAAGGATGGCCTGCACATAACCCAACACCTGTTCACCCTGAGCCGTTAACACCGGCTGACGCGCCGAGCGGTCAAACAGCTCAAAACCGAGATCGGCTTCAAGATGGGCAATGGAGGTGCTGATCGTCGACTGACTTTTACGCAGCCGGCGTGCGGCGGCAGAGAAAGAGCCAGCCGCAACGGCCTCAACAAACGCGGTAAGGGCTTCAGGTGAATAGCGCATAACCTATCTACTTTATCGATGGATACCATCTTTAATATATCAGCTTTAACGATAAAAATAGGCCGCATCACCGCCCATACCGGCGAATTAATGAGGTCTACACTATGCAACATCAGGATGCACTCCACCGTAAACTGCCGGAGCGGATCTTCCATGCAGTCTGTTTCGAAGGGATTGCCACGGCGATCCTCGCCCCTACGGCCGCGTGGCTCATGCAGCGCTCCGTAGTGGAAATGGGGGGATTGACCGTTATTCTGGCCACTACCGCCATGCTCTGGAACATTATTTATAACTTCGGTTTCGACCGTTTCTGGCCAGTCCAGCGGGTAACACGCACGGCAAAAGTGCGTGCGCTGCACGCCCTGGGGTTCGAATGTGGATTTATTGTGATTGGCGTGTCGATTGTCGCTGCCGTGCTGGGCGTCACCTTGCTTCAGGCATTCACACTGGAAATAGGTTTCTTCCTGTTCTTCCTGCCCTACACCATGTTCTATAACTGGGCATACGATAACCTGCGTGAGAAATTCCTTAAGCGTCGCCAGCAACGACGCGCCCTGGCAGGCTAAATGCTCTCTGGCCGGACGCCTGTTCCGGCCAAACGCCAACGAAGCAACTGCGCTCTACGAGCATAACTATGGTAAATTGCACGCCATTCTGATGGTTTGATAGTTGAAACGTTGCTCTAATGTCGAAAATTTGGTCAAAAGATGAGACTCTCTGGAGTTTCGCTCTCTATGGCACGGCCGTGGGCGCAGGAACGCTGTTCTTGCCCATTCAGCTGGGCTCTGCAGGCGCTATTGTTCTGTTTATTACCGCCCTTGTGGCCTACCCGTTAACCTACTGGCCGCATCGCGCGCTGGCGCAATTTATTCTCTCTTCAAAAACAAAAGGCAATGAAGGGATCACCGGCGCCGTCTCGCACTATTACGGCAAGAAGATTGGCAATCTGATCACCACACTCTATTTCATCGCCTTCTTTGTGGTGGTGCAGATTTACGCGGTGGCCATCACCAACTCGTTAACCGAGCAACTGGCAAAACACCTGACGGTGGATACCGCCGTGCGCGTGCTGGTCAGTTTAGGTGTGGTGCTGGTGCTGAATCTGATCTTCCTGATGGGACGGCATATCACGATAAAGGTGATGGGCTTCCTGGTATTCCCGCTGATTGCCTATTTCCTCTTTGTCTCGATCTACCTGACCGGGAACTGGCAACCCTCGCTACTTACCAGCCAGATGGCCGTTGATCGCCATACGCTGCATCAGGTATGGATTTCCATTCCGGTGATGGTGTTTGCCTTCAGCCATACCCCGATTATCTCGACATTTGCCGTGGATCGTCGCGAGAAGTTTGCTGACGCCGCCATGGATAAATGCAAGAAGATCATGAAGGTGGCGTACCTGATTATCTGCCTGAGCGTGCTGTTCTTTGTCTTCAGTTGCCTGCTCTCGATTCCGCCGTCCTACATTGTGGCCGCCAAAGAGCAAGGGGTAACCATCCTGTCAGCACTGTCGATGATGCCCTCTTCTCCCGCATGGCTCGGCATTTCCGGGATAATCGTGGCGATTGTTGCGATGTCGAAATCGTTCCTCGGCACCTATTTTGGGGTCATTGAGGGGGCGACGGAGATCGTGAAGTCGTCGCTCAATCAGGTTGGTGTGAAAAAGAGCCGCGCCTTTAACCGCGCGATTTCCATTATGGGTGTGTCGTTAATTACCTTCGCGGTCTGCTGCATAAACCCGAACGCGATTTCGATGATTTACGCTATCAGCGGCCCGCTTATCGCCATGATTTTGTTTATCATGCCGACGCTGTCGACGTACCTGATCCCTTCTCTGAAGCCTTACCGCTCCCCTGGCAGCCTGCTGACGCTGATCGTCGGCGTGCTGTGCGTGTCGGTGATGTTTGTTGGCTAATGTTCCCGCCATACATTGTGCCGGGTAGCGCTGCGCTTACCCGGCCTACATTCCTACAGAGAATCACGCCCGGATATCGTCATATTCCCGCGTATTATCAAACTCATGTTTCGCAAACGGACACAGCGGAATAATTTTACGGTTCTCACCGCGCATCTTCTCGACCACTTTCGCCACCAGCTGTTTGCCAACGCCCTGCCCTTTCAGGCTCGGATCGACATCAGTATGCTCAATAATGCTCAGGTGCTCGCCGGTCGGCACGAAGACAATCTCCGCCACCTGATTTCCGTCTGCATCATTCACGTAAAACTTGTTATGGCCTTCCAGAATATCCATGGTTCCTCGCTTATTTTTGGCGATACTTCATCGCACCGCTCGGGCAGGTATCAATTACGCGTACAACCGTTTCGACGTCCACTTCATCAGGAATAATCCACGGTTTACGTTTCAGATTAAACAGCTTTGCGCTCCCACGCACGCAGTTACCTGAGTGTTTGCAGATCCCGGTGTTGAAGTACACGTCAATTTTCTCGCCGGTATAGGCCCGGTAACCCGCATCCAGTAGTTCTTTATCCATGACATTGCCTCTGTAATTATTCTCGTGCTGAATGAAGCATAGCCTTACGGGATCCCGATGGCTATCACGCTGAAAACGAAAAGCCAGCTCACAACTCTTTTCTTACCGGATTGCGTCCACTATTTGCACATGTCAGGCTCCATAAATATCCCCTTTTCCAAGGCTAGCGCGGGTTGAATGAAACGCAGACTCTCTTTTCAGGTAAAGCTGTTTTTAGCGCTGGTGTGCTTCTCCTGCCTGCTGTTAGTGCTGCTGGGTACGATCCTGTTTCATTTTATTGACCGGCAGCTCCATCACGATCTCGGCCAGCGCGCCCGGGTTCAGGCCAGTGAGATTGCGCTGATGCCGGGTCTGGCGGAAAAGGTGGCGGCCAGAGATATCCCCGGCATCGCCCGGTTAATTCAGCCGCTGCGTGCCGAAAGTGACGCCAGCTATATTGTGATTGGCGATACCCACGAGCAGCATCTTTATCATTCGGAATCCCCGGAGCGCATTAATTTACCGATGATCGGCGGTGATAATGCCGAAGTACTCAAGGGCAAAACCATTATTTCCGTGCGTCAGGGCGGGATTGGGGTTTCGCTGCGCAGCAAAGCGCCCATCTTCAATGCACAGCATCAGGTGATTGGCATTGTCTCGGTCGGCTATCTGACTTCGTATATCGCCAACATTAACGCCCGCATTCTCTGGCAGGCCGGTTTATACGGGATTGCCCTTCTGCTGCTGCTGTTTATTTTCTCTTGGCTGTTTACCCGCAACCTTAAAAAACAGATGTTCAGACTTGAGCCGAAAGATATTGCCCAGCTGGTTTTGCAGCAAAGGGCGCTGTTAGAAGCCATGTATGAAGGGGTATTTGCCGTCAATGAAGAGAAGCAACTGATTTTAATTAACCGCGCGGCACGAGAAATGCTGGATATTCATCGGAGTGAAAAAGATCTTATCGGCAAGCCGCTGGACGAGGTTCTGCAAACCTCGCCGGGGTTTTTAACACAGCGCTACGCCTCGGTGAGCAGCGGCCGCCACGACCAGATTGCGGTACTTAACCAGCGCGAGGTCATCGTCAACCGCGTGGCGATTGAGGTCGAGCCTGGCGTTGAAAGCGGCTGGGTATACAGCTTTCGCGACAAAAACGACATTAATACCCTCAGCAGCCAGCTCAGCCAGATCAAACGCTATGCCGACAACCTGCGCATTATGCGCCACGAACAGCTGAACTGGACCGCGACGCTGGTGGGGTTGTTGCAGATGAAACACTATGACGAAGCGATCCGCTATATCCAGGTGCAGTCGGAAGGCGCACAGCGCGTGCTGGACTTCGTGTCGGCCCATTTTGCCTCTCCGGCCTTATGCGGGCTGCTGCTCGGGAAATATGTCAGCGCACGGGAAAAAGGGGTTGAGCTACAGTTTGATCCCGCATGCCAGCTCACCCGCATGCCGTCCCGCCTCAGTGAAACGGAGCTGATGTCCATTATTGGTAATTTGCTGGATAACGCCGTGGATGCGACCCTCACCGCACCGGTCCCCGCGCCGGTAGAACTCTATATTTCCGATCGCAACCTGGAGCTGCTGATTGAGGTGGCCGACCGGGGCTGCGGGGTGGATGATGCGCTGAAGCCGCATATCTTTCGACAGGGATTCAGCAGCAAGCCGGACAGTGAAAACGACATTGTGGGTACCGAGCACGGTATCGGCCTGTTTCTGGTGGCAGGCTATATCAACAAAGCGGGCGGCAGCATTGAGATTGCCGACAATACGCCGCAGGGCACGATTTTCTCTGTATTTATTCCGAATGGGCTAAAGCATGACCCATGCACTTGATGTTGTGATCGTTGAGGATGAGCCGCACCTGGCGGAGCTGCATCGCGAGTATATTGAGCAGAACTTTCATCTGCACGTGGTGGGCATCGCCGCGTCGATTGAGCAGGCATGCAGCCTGATTCGCCAGCATCAGCCGCGGCTTATTCTGCTGGATAACTATCTTCCGGACGGCAAAGGCGTGGAGTTAATCGACACTCCCCTGCTGAAAAGCTATGAGTGCTCGGTGATCTTCATCACCGCCGCCAGCGATATGCAGACCTGCAGCCATGCCATGCGCAGCGGCGCGTTTGATTACCTGATTAAACCGGTCTTTTTCCAGCGCCTGCACGCCTCGCTGGAGCGTTTTATGCGCTTCATCCACACCGTGCAGCAGGTAAAAGTCGTTGATCAGCATGCGCTGGATCGCCTGTTTAACCTGCCTGCTGCTGAATCCCCGCACACGCCGTCGACGAAGGGCATTGAGCCTCAGACCCTGGAGCGGATCAAACGGCTGTTTGCCGATCGTCCCGACAGCGCAATGTCGGTGGAGGAGGTCGTGGAAAACGTCGGGGTCAGCAAAACCACGGGGCGTCGCTATCTTGAATACTGCGTGGAGAGTGGGTTAATCAGCGTCGAAATGCTGTACGGCAATATCGGTCATCCCAGAAGGCTATACCGTAAAGCCCCCGATAAAACGTAATCCGCGAACATTAGCCAGCAAACGTTCGCGGATTCTATGGTGTTAATTGCTGAAACGACGGTGACAATCACACTTCGGAATCATCGCCCGCTTCCCCCTATTGTGGGTGGAGGCCGATAGGCTATGTTGACAATTAGTTCCTCAAATGTAACTAAAAGGTTAACTATAATGTCGAACACATTCCGAATTTCTCTGATTACCGCTACCGTCCTGTTCTCCGCTTCTGCGCTGTCTGCCCTGCCGCAGGGCTATCCGGCTGAGTATCAAAAGGTTGTCGATGCCGCCACGAAAGAGGGCAAAGTTGTCATCTACTCCACCACCGACACCAAAGCCGCCGGGCCGCTGATCGAAGGCTTCGAAAAAACGTATCCAGGCATCAAAGTTGAATATAACGACATGAACAGCACGGAACTGTACAACCGTTTTATCAGCGAACAGGCCTCCGGTGGCGGGAGCGGTGATGTGGTCTGGAGCTCGTCCATGGACACCGGACTGAAGCTCGCCGCTGACTACGCTATGGAGTACAAATCGCCGGAGCAGAGCCAGCTGCCGAAATGGGCGGTCTGGAAAGATAAGGCGTACGGCACCACCTATGAGCCGGTGGTCTTTATCTACAACAAACGCCTGATCCCGGCCGGTGACGTGCCGGATTCACACGCCGCGCTGGCGAAGCTGATTGCCAGCCAGACGGATAAATTCAAGAGTAAAGTCACCACCTATGACATTGAGAAATCGGGTCTTGGTTTTATGCTCTCAGTGCAGGATCACAAGGCCGATCCAAATTACTTTAAAACCCTGGCCGACGTTGCCAAAGGTGGCTTAGCGGTGCAGTCGTCTACCGGCACCATGATGGAGAGGGTCTCCTCCGGTGAAAACCTGATCGGCTTCAATATCCTTGGTTCTTACGCTGAAGCGCGTGCGAAGAACGACCCGTCGCTCGGCATAGCCTATCCAAAAGATTACACCCTGGTGCTGTCGCGCGTGTCGTTCATCAGCCAGCAGGCGCAAAACAGCAATGCGGCAAAACTGTGGCTGGACTATGTGCTGTCTGAAAAAGGCCAAAGCATCCTGGCAAATCAGGCGGACATTCCATCCATTCGTAACGATATCGAAGGCAAAAACGATATCGACGGCCTGACCAAAATCCTCGGCAATGCGCTGAAGCCGATCCCGGTTGATGAATCGCTGCTGGAGTATCTGCAGCCGAAGAAACGCCTGGAGTACATCAAAGAGTGGCGTGCAGCCGCCGCCAAATAAGCGTCCTGGCGCGGCGGCGTGCGCCGTCGCGCGTCTGTTCATCTGACTGAGTTCATTTTTCCGGGCTGCAACACCAGGGATACCCCATGAATACATTACGCAGAAAGTGGCAAAGCCTGCCGCGCGGTATTGTCGTGTTGATAACCGCCCTGGTTATCTATACGCCACTGTCGTTTATCGTGATACAGAGCTTCCTGTCCGCCCCGTTCTTTTCCCCGGCAAAAGAGTGGAGCCTTGAATCATTTGGTTTTATCTTCACCGACCCTGATTTCTACAAGGCCCTGAGAAGCGGCTTTCTTCTCGCGTTCGGGCTGGTCATCATTGCCATTCCGCTGGGTGGCGTGCTGGCGTTTCTGATGGTGCGTACCGATCTGCCAGGCCGACGCCTGATCGAACCGCTGATCCTGGTCCCGATTTTCGTTTCACCGATGGTGCTGGGTTTTGGCTATGTGGTGGCTGCCGGTCCGGTGGGCTTCCTGTCCCTGTGGGCACAGGCGCTGATCGGCTTTGTGCCGTGGAACATCTATGACATGTCGAGCATCGTGGTCATTGCCGGCCTGACGCATGTTCCGCATGCCTATCTCTATATTTCCTCCGCGCTGCGTAGCGTAGGCTCCGATGTGGAAGAAGCCGCGCGCACCGCGGGCGCCTCTCCACTGCAGGTGATGACCTCCGTCAGCCTGCCGATGGTGCGGCCATCCATCCTGTACGCCATCGTGCTGCTGTTCTTCCTCGGGCTGGAAGTGTTTGGTCTGATGCTGGTACTTGGCGATCCGGAAGGCAACATGGTGCTGGCGACCTATCTGTACCAGCTGACGAACAAGCTCGGAACGCCTTCCTATCATCTGATGGCGGCGGTCGCCGTGGTGCTGATTTGCATCACTATCCCGCTGGTCATGCTCCAGCGTCGCCTGATGCGCACCGCCAACCGCTTTGTTACCATGAAAGGGAAAGCCTCTCAGGCTCGCGCGTTACCACTGGGTAAATGGCGCTGGGTGGCCGGGGCGGTGGTCGCCTTCTGGCTGACTGTCACCATCGGCGTTCCCCTGCTCGGCGTAGTGCTGCGCGCGTTCATCTCCAACTGGGGGGTGGGCGTTTCGCTGTGGGATGAGCTTTCGCTGAGTACCTTCCGCACCATCTGGGCGCAGCCTAACCTGCTGCGCGCCATCGTCAACTCGATGTCGATTGGCGTGATTGGCGGCGCACTGGCCGTCGCGTGCTACCTGTTTGTTGGTATTGCCATGCACCGTAAACCGGACAACACCACGCGGTTCCTGGATTACAGCGTGCTGGTGCCGCGCGCCGTGCCGGGATTGCTGGCGGGTCTGGCCTTTTTGTGGGTGTTTCTCTTCCTGCCGATGTGGCTGGATAACGCCCTGAAATCCGGCTGGCTTTCCGGATTCGTCTGGACCGACTGGATGCGCGAAAACGTCATCGTCTGGCTGCGCTCGCTGCGCAGCACCATTTTCAGCGTCTGGCTGGCTTATACCGTGGTGTGGATGGCTTACGGACTGAGGCTCATCTCTTCCACGCTGTTGCAGGTGGGGCCGGAGCTTGAAGAGGCGGCACGCAGCACCGGCGCGACGCGCGGGCAGATCACCCGCCATGTCACCATTCCGCTCTCCCGCTACGGGCTTATCGGCTCATGGCTGCTGATGTTCCTGATCTTTGAGCGCGAATATTCAACCGGTGTGTACCTGCTCTCCCCCGGCACGGAAACCATCGGCTCGATGCTGGTTTCCCTGTGGGCCGCGGGTGCAATTGATATCGTGGCGGCGCTCTCTTTCATTAATATCCTGCTGGTCGTGGTAGGTCTGGGCATTGCCCTTCGTTTCGGAGTGAAATTACATGATTGAATTAGCGGTTGACGATCTGCACTTAACCTACGGCGACAATCCTGTTTTAAAAGGGGTCTCCATGAACCTGAAACGCGGCGAAGTGGTCTCCCTGCTGGGCCCTTCCGGCAGCGGCAAAACCACCCTGCTGCGCGCCGTCGCGGGTCTGGAAAAACCGACCCAGGGGTCGATTGTCATTGGCCAAAATAAAGTTTATGACGGTACGCCGCGCAGCGAGGTTCCGGCGGAGGAGCGTAACCTGGGGCTGGTGTTCCAGTCCTACGCCTTGTGGCCGCACAAAACCGTATTTGAAAACGTGGCCTATCCGCTCAAGTTGCGTAAAGTCCCGGCTAAAGAGATCCAGCAGCGCGTACAGGATGTACTGGACCAGCTGGGTCTCGGCCATCTTGGTAAACGTCATCCGCACCAGCTCTCCGGCGGGCAGCAGCAGCGCGTGGCGATTGGCCGGGCGCTGGTCTATAACCCGCCGGTGATTTTGCTGGACGAGCCGCTGTCCAACCTCGACGCCAAACTGCGCGAAGAGGCCCGCGTATTTCTGCGCGAGCTGATCATTAAGCTCGGGTTATCTGCGCTGATGGTAACGCACGACCAGAACGAAGCGATGTCGATTTCCGACCGCATCCTGCTGCTCAACAACGGTAAAATCGAGCAACAGGGTACACCGCAGGAGATGTACGGTTCGCCGAAAACGCTTTTTACGGCCGAGTTTATGGGCAGTAATAACCGCCTGCATGGCAAAATCACCGAAGTACGCGACGGCAAAGCACGCATTGAAGGAAAAGACTGGGTGCTCTGGGGCCAGGCGGGTGAAGGGGTACAGAGCGGTAATGAGGCTACGGCGGTGATCCGCGTCGAGCGCGTGGCGGTGGTCGAGGGGCCGGGGGAAAATCAGCTTGCGCTGCCGCTCCTCACCAGCATGTATCTTGGCGACCGCTGGGAGTACCTGTTCCGCACGGCGGGGGATGATTATGTGATCCGCGCTTACGGGAATGAGCTTCGCGACCCGCAGCATTGTCATCTATCGCTGCCAGAGAAGCATGTCTGGATATTCCCGAAAAACTAGAGAAATCGGCCTGCCATTCAGTGGCTAAACGGGATGGCAGGCCGACACTCAAAGCGCGAATGCGCTCCGCCATACTTATTTCAATCGTTTACCTGTTTCATCAACGACCTTCTCGCCGTCTTCCTTCGCGAAAGCCGCTTTCTGCGCATCCGGAAGAATATCCAGAACCACTTCTGAAGGACGGCACAGTTTGGTTCCCAGCGGTGTCACGACAATAGGCCGGTTAATCAGGATCGGATGCTGCAGCATAAAGTCGATTAACCGATCGTCAGTAAACTTATCTTCCGCCAGCCCCAGTTCTTCATAAGGCTCGACATTTTTACGCAGCAGCGCACGTACCGTGATCCCCATATCTGCAATAAGTTTGACCAGTTCATCGCGAGACGGCGGATTCTCCAGGTAATGAATGACGGTCGGTTCATTTCCGCTGTTGCGGATCATCTCCAGCGTATTACGCGACGTACCGCAGGCCGGGTTGTGATAAATAGTGATGTTGCTCATAACAGTATCTCATTACAAAGTGAAAGAGAGACGTAGCGCCAGCGCGGCCAGCGTTACAAACAGCACAGGCAGAGTCATAACGATCCCGGTGCGGAAATAATATCCCCAGGTAATCGTCATGTTCTTCTGTGAAAGGACATGCAGCCAGAGCAGCGTTGCCAGGCTCCCAATAGGGGTGATTTTTGGCCCCAGGTCGCAGCCAATCACGTTGGCGTAGATCATCGCCTCTTTGATAACACCGGTTGCGGTGCTGCCATCAATAGAGAGCGCACCAACCAGCACGGTCGGCATGTTATTCATGATGGAAGACAGGAAAGCCGTCAGGAAGCCGGTACCCAGCGTCGCGGCCCAGAGTCCTTTATCCGCCAGCACGTTCAGCACACCTGAAAGGTATTCGGTAAGCCCGGCGTTGCGCAGGCCGTAGACCACCAGGTACATCCCCAGCGAGAAGATGACGATCTGCCAGGGTGCGCCATGCAGCACTTTGCCCGTGTTAATGGCATGGCCGCGTTTCGCCACAGCAAACAGGATGACGGCCCCCACCGCCGCAATCGCGCTCACCGGAATACCGAGCGGCTCAAGGACGAAAAAACCTACCAGCAACAGAATTAAAACGACCCAGCCGGTACGAAACGTCGCCGGATCTTTAATCGCTTTTGCCGGTGTCTTAAGAAGAGACAGCTCGTAAGTCGGCGGGATATCTTTGCGAAAGAACAGATGCAGCATCACAAGCGTGGTGACAATGGCTGCAATATCGACCGGAACCATCACCGACGCGTATTCGGTGAACCCCAGACCGAAGAAGTCTGCCGAAACAATATTCACCAGGTTTGACACAATAAGCGGCAGACTGGCGGTATCGGCAATAAACCCGGCGGCCATCACGAATGCCAGCGTGGTGCCTTTGCTGAACCCTAATGCCAGCAGCATGGCAATCACGATCGGTGTCAGAATAAGAGCAGCACCGTCGTTGGCAAACAGTGCCGCTACCGCTGCGCCGAGCAGAACGATATAGGTAAAGAGCAAACGGCCCCGACCATTCCCCCAACGCGATACATGCAGCGCTGCCCATTCGAAAAAGCCGGATTCATCAAGCAGCAGGCTGATAATAATGACGGCAATAAACGTTGCCGTCGCGTTCCAGACGATATTCCACACCACCGGAATATCGCCTAAATGCACAACGCCTGAAATCAAAGCCAGGGCTGCGCCCAGCGTCGCGCTCCAGCCGATCCCCAACCCCTTCGGCTGCCAGATAACCAAAACAAGGGTCAGGACAAAAATAGCGCCTGCCAGTAACATAAAACCTCCTGACAGAGCGGCTCTGCCGCCCTGTATTAACCAAAAAATTAACGCATCAACGCTCTGAGCTTTTCGATACCGGCAGGCTCTGACGCCAGTAGCGGAACAAGCGCTATACGGTCAGCATGCTGATGCTTAACCGCCTCAATCTGCGGCAATTCCTGCCGGGCGCGCTGGCAAAGCAATGGAGAATGCGTATCCGCAATAGAAAGGCTGTTATTGATAATCCAGCCCCACGGATGAATCCCCGCGCGTTCAAGATCGGCCTGCAAATTCGCTGCCTCCAGCACAGGAGTGGTTTCCGGAAGCGTAACCAGCAGCACTTTGGTTCGCTCCGGGTCCTGAAGCTGCATCATCGGGGTAGTAAAATGGCCTTTGTCGCCCATTTTTTTGGCAATTTCGCGGTGATAAGCCCCGGTTGCATCCAGCAGCAACAGCGTATGCCCCGTGGGAGCCGTATCCATCACCACAAACCGCTTACCTGCTTCGCGGATCACGCGGGAAAATGCCTGGAAGACGGCGATCTCTTCAGTACAGGGGGAACGTAAATCTTCTTCCAGTAGCCGTTTCCCTGCTTCGTCCAGATCTTTTCCCTTCGTCTCAAGGACATGCCGGCGATAGCGTTCGGTTTCCTCGTGTGGGTTGATCCGGCTGACCTGCAGGTTATTCAGGCTGCCATTTAGCGTTGTGCTGAGATGTGCGGCGGGATCGGAGGTGGTGAGATGGACATCAAACCCCATGTCTGCCAGCCTGACGGCGACGGCAGCCGCCATCGTGGTTTTACCCACGCCACCTTTGCCCATCAGCATAATCAGGCCGTGTTCGTTACGGGCGATATCCTCGACCAGGCCAGAGAGCGATGCGTTTTCAGGCGTATCCAGGGCGTTCGTTGCCGGGAGCGGTAATGCCTCAGAACGGCTTTCCAGCAGGCCCTTTAATGCCGACACGCCAACCATGTTGACGGGTTGCAGTAATAAGGTATCTGTCGGCAGCCCGGATAAACCGGCAGGAAGATTTGCCAGGGCCTCTTGCTCCCGTTGCCATATCGCAGCAGCCAGTGCGTCATGTTCCGCTTCGGCTGCCGGCAAAACGCCATTAATCACCAGATACTGGTTTTTCAGGCCGATCGCCGCCAGTTCTTCATGGGTGCGGGCGACTTCCTGCAAAGTGGATTTCTGCAGTCGTGCAACCAGAACCAGACGGGTACGCGCAGGATCGGATAACGCCTCTACCGCGTGTGCGTACTGCTCACGCTGTTTTTCCAGCCCGGCCATTGGGCCGAGACAGGAAGCACCGTCCGGGTTACTTTCAATGAAGCTACTCCAGGCGCCGGGAAGCTGGAGCAGGCGAATAGTGTGGCCCGTCGGCGCTGTATCAAAAATGATGTGATCGAAGCGGGTCAGCAGGGAAGCGTCTGTCAATAAACCGGTGAACTCATCGAACGCCGCAATCTCAGTCGTACAGGCGCCGGAAAGCTGCTCGCTGATGCTGTTAACGACGTCATCAGGCAAAAGCCCCTTAACAGGATCAACGATTCTGGCGCGATACTGCTGTGCAGCTTCCTGTGGGTCAATCTCCAGAGCGGAAAGCCCGGGAACGGCATTAACAGAGTGGATCGTGTTACCGATAGTTTGATCAAAGACCTGGCCGACATTGGAAGCGGGATCGGTACTCACCAGCAATACCCGCTTACCCCGTCCCGCCAGGCGGATAGCCGTCGCGCAGGAAATGGAGGTTTTGCCCACTCCGCCCTTTCCGGTAAAAAACAGGTAAGGCGGGATATTCTGTAAGAATTTCATATGTCCTCCCGACATACTTAGCAACAGGAAGTCTTCCCACCACAGCAGCCGGTGGGCGCCAGGCCCACTTTTTCCAGCGGGATCCCAAACCAGCGAGCCAGCTCAGCGCGTTTTGGATATCGCCCGGCCATTACCGTTTCACCGTCCAGCAACAGTAGCGGAAGCCCTTCTGCTCCCGAGGCTTCAAGGAAGGCTTTCGCTTTTTCGTTCTGAACGAAGCTCATGGGCTGCTGCGCCAGGTTGTAACGTTCCACCTGTACGCCGCGTCCTTTCAACCACTGCACATCCGCAGAAAAATCAACCAGAACCTGATCGACATCTGAACCACATACGCCGGTACTGCAGCACAATGCCGGGTCAAACACCGTTAACGTTTTCATTCTGAACACCTCACATTTGAAAAATCATATATGTTCAGGCAAATTTTTTTTAGAGACAAATAGCCTTACCGCTACCAGAGCAATTTGCCGTTGCCAGCTTACGGGCGATGGCCTGTACGTCGTCCTGCTGGCTTAACCAGGCTTGCTCAATCACCTGAGCAGCCCATGACGGAATATGCGGGGAAAGACGATAGTGAACCCACTTGCCCTGCTTACGATCCTGCAATAGCCCACTTTCCCGTAGCATTGCCAGATGACGGGAGATCTTGGGCTGCGACTGATCCAGCGCTGTGCAGAGATCGCATACGCACAACTCTCCCATCTCTCTGAGCAGCAGTACGATGCCCAGACGGGTTTCATCGGAGAGGTATTTGAAGAGTTGTAAGGATGTTAGTGACATCAAACCTCCTGAGTATTTACCAACAGGATACTCGGCATGAACGAAAACTCAATACACATTCGGAAAAACACATATGTTTTTAATGATGGGTTTGAATCGCGACGGATGCTTTATGCCTTATAAGAAGAATGAGACTATTAGCACTACTAATACCCGATTAAAATTAGTGACTTGCCCCATCCGATCTCACCAGTAATAATACCGCCCAGAAACGTTACCAGGATAATAATCACTCACCAAAACAAAATGAAAATCTTTTTAGAAATAGTGGCGCTGTCAGTGCTATGGCTCGTCATCGGCTGGATCTTCTGTCGTGCATGGATGCGAGGCTGCAACGGGGAAGATAAATGATCAGATTGTCGCTTGAGGAAGTATTAGAAGGACTTGAACGTCATAGCTTTATCTTTGAAGACGAACAACAGCATTCTCTGATCGTATTTATACTGACCTGCATTTACGCCCAGGCGTCACAGGGTACAGGAGGCCAGCCAGATCACTGGAATGGCTAATTACCGCACCAGGGAGTACAGTCCTTTATTTTCCGGGATAAGAAATATCAGCAGTGACTAAATGCGTCTCTGATTTATCAGTTTGGATGTGATACGCAAAATTATACCGCTCCCCAGATGTAAACTTATTACTGATCCCATAAACCAGCAAAAAAAAATAATCAGCTAAAACAGAAGCTTGTTGTTCAAGGTAAAGGGAAGAGGTTACAAGGCTTTTAAAGGAGTGGAGCGGGCGAAGGGAATCGAACCCTCGTATAGAGCTTGGGAAGCTCTCGTTCTACCATTGAACTACGCCCGCTTTGAGGTGCGTAAGGCATTATAGACCTTACGCCTCTTCATACAAGCCTCTTCACCACTAAGTGGCGATGAAATAATCACTTAGCACTTCGGTTTGCTGCCGGGTGCCGGAAGATAACGCTGCGGATCGATGGCCGTCGCCTTATAACGAATCTGGAAGTGCAGCTTCACCGAATCCGTTCCCGTGCTGCCCATGGTGGCAATCTTCTGCCCTGCTTTGACGTTTTGCCCGTTATTGACCAGCATCGTGTCGTTGTGCGCATAGGCCGTGATGTAGTCTTCGCCATGCTTAATCATGATCAGGTTACCGTAGCCGCGTAGCTGGTTACCGACATAAACCACCTTACCTGCGCCTGAGGCATAAACCGGCGTACCGCGTGCAGCGGCGATATCAATGCCTTTGTTACCCCCTTCAGACAGGGAGTACGGCAGCACCACTTTACCGCTGGCTGGCCAAATCCAGCAGCGTTGACCGACCGGTGGCCAGGAGGACTGCGGCACCGCATAGGATGGCGTCACTTTGGCGGTTTTGCCTTTCGCAGAAGATTTTTTACCCGAGGTCGAACTGCCGCTAACCTTCAGCTTCTGCCCCACTTCGATGGTATACGGTGGAGAGATGTTATTCAGACGCGCCAGATCCTTCACGCTGGTCCCCGTCGCACGCGAAATCCGATACAGCGTGTCACCGCGCTTAACGGTGTAGACCGAACCGGAATAGCTGCCCATATCCGAAGATTTACTCCCCGAACAGCCGGCCAGTAATAATGTCAGCGTCAGGCAAAAAATGGCGATGATGGGGTTTCTCGTCAGGCTTCCTGCAAACAAAACAGATCCTCGGTCAGCGTGAATGGCGCCCTATGATACCAGCCCTGGCAGAAATGGGTCAGCCCTTTTCCGCTCTGTGGGTCAAACCGTTCGTATAAGAATGCCGTATAATACTGCTCTGCTGATGGTGCAGAACCATCCGCATCGTTGGCACTGGAGCACGAATGAGTATTCAAGAACACGTTATTTTGGTAAACGACCAGGGAATGGTGATTGGCACTCAGGAAAAGTACGCCGCACACACCACCCAAACCCCTCTGCATCTGGCCTTCTCCTCCTGGCTGTTTAACGCCGAAGGGGAGTGTCTGGTCACCCGACGCGCGCTAAGCAAAAAAGCCTGGCCGGGTGTCTGGACGAATTCCGTCTGCGGGCACCCTCAAACCGGTGAAAAGACGGAAGAGGCGATTATCCGCCGCTGCCGCTATGAGGTTGGCGCTGAAATCACGGCGATTACCCCCGTGGCCGCCGAGTTTCGCTACCGCGAAACCGATCCTTCCGGGATTGTGGAAAATGAGATTTGCCCGGTATTCGCGGCACGCATTACCAGCGAACTGCGTATTAATCACGAAGAAGTGATGGAATTTGAATGGGTTAAGCTGGAATCGTTGTTCCACGCCCTAAACGCCGCGCCCTGGGGTTTCAGCCCGTGGATGGTGCTGGAAGCAACGGTCGCACGAGACGCTTTGAGAGCGTTTGCCGCGCAATAAAAAAGCCCCTTTCGGGGCTTTTTTTACATCTTAACGCCTTATTTCACCGGACGCATCGCCGGGAACAGGATCACGTCACGGATGGTGTGGCTGTTGGTGAACAGCATGACCATACGGTCGATACCAATACCCAGACCCGCCGTTGGTGGCAGGCCGTGCTCCAGCGCGGTCACGTAGTCTTCGTCGAAGAACATCGCTTCGTCATCGCCCGCTGCTTTCGCATCAACCTGATCCTGGAAGCGCTGCGCCTGATCTTCCGCATCGTTCAGCTCGCTAAAGCCGTTGCCGATTTCACGGCCGCCGATGAAGAATTCGAAACGGTCAGTGATTTCCGGGTTCTCGTCATTACGACGCGCCAGCGGAGACACTTCAGCAGGGTATTCGGTGATGAAGGTCGGCTGAATCAGGTGCGCTTCGGCCACTTCTTCGAAGATCTCGGTCACGATACGGCCCAGACCCCAGCTCTTCTCTACCTTGATACCGATGCTTTCCGCGATCGCTTTCGCAGAGTCGAAGTTATCCAGATCCGCCATGTTGGTTTCAGGACGGTATTTCTTGATTGCTTCGCGCATGGTCAGTTTTTCGAACGGCTTGCCGAAGTCGAACACTTCTTCACCGTAAGGGACCTGGGTGGTGCCCAGAATGTCCTGCGCCAGGGTACGGAACAGGGATTCGGTCAGCTCGATCAGATCTTTATAATCTGCATACGCCATATAGAGTTCCATCATGGTGAACTCTGGGTTATGACGAACGGAGATACCTTCGTTACGGAAGTTACGGTTGATCTCGAATACGCGATCAAAGCCACCTACCACCAGACGCTTCAGGTACAGTTCCGGCGCGATACGCAGGTACATGTCCAGGTCCAGGGCGTTATGATGGGTGATGAATGGACGGGCAGACGCACCGCCTGGAATCACCTGCATCATCGGGGTTTCCACTTCCATAAAGTCGCGGTTCACCATGAACTGGCGAATACCGGCCATGATCTGGGAGCGAATTTTGAAGGTCTTGCGGGATTCATCGTTAGAGATGAGATCCAGATAACGCTGACGATAGCGCGCTTCCTGATCCTGCAGGCCGTGGAATTTGTCCGGCAGCGGACGCAGCGCTTTGGTCAGCAGACGCAGCTCGGTACAGTGGATAGACAGTTCACCGGTTTTGGTTTTGAACAGTTTACCTTTCGCGCCAAGGATATCGCCCAGATCCCACTTCTTGAACTGCTCGTTGTAGATGCCTTCCGGCAGATCGTCACGGGAAACATACAGCTGAATACGGCCACCCACGTCCTGCAAAGTCACGAAGGAGGCTTTACCCATAATACGACGGGTCATCATACGGCCAGCAACGGCCACTTCGATGTTCAGCGCTTCCAGCTCTTCGTTCTCTTTACCGTCGAAGTCAGCGTGCAGTTGGTCTGAGGTGTGGTCACGACGAAAATCGTTCGGGAACGGCACGCCCTGCTCACGCAGCGCTGCCAGCTTCTCGCGGCGGGTTTTCAGTTCGTTGTTAAGATCGACTACCGCGTCAGCGCCCTGTGCTTGTTGTTCAGACATGTTGGTTCCTCATAACCCTGCTTTCAAACTTGCTTCGATAAATTGGTCCAGGCTGCCGTCCAGCACCGCCTGCGTGTTACGGGTTTCAACCCCGGTACGCAGGTCTTTGATGCGGGAGTCATCAAGGACGTAAGAACGGATCTGGCTGCCCCAACCGATGTCGGACTTGTTATCTTCCATCGCCTGTTTCTCAGCATTTTTCTTCTGCATCTCCAGCTCATAAAGCTTCGCTTTCATCTGCTTCATGGCCTGGTCTTTGTTCTTATGCTGGGAACGGTCGTTCTGGCATTGTGTTACCAGCCCGGTTGGAATGTGGGTAATACGCACCGCCGATTCCGTACGGTTAACGTGCTGACCACCCGCACCGGAGGCGCGATAAACGTCAATACGCAGGTCCGCCGGGTTAATTTCGATATCAATATCTTCGTCAACTTCCGGGTAAACAAACGCCGAGCTGAAGGAGGTATGGCGACGGCCACCGGAGTCGAACGGGCTCTTACGCACCAGACGGTGAACGCCGGTCTCGGTACGCAGCCAGCCGTAGGCGTAGTCGCCAATGATCTTGATGGTGACGGATTTAATACCGGCCACTTCACCTTCAGACTCTTCGATGATTTCGGTTTTGAAGCCGCGCGCTTCTGCCCAACGCAGGTACATACGCGTCAGCATGCTGGCCCAGTCCTGCGCTTCGGTACCGCCAGAACCTGCCTGAATATCGAGGTAACAGTCAGCGCTGTCGTATTCGCCGGAGAACATACGACGGAATTCCAGCTGCGCCAGCTTCTCTTCCAGCACGTCGAGTTCTGCCACGGCTTCGTTAAAGGTTTCTTCGTCGTCGGCTTCGACGGCCAGCTCGAGCAAACCGGAAACATCTTCCAGCCCCTGAGCCATTTGATCCAGCGTATCTACGATAGCTTCGAGAGAGGAACGCTCTTTACCCAGCGCCTGTGCGCGTTCAGGTTCGTTCCAGACGTCCGGCTGTTCCAGCTCGGCGTTTACTTCTTCAAGACGCTCTTTCTTGGCATCGTAGTCAAAGATACCCCCTAAGAACGTCAGAGCGCTCCGTGAGGTCCTGAATACGGTTTTTTACCGGATTAATTTCAAACATGGTCTGTTTTCTTTTATGGACTTGTCAAAATGCGGTGATAAGAGCGGGATTGTACCGAATCCACGCCCTTTTTTATAGAGATTACTGCCGCTAAATTGGCCAGATATTGTCGATGATGATCTGAAGGGTGCGGTTTCCGCGAAACTCGTTGATATCCAGTTTGTATGCCAGTTCGACCTCGCGCACGCCGTTGTCCGGCCAGATGGCCGTATCGACGTTGAAGGCGATGCCGTCCAGCAGCGGTCCGCCGCCAACGGGCTCAACCATGACTTTCAGATGACGCTCGCCGACGATACGTTGCTGAAGCAGGCGGAAACGGCCGTCGAACAGCGGTTCAGGGAACATCTGTCCCCACGGACCGGCATCGCGCAGCATCTGCGCCACGTCCATTGTCATCTCATGCGGTGAGAGCTCGCCGTCGGACACCACTTCTCCCTGCAACAAGGCAGGGTCAATCCAGTCGGTGACCAGTTCACCAAATAGCCGCTGAAATTCGTCAAATTTCGCCTCTTCCAGCGACAGACCCGCCGCCATCGCATGGCCGCCAAATTTGATCATCAGGCCCGGGTACAGCGTATCCAGACGCTCCAGTGCATCACGCATGTGAAGACCCTGAATCGAACGGCCAGAGCCTTTCAGCGTGCCGTCACCAGCCGGGGCAAACGCGATCACCGGGCGGTGGAAGCGCTCTTTAATGCGCGAGGCCAGAATGCCAACCACACCCTGATGCCACTCAGGATGATACATCGCCAGCCCGCCCGGCAGCGTTTCACCGCTGCGTTCGAGTTTTTCGCAAAGGGTCAGCGCTTCGGCCTGCATTCCCTGCTCTATCTCTTTACGGGTCTGGTTCAACGCGTCGAGCTCATTGGCCAGGACGCGCGCTTCGCCGATGTTATCGCACAGCAGCAGCGCCACACCGACGGACATATCGTCCAGCCTTCCGGCAGCGTTCAGACGCGGCCCGAGGGCAAAACCCAAATCACTTGCCGCCAGCTTGAGCGGATCGCGGTTGGCAATTTCCAGCAGCGCCTTAATCCCCGGACGGCACTTGCCCGCGCGAATGCGGCTTAAGCCCTGCCAGGTCAAAATACGGTTATTGGTATCGAGCGGCACGACATCCGCGACGGTACCCAGCGCCACCAGGTCGAGATATTCGGCCAGGTTTGGTATGGCGATACCGCGTGATTCGAACCAGCCCTTATCACGAAGCAGGGTCCGCAGCGCCAGCATCAGATAAAACGCTACCCCCACACCGGCGAGAGATTTTGACGGGAAATCGCAGTCGCGCAGGTTGGGATTGATGATCGCTTCAGCGTCCGGCAATGTTTCACCCGGCAAGTGGTGATCGGTGACCAACACCGGGATCCCCAGCGCGTGCGCATGATCGACACCTGCATGGGAAGAGATCCCGTTATCAACGGTCATGATCATCTGTGCCCCGCGGGCGTGAGCCTGATCGACCACTTCCGGGCTGAGGCCGTAACCGTCTTCAAAGCGGTTCGGCACAAGGTAAGTGACGTTATCGCAGCCCAGCGCGCGCAGACTCAATACGCTCAAGGCCGTACTGGTTGCGCCATCTGCATCGAAATCCCCTACCACCACAATACGCGTTCCCTCACGGAGCGCGTTGTAGAGCATTTCGATGGCTTTTTCGATGCCGTTGAGCTGCTGCCAGGGCAGCATCCCTTTGACGCTGCGTTCAAGATCCTCAGCACTGCGCACGCCGCGGCTGGCGTAGAGACGCTTCAGCAGGGGTGGGAGATCGTCTGGCAAATCAACCGGTTCAACCGCCTCGCGGCGGCGCAATTTTATCGGGGCTTTCACGCGGATTATTTACCACCAAACTGTTTCTGGTGCGCGTCGAGGAACTCTTTCATCTCTTTTGGTCCCTGGTAACCCGGCACAACATAGCCATTGCTCAGGACAATCGCTGGCGTACCGCTTACGCCGAACTGCACGCCCAGCGCGTAGTGGTTAGCAATATCGATATCGCAGGACGCAGACTTAACCTCTTTACCGCTCATCGCATCGTCAAACGCTTTGTTGCGATCTTTCGCACACCAAATCGCTTTCATGTCTTGCTCTGGCTGGCTCTGCACGCCTGCACGCGGGAAGGCCAGGTAACGCACGGTAATGCCCAGCGCGTTATAGTCTTTCATCTGCTCATGGAGCTTGTGGCAGTAGCCACAGGTGATGTCGGTGAAGACGGTAATCACATGTTTTTCCTGCGCCGCTTTATAGACGATCATCTCTTTTTCGAGCGCATTCAGGTTTTTCATCAGCAGCTGGTTGGTGACATTGACCGGCTGCGCGCCGCTCACGTCATACATTGGCCCCTGAATAATATGTTTGCCGTCTTCGGTGACATACAGCACGCCGCTGTTAGTCAGTACCGTTTTCATCCCGGCAACCGGTGCAGACTGGATGTCGCTGCTGGTAACGCCCAGTTTAGCCAGTGACTGTTTAATAGCGGCGTCATCCGCATGGGCGAACCCGGTAAAAGAGGCTGCCAGCAGGGTGAACAGCGCGAAAGACTTTTTCATAGTTGATCCCGTTACAATTTGTCGGCACTCACGCACGAGGGTGGTGCTGTTGGTGTAGCTGCCGCAGGCGTTCCGTCGCGACATGGGTGTAAATTTGCGTCGTAGAAAGATCGCTGTGTCCCAGTAGCATCTGCACCACGCGTAAATCTGCGCCGTGGTTTAACAGATGCGTCGCGAAAGCGTGACGCAATACGTGCGGCGAAAGCTTTTCACTGTCGATACCCGCCAGTGTGGCGTAATGCTTGATGCGATGCCAGAACGTTTGTCGTGTCATCTGCTGTGCGCGCTGGCTCGGAAACAGGACGTCGATAGACACGCCATTGAGCAACCATGGACGGCCATGCTCAAGATACGTTTCCAGCCAGTAAACCGCTTCTTCTCCCAGCGGCACCAGCCTTTCCTTATTTCCTTTACCGATGACGCGCACCACGCCCTGACGCAGGCTGATGTCGCTCATCGTCAGGCCAACCAGTTCAGAGACACGCAAACCGGTAGCATACAATAGCTCAAGCATGGCTTTATCGCGTAACTCCAGCGGCAGGTCAACAGCAGGTGACTGTAATAATCTCTCAACTTGTGCTTCGCTGAGATCTTTCGGCAGCCGCTGCGGGAGTTTAGGGGACGCCAGAAGCGCACTCGGATCGTCTTCCCGAATCTTCTCACGGTAGAGATGCTGGAACAGCCGACGCATCGCGCTGAGCAAGCGTGCAGAACTGGTGGCCTTATAGCCCCCTTCAACCCGTTCCGCGAGCAGCGCCTGAAGGTCGTCGCTTTGCGCACTCGCCAGCGATAATTCGCGACGCGCCAGCCACTCCACCAGCATGGTGAGATCGCGCCGATAGGCACTGAGCGTGTTCTCGGCCAGATTTTTCTCCAGCCACAGCGCATCGAGAAACTGTTCAACGAGTGCGAGATCCTTTTCCACATCGGCCCCTTTGATTCTGCAGTCAGGCCATTATGCCTGATTGCGACCGGTTTCTGGTACACTACGCACAAAGTCAAAGCATGAATTGAGATAGTTACGCGATGAATATTGGTCTTTTCTATGGTTCCAGCACCTGCTACACCGAAATGGCGGCAGAGAAAATTCGCGACATCATTGGCCCCGAACTGGTGACGTTGCATAACCTGAAAGATGACGCGGTCGCGCTGATGGAACAGTACGATGTACTGATCCTCGGTATCCCAACCTGGGATTTTGGTGAGATACAGGAAGACTGGGAAGCCATCTGGGATCAGCTCGATTCAGTCAATCTCGACGGCAAAATTATTGCGATGTACGGCATGGGCGATCAGTTGGGCTACGGCGAATGGTTTCTTGATGCACTTGGCATGCTGCATGACAAACTGGTACCGAAAGGGGCGACGTTTATCGGCTACTGGCCAACCGAAGGATACGAGTTCACCAGTCAAAAACCGATCATTGCCGACGGCCAGCTGTTTGTCGGACTCGCGCTGGATGAAACCAATCAGTACGATCTCAGCGACGAGCGCCTGCAGGCCTGGTGCGAACAGATACTTGGCGAAATGGCAGAAAAATTTAGCTAAGTGGATTACTCCTGCGTCGGCTGTTGCAACAACATCCGGCGCAGATCTCGCCATTCTGAAGCATCCATACTGTCAGCCGCCAGCCACAGGTGCTGGCAACGCCCGCCGTCCACATTGCGTAACCGTAACATCATGCCGGAGTTGAGCATCCATGGCATACCCAGAATATCCCACTCTTTTCCCTGCCAGCGCAGGCGGGAATCCATCAGTAACTTGATCTCACCCTGACGAGCATTAATGCGACGCTGGCTGCGTACGCTGTCAAAAACGACAAACGAAAGTAATAGCAGCCACAGCGGTGTATAGCTCAGGGGCCATGGCATGAGTAACACGATGGCCGCAACCAGGCCGTGGAGCATTAACGACATCCACTGCGAGCGCCACGAGACGCGAAGATCAGATTGCCACAGGACCACGTTCCCGATTCCGTGTTTGAATTAATTGCACCATCCGTTGCAACTCGGTGTCGGCGGGTTTGCCGTGGTTCATCAGCCAGTTGAATAAATCTGGATCGTCAGACTCAAGCAGGCGAACAAACAGCCGCTTATCATCATCGCTTAAGCTGTCATACTCATATTCGAAGAAAGGCATGATGGAAATATCAAGTTCACGCATGCCGCGACGGCATGCCCAGTGAATACGGGCCTTGTTGTTAATATCCATGTTCAGTTTCCTGCATTACGTTTGGCACAGTCGGGCCCCCGTTCAGTGTTCTTTATTTCTCTACGGGGACACCAGCTAGTGTAACGTGTTTTTGACCGTTTCATTACTGGAATATTGCGATCAACGAGCAGGCTTCCAGAATAACCCCTACAAAGACAGCGGATTACACTATTTTGCGTAGCGCTACGCATAACCGGTTTATGGCACAAATGGTCTGCTGAAAGCGCTTGCATTGCCAGCAGGCTCTTTTACCATTAGGCATTATCAAAGCGTTAAGCAATTCAGGATATCGTTATGGCATTTACACCATTTTCTCCTCGCCAGCCCGCCGCCTCTGCGCGTCTGCCGCTGACGCTTATTTCTCTTGATGACTGGGCGCTGGCGACGCTCGCCGGCGCCGACGCCGAAAAATACCTCCAGGGCCAGGTCACCGCCGACGTCAGCCAGATGACCGAACACCAGCACCTGCTGGCGGCGCATTGTGACCCCAAAGGCAAAATGTGGAGCAATCTGCGTCTTTTCCGCCGTCAGGACGGTTTTGCCTTTATTGAACGCCGCAGCCTGCGAGATGCGCAGCTCAAAGAGCTGAAAAAGTATGCAGTCTTTTCCAAAGTCACTATCGTCCCGGACGACGAACATGTTCTGCTGGGCGTGGCGGGCTTCCAGGCACGTGCCGCGCTGAAAAATCTGTTTGCTGAGCTGCCGGATGCAGAAAAACAGGTCGTCAGCGAGGGGGCCACCTCCATCCTGTGGTTTGAACATCCGGCGGAGCGCTTCCTGCTTGTCACGGATGCCGCAACCGCCGAACGCGTCACCGAAGCACTGCGCGGCGAAGCGCAGCTCAACAACAGCCAGCAGTGGCTGGCGCTGAATATTGAAGCCGGTCTGCCGATCATTGACGCCGCCAACAGCGCGCAGTTTATTCCACAGGCCACTAACCTGCAGGCGCTGGGCGGCATCAGCTTTAAAAAAGGCTGTTACACCGGCCAGGAGATGGTGGCGCGTGCAAAATTCCGTGGGGCAAATAAACGTGCACTGTGGACACTGGCAGGTCATGCCAGCCGCGTACCGGAAGCGGGTGAAGATTTAGAGCTGAAAATGGGCGATAACTGGCGCCGTACCGGCACCGTGTTAGCCGCCGTACAGCTGGATGATGGTCGTCTTTTAGTCCAGGCCGTCATGAACAACGACATGGAAGCCGACAGCGTGTTCCGCGTGCGTGATGATGCGAATACGTTGAGTATTGAGCCGTTACCGTATTCGCTGGAAGAGTGATGCTGTATCGCCCGGTGGCGCTGCGCTTACCGGGCCTACCGATCCCGTCGGTCGGGTAAGGCGAAGCCGCCACCCGACAACAAACTACACCTGCCCCACATACAAATAAATTGCCAAAAAATGGCACACGCTGCCGCCCAGTACAAAACCATGCCAGATGGCATGATTGTATGGAATGCGCTTGCAGACGTAGAAAATGACGCCCAGCGAGTACACTACGCCTCCCACTGCCAGCAACGTAACCCCGCCAACCGCCAGCTTAATCGCCAGTTGATACACCACAATCAGCGACAACCACCCCATGGTCAGATAGGTCACCAGTGACAACACTTTAAACCGGTGTGCAATGGTTAGCTTGAAGAGGATCCCCAGCAGCGCCAGACTCCAGATGACAATCATCAGTCCGCGCGACAGCGGCGAGTTGAGCCCCACCAGCAGAAAAGGCGTATAGGTTCCTGCAATAAGCAGATAGATAGCACAGTGGTCAAATTTCTTGAGCCATATCTTGGCCCGTTGATGCGGAATCGCGTGATAGAGCGTCGACGCCAGGAATAACAGGATCATGCTTCCGCCATACAGGCTATAGCTGGTAATCGCCATCGCGCTGGCATTGGTATCAACCGCCTGTACCAGCAATAACACTAAACCGACTATCCCAAACACCAGGCCAATGCCATGGCTGATGCTGTTGGCTACTTCCTCCGCCAGTGAATATCCCTGTGCGATTAATGGTCTGCTCGCCATACAAAACTCCGGGAAACTAAAGATGATTATTCATCGCATGACTATGCTAACTGAGAATGATTCCAGTGAACACCTGTTAGCTAAAATATTTTCCATGTAATTTTTTTACAATAAAAATCAAAAGCATAGATATATTTTTCACCTGACATTTGTTCACATTAAAATTTATGCGTTATGAATCAATAGCATAAAATTAGATCCTGCCGTCTGGCTGCATGTTATGATGGTTAAACGAGGTCTGAATGAGAGTTTTGCCACTGTGAGTATGTTCACCCACTCCGCCATTGCCAGTCTCAATAACCTGGAGATGATGGTCTACAACTATGTCATTAAAAACCGTGACAAAGTGATGTACATGACCATCCGCGAACTGGCGGATGCGGCGGGCGTCTCAACCACCACCATCCTGCGCTTTTGCCGTAAGCTCAACTGTGAAGGGTATTCTGAGTTTCGCGTGCGCTTTAAGCTCTATCTTGAACAGAACGAACCTCAGCAGGCGAATTTCGGCGCCAGCGAAATTATCAGTTTCTTTAAAAGCGTGAATAATGAAGAGTTCGACGCTTTACTGGATGACGCGGTAAATATCATTCTCTCTTCGGAGCGAATTATATTTGTCGGCGCAGGGACATCAGGATCGCTGGCAAAATACGGTGCCCGTTTCTTTTCGAATATCGGAAAATTCAGCAACCATATTGATGACCCTTATTTCCCGGTCACCAATGATATGGCGAAAAATGCACTGGCAATTGTGCTCTCTGTGTCGGGCGAGACCGAGGAGATCCTGCGCTTCGCCAGCCAGTTCAGCCTGCATCACTGCAAGGTTCTCTCCATTACCAGCCATGAACACTCGCGCCTGGCAAAACTGGCGGACTTTAATCTCTCCTGGCACGTTCCCCAGACGCGTATTGCAGGCGTCTACGACATCACCACACAAATCCCCGTTATCTATATTCTGGAATCTCTCGGACGCAAACTGGCGAAGAAACTGGCGGAATAAAACATCCTGTTTTTTTGATGTGACAAATCACAATTTCCGCGAATTGTTATATCGTGACATTCAATTTCGCTTTGCTAGACTCAAAACCAATACGTCATTTATTGAGAATAGCAGCGATGAAAAAATTGACCTTACCGAAAGATTTTCTATGGGGCGGTGCCGTTGCGGCGCATCAGGTTGAAGGCGGCTGGGACAAAGGCGGCAAGGGGCCGAGCATCTGCGACGTACTGACCGGCGGGGCGCACGGCGTGCCGCGCGAAATCACGCAGGACGTAGTGCCGGGTAAATACTACCCAAATCACGAGGCCATCGATTTCCACGGCCACTACAAAGAAGATATCAAGCTGTTTGCCGAGATGGGCTTCAAATGTTTCCGCACCTCGATTGCCTGGACGCGCATCTTCCCGAAAGGTGACGAAACGCAGCCAAACGAGGAAGGGCTGAAGTTCTATGACGACATGTTCGATGAGCTGCTGAAATACAACATCGAGCCGGTGATCACCCTCTCCCACTTCGAAATGCCGCTGCACCTGGTGCAGGAGTACGGCAGCTGGACCAACCGTAAAGTGGTCGATTTCTTTGTACGCTTCGCGGAAGTGGTTTTTGAGCGCTACAAGCACAAGGTCAAATACTGGATGACCTTCAATGAAATCAACAACCAGCGTAACTGGCGTGCGCCGCTCTTTGGTTATTGCTGCTCAGGCGTGGTCTATACCGAACATGAAAATCCGGAAGAGACCATGTACCAGGTGCTGCACCACCAGTTTGTGGCGAGTGCCCTGGCGGTGAAAGCCGCGCGCCGTATCAATCCGGAGATGAAAGTCGGCTGCATGCTGGCCATGGTGGCGCTCTATCCGTTCTCCTGCAAACCGGAAGACGTGATGTTCGCCCAGGAATCCATGCGCGAGCGCTATGTCTTTACCGATGTTCAGCTGCGTGGCTACTATCCGTCTTACGTACTGAATGAATGGGAGCGCCGCGGTTTCTCCATCAAAATGGACGCAGGCGATGAGCAGATCCTCCGCGAAGGTACCTGCGACTATCTGGGCTTCAGCTACTACATGACCAATGCGGTGAAAGCGGAAGGTGGCACCGGTGACGCGATTTCTGGCTTCGAGGGCAGCGTACCTAATCCGCACGTCAAGGCGTCCGACTGGGGCTGGCAGATTGACCCGGTGGGCCTGCGTTATTCCCTGTGCGAACTATACGAACGCTATCAGAAGCCGCTGTTTATCGTGGAAAACGGCTTCGGTGCTTACGATAAGGTGGAAGAGGATGGCAGCATCAACGATGACTATCGTATCGACTACCTGCGCGCCCACGTTGAAGAGATGATCAAAGCCGTCACCCACGATGGCGTGGATCTGATGGGCTATACGCCATGGGGCTGCATTGACTGCGTGTCATTCACTACAGGCCAGTACAGCAAGCGCTACGGTTTTATCTACGTCAATAAACACGACGACGGCACCGGCGACATGTCGCGTTCCCGTAAGAAAAGCTTCGAATGGTATAAAGGCGTGATTGCCAGCAACGGCGAGCAACTTTAACGCCGTAACGCCGGGCGGCGCTACGCTTGCACCGGCCTACAAAACCTGCGAATCGTAGGCCGGGTAAGGCGAAGCCGCCACCCGTCGTTTATTTCCCGCCCGCCAGTTCAATAAAACTGCCCGTCACGTATGACGCCTTCTCGCTCAGCAGCCAGACTATCGCCTGCGCGACCTCTTCCGGCTGGCCGCCGCGCTGCATCGGCAGTAACGATTTCACGCGATCCACCCGCCCCGGCTCCCCACCAGACGCGTGAATATCGGTATAAATCAGCCCGGGCCGCACGCAGTTTACGCGGATACCCTGCGCCGCTACCTCCAGCGATAATCCGGTAGTCAGGGAATCTACCGCGCCTTTGGAGGCCGCGTAATCGACATACTCCCCCGGCGCGCCCAGACGAGACGCGGCAGAGGAGACATTGACAATCGCGCCACCCTTGCCGCCATGTTTGTGCGACATGCGCTTTACCGCCTCACGGCAGCAGAGAAAATAGCCCGTGACATTGGTGCTCAGCACGCGGTTAATGCGTTCAGCGGACAGATTCTCAATAGTGGATTGCTCAAACAGGATGCCTGCATTATTGACCAGCGCGGTAAGGGGCTCACCTTCGCGATCGAGGCTGTCAAACATGGCCATGACCTGCGCTTCATCGCTAATGTCTGCACGCAGGGCAAATGCTTTTCCACCCGCCTCAACGATCTGATTGATGACGTCCTTTGCGGCTTTGATATTGTGGTGATAGTTCACCGCCACGGTATAACCTTCGCGAGCCAGTTGCAGCGCGGTGGCTTTGCCAATGCCGCGGCTGGCGCCGGTGACCAGTGCAATTGCCATTGTCTTCTCCCAATAAAAAAGCCGGGTGGCGGCTTCGCCTTACCCGGCTTACGTTACTACAGCAAAAAAATTACTGGTATTCGCTCATCGGCACACAGGAGCAGAACAGGTTACGGTCGCCGTATACGTCATCAAGACGCTTCACGGTCGGCCAGTATTTATTCGCCACGCCTGCCGGGAAGACAGCCAGTTCACGGGAATAACCGTGATTCCACTCGGCCACCATCTCGTGCTGGGTGTGCGGAGCGTTAACCAACGGGTTATCTTCCAGCGTCCATTCGCCGTCCTGCACGCGGTCTATCTCCATGCGGATGGCCAGCATCGCGTCAATAAAGCGGTCCAGCTCGGCTTTGCTTTCAGACTCCGTTGGCTCCACCATCAGCGTACCCGCAACCGGGAACGACATGGTTGGTGCGTGGAAGCCGTAGTCGATCAGACGCTTGGCGATATCCAGTTCGCTGATACCCGTCGCTTCTTTCAGCGGACGAATATCGAGGATGCACTCGTGTGCCACACGCCCATCGCGACCGGTGTAAAGCACCGGGAAGGCCGACTTCAGGCGAGTCGCAATATAGTTAGCATTCAGGATCGCGACCTGGCTTGCCTGTTTCAGCCCTTCCGCGCCCATCATGCGGATGTACATCCAGCTGATTGGCAGGATTGAAGCGCTACCGAACGGTGCAGCAGAGACCGCGCCCTGACGGGTCAGCATACCTTCAATCTGCACGACGCTGTGACCCGGCACGAACGGCGCCAGATGCGCTTTCACGCCGATAGGCCCCATGCCCGGACCGCCACCACCGTGTGGGATGCAGAAGGTTTTGTGCAGGTTCAGGTGCGACACGTCCGCGCCGATGAAGCCCGGAGAGGTAATGCCCACCTGAGCATTCATGTTCGCGCCGTCGAGGTACACCTGACCACCGAACTGATGCACCACTTCGCACACTTCGCGGATGGTTTCTTCGTACACGCCGTGAGTCGACGGGTAGGTCACCATGATGCAGGAGAGCTTATCGCCCGCCTGCTCGGCTTTCGCGCGCAGGTCGGCCAGGTCGATGTTACCGTTCTTATCACACGCCACGACCACCACTTCCATGCCCGCCATCTGGGCAGACGCCGGGTTGGTGCCGTGGGCAGAGCTCGGGATCAGGCAGATATCACGGTGGCCTTCGTTACGGCTTTCGTGATAGTGACGGATTGCCAGCAGCCCCGCATATTCACCCTGCGCGCCGGAGTTCGGCTGCATGCAGAGCGCGTCATAACCGGTCAGTTTCACCAGCCAGTCGGAAAGCTGGTTGATCATGACATGATACCCTTCCGCCTGCTCTGGCGGGCAGAACGGGTGCAGCTCGGAGAACTCAGGCCAGGTGATAGGGATCATTTCTGCCGCGGCGTTCAGCTTCATGGTGCACGAGCCCAGCGGGATCATCGCCTGGTTCAGCGCCAGATCTTTGCGCTCCAGAGAGTGCATATAACGCATCATCTCGGTTTCGCTGTGATAACGGTTGAACACAGGATGCGTCAGGATAGCGTCATTGCGCAGCATGCTCTCCTGAATAGAGCGGCTGTCATGCGCGACCTCTTTGTCCAGCGCATCAATATCCAGACCGTGCGCGTCACCCAGCACGACATTAAACAGGTTGACGATATCGTCGCGCGTGGTGGATTCATCAAGGGTGATGCCCACGGCGTGATGAATGTCGCTGCGCAGGTTAATTTGTGCGGCATCCGCACGTGCCAGCACCGCCGCTTTATCTGCGACGTCAACGCACAGCGTGTCGAAGTAGTGCTCATGACGCAGCTTCAGGCCTTTCTGCTGCAGGCCACAGGCCAGAATATCCGCCAGACGGTGGATGCGGCTGGCAATGCGTTTCAGCCCAACCGGGCCGTGGAAGACGGCGTACAGGCTGGCGATGTTTGCCAGCAGAACCTGAGAAGTACAGATATTAGAGTTCGCTTTCTCGCGGCGGATATGCTGCTCGCGAGTCTGCATCGCCATGCGCAGCGCGGTGTTACCGGCGGCATCTTTCGATACGCCAATAATGCGGCCTGGCATGGAACGTTTAAATTCATCTTTCGCGCCAAAGAATGCCGCGTGCGGTCCGCCGTAGCCCATCGGCACGCCGAAACGCTGGGCCGAGCCGAATACAATATCCGCACCCTGTTTGCCCGGAGCCGTCAGCAGCACCAGCGCCATAAAATCAGCGGCAACGCTGACCACCACTTTGCGGGATTTCAGCTCGGCAATCAGTGCGCTGTAATCATGCACTTCGCCGGTGGTACCCACCTGCTGTAACAGCACACCAAAGACGTCCTGGTGATCCAGCACTTTGTCAGCGTCGTCGACAATCACGTCAAAACCAAAGGTTTCCGCACGGGTACGCACCACGTCCAGCGTCTGCGGATGCACGTCCGCCGCCACGAAGAAGCGGTTGGCATTTTTCAGCTTGCTGACGCGTTTTGCCATCGCCATGGCTTCAGCTGCCGCGGTCGCTTCATCCAGCAACGAGGCGGAAGCGATATCCATCCCGGTCAGGTCGAGCGTCACCTGCTGGAAGTTCAGCAGCGCTTCCAGACGGCCCTGGGACACTTCCGGCTGATACGGGGTATAGGCGGTGTACCAGCCCGGGTTTTCCAGCATATTACGCAGGATAACCGGCGGTAACTGCACGTTGGTGTAGCCCATGCCAATGTAAGACTTATAGCGCTTGTTAAGGCCAGCGATGGCCTTCAGCTCCGCCAGTGCGGCGAATTCCGTGGTGGCTTCTCCCACCTGAGGCGGCGTGGCAAGCTGGATGTCTTTTGGCACGATCTGGCCGATCAGTGCGTTTAATGAATCCGCGCCAACCGTTTTCAGCATCTCCTGCTGTTGCTGAGCATCCGGCCCAATGTGACGTTCAATGAAAGCGCCACGGTTTTCAAGCTGGCTTAAAGTCTGTGTCATGAGCGATGGTTCCTGAAACGTGCAGTGAATCGTAGTTATCTGTAACGCTGTTGCCCGGTGGCGCTAACGCTTACCGGGCCTACGTTGATCTGTAGGCCGGATAAGCGCAGCGCCATCCGGCAAAACGTTATTCGTCTTCCAGTAATGCTTCGTACGCGGTCGCATCCAGCAGCGCGGCAACCTGAGATTCGTCACTGGCTTTGATCTTGAAGATCCAGCCACCTTCATAAGGCTCGCTGTTCACCAGCTCCGGCGAATCGCTCAGCGCGTCGTTCACGGCCACAATTTCACCGCTTACCGGTGCGTAGATATCGGATGCTGCTTTAACGGACTCCGCCACGGCGCAGTCATCGCCCGCGCTCACGGTTGCGCCCACTTCCGGCAGGTCAACAAACACCATGTCGCCCAGCAGCTCCTGCGCATGCTCGGTGATCCCTACGGTGTAAGTGCCGTCCGCCTCTTTGCGCAGCCACTCGTGTTCTTTGCTGTATTTCAGTTCTGCTGGCACATTGCTCATTGAAGTTCTCCTGATAAAAATAGTTAGGCGACCGGCTTACCGGCGCGAACAAAAATCGGTTTGGTCACGTTGACCGGCATTTCGCGGTTGCGGATTTGCACCACCGCCGTCTCGCCAATGCCTGCCGGCACGCGAGCCAGTGCAATACTGTAGCCCAGCGTCGGGGAGAAGGACCCGCTGGTGATCACGCCTTCGCGCGGATTGCCGTCGGCATCGGTAAAACGCACCGGCAGTTCTCCGCGCAGCACGCCTTTTTCCTTCATCACCAGACCAACCAGCTGTTCAGTGCCCTTCTCGCGCTGCATTTCCAGCGCTTCACGGCCAATAAACTCACGGTCAGCGGGTTCCCATGCAATGGTCCAGCCCATGTTGGCCGCCAGCGGAGAGACGCCTTCGTCCATCTCCTGACCGTAGAGGTTCATCCCCGCTTCAAGGCGCAGCGTATCGCGCGCGCCCAGGCCAGCCGGCTTCACGCCCGCTTCCACCAGCGCACGCCAGAAATCAGCTGCTTTCTCGTTTGGCATGGCAATTTCATAGCCCGCTTCACCGGTATAGCCGGTCGTGGCAATAAACAGATCGCCCGCCTGCACGCCAAAGAAGGGCTTCATCCCTTCGGTGGCTTTACGCTGCTCGTCGCTGAACAGAGGCGCGGCTTTCGCCTGCGCGTTCGGCCCCTGCACGGCAATCAGCGACAGATCGTCACGGACGGTGATGTCGATGGCATAAGGTTCGGCGTGTTGGGTGATCCAGGAGAGGTCTTTTTCGCGGGTGGCGGAGTTTACAACGAGGCGGAAGAAGTCTTCGGTGAAGTAGTAGACGATAAGGTCATCAATCACGCCACCCGAGGCGTTCAGCATACCGGTATAGAGCGCTTTCCCCGGTGTCTTCAGCTTCGCGACATCGTTCGCCAGCAGATAACGTAGAAACTCCCGGGTGCGGCTACCGCGCAGATCGACAATTGTCATATGGGACACGTCGAACATACCGGCATCGGTGCGCACCGCGTGGTGCTCATCAATTTGCGAGCCGTAGTGCAGCGGCATCATCCAGCCATGGAAATCCACCATGCGGGCGCCGCATAACACGTGCTGTTCGTACAAAGGAGTCTGTTGAGCCATCTTGTCCTCGTTGAAAAATTCACCGTGAAACCCGGTATCGGCCTCGTTTCCGAATGCCGACGCAAACGTTCTCTTTTACCTGAACTTACCACCGAAACCGGCGGTTAACCATAAGGTAAAACGGGTCATCACATTAGCTTATGACCAAAAAACGCTGAAAAGCCTACAGAGTTATTCACTGGAAAAATGCGATTAACCCCGCACAAAATTAACAATGATCTAACAGGATTTAGCACATGGTGATATTTCATGCGGAAAAACGGGCCGAATTTCCGTCACATAAAAATCATGACATTAGATTATCTAATGCGAAAAATGACGTGGAATTAGAATATTTCAAACGAGGGAATTTTCCCGGCACAGAGGCCGGGAAAAGAAAGTGTGACGGGGGTCTATTTTATTTCAGCCAGTCCGGCAGGTCGTTAAGACCCATCGCCTGACGCAGGAATTGAGGTTTGACGCCAGGGAGGGTATCGGCGAGCTTGAGCCCAATATCACGCAGCAGTTTTTTCGCCGGATTTGCCCCGGCAAACAGCTCGCGGAAGCCCTGCATGCCTGCAAGCATCATCGCCGCACTGTGCTTGCGGCTGCGCTCGTAGCGACGCAGATACACATGCTGCCCAATATCTTTACCCTCTCGCTGCAGACGACGCAGCTCTTCTACCAGCTCCGCCGCATCCATAAAGCCGAGATTAACGCCCTGCCCGGCCAGCGGATGAATGGTATGGGCCGCGTCGCCCACCAGCGCCAGACGGTGCGCGGCAAACTGACGCGCATAGCGTCCGGTTAAGGGGAAGACCTGACGCTCGCTCTCAAGAGTACAAAGCCCCAGACGGTTATCAAACGCCACGCACAGTGCCTGGTTAAAGGCCTCTGGCGTCGCCTCATGCATCTGCTGCGCTTTTTCCGGCACCAGAGACCAGACAATTGAGCAGAGATGAGGATCGCTTAACGGCAGGAATGCCAGAATGCCGTCGTTGTGGAAAATCTGGCGCGCCACGCCGCCGTGAGGCTCTTGGGTACGGATCGTCGCCACCATGGCATGATGGCGGTAATCCCAGTAGGTCAGCGGAATATCCGCTTTATTGCGCAGCCAGGAGTTAGCGCCATCAGCACCGACCACCAGACGCGCGGTGAGCATATCGCCACTTTGCAGGGTGATAAACGCCTCGTTTTCGCCCCACGCAACCTGCTGGATTTGCGCAGGCGCAACCAGCGTTACGTCGCTGCACTGCTGAGCTTTCTGCCACAGCGCGTGGTGGATCACCGCATTCTCAATGATGTGACCCAGATGGCTATAGCCCATGCTTTCATCATCAAAAGCAATATGACCAAAGCTGTCTTTGTCCCATACCTCCATGCCGTGATAGCAGCTCGCACGCTGGGCTACGATATCTGACCAGACGCCAAGGCGCGTCAGCAGCTTTTCGCTGGCCGCATTTATTGCCGACACGCGGAGTTCCGGCGGGGCATCAGGTGCGACGGGCTGAGGCTGCTTTTGCTCCAGCACGGCCACACGCAGGCCGCTGCCTTGTAATCCGCAGGCCAGGGCCAGTCCAACCATTCCGCCGCCAACGATGGCAACATCAACATTTTGCACAGTGATAACTCCTTAACGCGCGACCCAACCCAGGGTCCGCTGCGCCAGCACGTCGCGTGCCGGAATGAACAGTTCCATCGCCATCAGCCCGAGGTTGCGACCGGCAACCAGCGGCGCCCAGCGATTGGCAAAGAGATGGACTAAACCATCGGTAACGCCGATTGTCGCCTCTTTATCGGCCTGACGTCGCTTCTGGTAATGGCTGAGTACCGGGTATGCGCCGCAATCTTTCTGTTCGCTCCACGCTTGCGAAAGCGCTTCGGCCAGGCTCATCACATCCCGCAGACCCAGATTAAAACCCTGACCCGCGATGGGGTGAAGCGTTTGCGCGGCGTTGCCGACCAGCGCCACGCGGTGCGAAACAGACTGTGATGCGGTAGTTAACGACAGCGGGTATACCGCACGTTTTCCCGCATGGGTAATGCGACCCAGCCGCCAACCAAACGCTTTCTGCAGTTCACTGCAAAAACGTTCGTCGGACCAGGCCTTAACGTCTTCCGCCTTTTCCTGCGGATGGCACCAGACCAGCGAGCAACGACCATCCGACATCGGCAGCATCGCCAGCGGACCGTGCTGCGTGAAACGCTCAAACGCCCGGCCGTTGTGTTCTGCGGCAGTAGAGACGTTCGCAATGACCGCAACCTGCCCGTAAGGCTGCTGCTGCCACTCAACGCCGCACTGGGTTGCGAGCGCCGAGCGCGACCCGTCCGCCGCCACAAGAAGCTGGCCGTCGAGAACGGTGCCATTATCCAGCGTCACGCTGACCGTTTCTTCACTGCGGGTAAAGCTCGCAACGCGTGACGGACAATGCAGGATCACGCCTGGCGCGTCCTGCAACAGACGAAACAGGCGCAGGCCAACATCATGGAGTTCAACGACCTGACCCAGGGCGTCAATACGATAATCATGGGCATCCAGCGTCACAAACCCGGCATGGCCGCGATCGCTCACATGCACGGTATGAATGGCGGTGGCGCAGTCGGCAATCGCCTGCCAGATGCCAATTCGGGAAAGCTGTTGGCAGGTTCCCTGCGCCAGGGCAATGGCGCGAGAATCAAAGCCGGGGTGATTCTTCGTTTGTGGTGCAACCGCCTCAACGAGATGCACCGGAAGCTGCCCCTTCGTCAAATGCGAGATCGCCAGTGCCAGGGTGGCGCCGGTCATGCCGCCGCCAACGATAATCACGCTCATACGCGTGCCGCTGCCATCAGCGCCTCGATATCGTCTGCGTGTTTCACCACGCTCGCGGTCAGGTTTTCGTTACCGGTTTCGGTGATGACGATGTCATCTTCAATACGAATGCCAATTCCGCGGTACGCTTCGGGCACATCGGCATCCGGCGCGATATACAGCCCCGGCTCGACGGTCAGCACCATGCCCGGTTCCAGCACGCGTGAACGGTCGGTACCGTACGCCCCCACATCATGCACATCCAGCCCCAGCCAGTGGCTCAGGCCGTGCATAAAGTACGGACGATGCGCATTTTCGGCGATCAGGGTGTCCACGTCGCCTTTCAGGATGCCAAGCTTCACCAGTCCGGTAATCATGATGCGCACAACTTCGCCGGTCACCTCCTGAATGGACGTGCCCGGGCGATACAGCGTGAGCGCCGTTTCAAGTGATTCGAGAACGATGTCATAAATTGCTCGTTGCGCGGGCGAGAACTTACCGTTCACCGGGAAAGTACGGGTGATGTCACCCGCGTAGCCCTGATATTCGCAACCGGCGTCAATCAGCACCAGATCGCCATCGCGCAGCGCACTTTCGTTTTCGGTGTAATGCAGAATGCAGCCGTTCTCCCCGCCGCCGACAATGGTGTTGTATGACGGGAAGCGCGCGCCGTGACGGTTAAATTCGTGGTGAATTTCGCCTTCCAGCTGGTATTCGAACAGACCAGGACGGCATTTTTCCATG
The DNA here is from genome assembly GCF_001729765.1 of Enterobacter kobei. NCBI lineage: Bacteria > Pseudomonadati > Pseudomonadota > Gammaproteobacteria > Enterobacterales > Enterobacteriaceae > Enterobacter > Enterobacter kobei. The sequence goes on from NZ_CP017181.1 coordinate 3,941,178, forward strand.
GCGCGGGTGTGTGCCAGGGCGCTGATTTCGCCAGCGCGGCGCATCACGTTCAGCTCTTCTTCAGATTTGAACAGGCGCATCTCATGCACCACCGGACGCCAGTCCGTCAGCGTGGCCGGCGCGGACAGATTCTGACGCGAGCCTTTGCGCAGCTTATCCAGAGCGGTGAAAACAATCTCATCGGCGTACGCATATTCGCCCTGTGCGTGATAAAGCACGTCGAGGCCGTTGAGCAACTGATAGAGCTGCTGATTGATTTCGCTAAACGCCAGCGCGCGGTCGACGCCCAGCTTCTCCGGTGCGGCCTCTTGCCCTAAGCGGCGGCCAAACCAGATTTCAGCGGTTAAATCGCGTACGCGGTTAAAAATCACGCTGTGGTTGTGGGTGTCATTACTCTTAATCAGCACCAGGACCGCTTCCGGCTCGTTAAAGCCGGTGAAGTACCAGAAATCGCTATTCTGGCGATAGGGGTATTCGCTGTCGGCACTGCGCGTCACTTCCGGCGCGGCAAAAATCAGCGCCGCACTGCCGGGCTGCATTTTTGCCAGCAGCGCCTGACGACGGCGCAAATACTCTTGTTGCGAGATAACCATGACACCCTCCTGTGCGTTATTTTTCTCAATGTAAGGTTGGCTTACGAACTTCCGGCGCGGTCGGCTGTGAGCGCGTAAAGTTGTCGTGGCACAGCAGCGCCGCCACGCGCACGTACTCAATAATCTCTTCGAGGGACATTTCCAGCTCTTCCTGGTCTTCCTCTTCATCGTAGCCGAGCTGGGCGATGTTACGCAGATCGTCGATCGCTTCACCCGCTTCGCCGGTCACTTTATCAAGCTTAGGCTGGGTTACGCCCAGGCCAAGCAGATAGTAGTTTACCCAACCCGCGAGCGCATCGGCACGATCGAAGACGCTGACGTCATCACCTTCAGGCAGATAAAGCTGAAAAAGGAAGCCATCGTCTTCCAGCGAATCACTGGTTGCCGCATGCATTTTACGCAGCGATTCTGCCAGCTCGTGGCCAAACGCCAGCCCTTCGTTCGTGAGGTCGTGGATCAGCGGCTGCCATGAGCTGTCGCTGTTTCCGCCGCACAGTATGCCGCTGATCAGACCGTGCATTTCGGCAGGGGTAAGTCCGACTCCCTGCTGGTTCAGTAACTGGTTTAAATCCTTGTAACCAGGCATTTCGTTCTGTATAGACATACGCATTCGTCATCAAAGGGAGGATATTCATGATATGCTACCACTTTGGACCCTGGTGATACCAGAAAAGGGCTTGTATCTTCACATCAGGGTAGCTATAGTGTCGCCCCTTCGCAGCCCCCGGGGCAGTAAGCGAAGGCAGCGCAGTCAATCAGCAGGAAGGTGGCATGTCTGCACAACCCGTCGATCTCCAGATTTTTGGCCGTTCACTGCGAGTGAATTGTCCGCCTGAACAAAGGGATGCTTTGAATCAGGCTGCGGACGATTTGAATCAGCGGTTGCAAGATCTAAAAGAACGCACTAGAGTCACAAATACTGAGCAGCTGGTTTTCATCGCCGCGTTGAACATCAGCTATGAACTGACTCAGGAAAAAGCGAAGACCCGCGACTACGCGGCTAGCATGGAGCAGCGCATTAAAATGCTCCAGCAGACCATAGAACAGGCATTGCTTGATCAAGGTCGCAATCCCGAAAGACCGGGACCAAAGTTTGAATAACACTTCTCAGTTGACTATGGTAGAGTAACTGTGAAGACAAAATTTCTCTGAGATGTTCGCAAGCGGGCCAGTCCCCTGAGCCGATATTTCATACCACAAGAATGTGGCGCTCCATGGTTGGTGAGCATGCTCGGTCCGTCCGAGAAGCCTTAAAACTATGACGACACATTCACCTTGAACCAAGGGTTCAAGGGTTACAGCCTGCGGCGGCATCTCGGAGATTCCCTCTTTCTTCTTCTACCTACTACCATGACTCAATTCCCTGAAGTTTCTGCCTCACGCCAGGATATCCGTCAACTTATTCGCCAGCGTCGTCGTGCACTTACGGCTGAACAACAGTCGCATTTTGCCCAGCAGGCCGCCGCCCGCATGATGGCGTGGCCCCCGGTGGTTATGGCTAACACGGTCGCTCTGTTCCTGTCGTTTGATGGCGAGCTCGATACCCAACCACTTATCGACCAGCTCTGGCGCGCCGGGAAGAAGGTTTATCTGCCGGTGCTGCATCCTTTTAGCAAAGGCAATCTTCTGTTTCTGCACTACCATCCGCACAGCGAGCTGGTGGTGAATCGTCTGAAAATTACCGAGCCCAAACTCGACGTGCGCGACGTGCTCCCGCTGTCACAGCTGGACGTGCTGATTACGCCGCTGGTGGCGTTTGATGAACAGGGTCAGCGCCTGGGCATGGGCGGCGGTTTTTATGACAGAACGCTGCAAAACTGGCAGCAGTACGGATTACAGCCGGTGGGGTATGCGCATGATTGCCAGGCTGTAGAAGCGTTGCCCGTCGAGAAATGGGATGTGCCGTTGCCAGCGGTGGTGACGCCATCGACGTTGTGGGAGTGGTGAAACAGGCGTGCAGCCTGATGCCCTCACCCCAGCCCTCTCCCACAGGGAGAGGGTGAAAACATAAAAAACGGTAACGATAGTTACCGTTTTGCATTTACCTCGCCACCCGACACCATCAGTAAAGCAGACGCGCGCGAATCGTCCCCGGAATAGCTTTCATGCTCTGCAGCGCTTTCTCGGCAACATCTTCATCCGCTTCGATATCAATTACCACGTAACCCATCTGCGAGTTAGTTTGCAGGTACTGGGCGGCAATGTTGACGCTCTGCTCGGCAAAGATTTGGTTGATAGCCGTCAGCACGCCAGGACGGTTTTCGTGGATGTGCAGCAGACGGCGACCACCGTGCAGCGGCAGAGACACTTCCGGGAAGTTCACCGCAGAGAGCGTGGAACCGTTGTCGGAGTATTTGCTCAGCTTACCCGCCACTTCAAGGCCGATATTCTCCTGCGCTTCCTGAGTAGACCCGCCGATGTGTGGCGTCAGGATCACGTTGTCGAATTCGCAGAGCGGAGAGTTAAACGGATCGCTGTTGGTGGCTGGCTCCGTCGGGAACACGTCAATGGCCGCCCCCGCCAGATGCTTACGCTTCAGAGCATCGCACAGCGCAGGGATGTCGACCACCGTACCGCGCGCGGCGTTGATCAGCAGTGAGCCTGGTTTCATCAGCGCCAGCTCTTCTGCACCCATCATGTTTTTGGTGGACGCATTTTCCGGCACATGCAGGCTTACCACGTCGCTCATGTTCAGCAGGTCAGAGAGATGCTGCACCTGCGTCGCATTCCCTAGCGGCAGCTTGCTTTCGATATCGTAAAAGTAGACGTGCATCCCCAGAGATTCCGCCAGAATCCCCAGCTGAGTACCGATGTGGCCATAGCCGATGATACCCAGTTTTTTACCGCGCGCTTCGTATGAGCCCGCAGCCAGTTTGTTCCACACGCCGCGGTGCGCTTTGGCGTTAGCCTCCGGAATACCGCGCAGCAGCAGCAGTAATTCGCCAATCACCAGCTCCGCCACGGAACGGGTGTTGGAGAACGGGGCGTTAAATACCGGGATACCGCGTTTGGCGGCAGCATTCAGATCAACCTGGTTGGTACCGATGCAGAAACAGCCAATCGCAACCAGCTTCTCCGCCGCAGCAATAACGTCTTCCGTCAGTTGAGTACGGGATCGCAGGCCAATGAAATGGGCATCACGGATGGACGCTTTCAGCTCTTCGGTATCGAGCGCGCCCTTGTGAAATTCGATGTTGGTGTAACCCGCCGCACGAAGGCTATCAAGCGCTTTCTGATGCACGCCCTCGACCAGCAGGAATTTAATCTTGTCTTTCTCCAGTGATACCTTTGCCATTTCCCCGACCCTGTTTTTTATCTGAACTGATGTTGTGCTGGATTGAAATCCGCTGTAGCCAACATATCAAAAAAAACTATTGCAGCAATATGAACGTTTGCGTCGGCACTCTGAAGAAAAGTCATACAGGGCAAAATGACAGAGCAAAATGCTAAGGAAATTTACAAACGTGGCAGGATCGGCAAAAGAGGTGGAAAAACGTGACACAAGTCACCGAATTTAGCTTTTAAAAAATTTTTTAGCGGGGGGAGCGCTCCCCCCGTCAGATCATTTTACGATGGTTTTCACACCGTCAGCGGTGCCGATCAGCGCCACATCCGCGCCACGGTTGGCGAACAGCCCTACGGTGACAACGCCTGGAATAGCGTTAATCGCATTTTCCAGGGCAATCGCGTCGAGAATTTCCAGGCCGTGCACGTCGAGGATCACGTTACCGTTATCAGTGACCACACCCTGACGGTATTCCGGACGACCACCCAGCTTCACCAGCTGACGGGCAACCGCACTACGCGCCATCGGGATCACTTCGACCGGCAGCGGGAAATTACCCAGAATATCGACCTGCTTGGAGGCGTCAGCGATGCAGATAAATTTGTCTGCAACGGAAGCGATGATCTTTTCACGGGTCAGCGCTGCGCCACCGCCTTTGATCATCTGCATGTGGCCGTTGATTTCGTCTGCGCCATCAACGTAAATCCCAAGACGATCCACTTCGTTGAGATCGAAAACGGTAATGCCGAGGCTTTTCAGCTTTTCCGTGGACGCATCAGAGCTCGAAACCGCGCCCTCGATCTGCCCCTTCATCGTGCCCAGCGCATCGATAAAGTGTGCCGCCGTTGACCCCGTACCAACACCGACAATGGTACCTGGCTGTACGTACTGGAGAGCGGCCCATCCTACTGCTTTTTTCAGTTCATCCTGCGTCATGATCGTTTTGCCTGTGGTGTGAAAACTCAGGGCGCATTATAGAACACGTCGAATGGATTTCGTCTGCCACAAAGGGAAAATTGTGTCATAGTGCAGATTAAGCAAAATTTAGGAGCCAGCCAGAGCAATGAAACGTCCGGACTACAGAACACTACAGGCACTTGATGCAGTTATTCGTGAACGCGGTTTTGAGCGCGCAGCGCAAAAGCTGTGTATCACCCAGTCCGCCGTATCACAGCGTATCAAACAGCTTGAAAACATGTTCGGGCAGCCGCTGCTGGTGCGTACCGTGCCGCCTCGCCCAACGGAGCAAGGTCAAAAGCTCCTCGCCCTGCTGCGCCAGGTTGAGCTGCTGGAAGACGAGTGGCTGGGTGACGAACAAACGGGCTCCACGCCGCTGCTCCTCTCTCTGGCGGTCAACGCCGACAGTCTGGCGACCTGGTTACTGCCCGCCCTTGCCCCGGTTCTGGCCGACTCCCCTATTCGCCTGAATCTACAGGTTGAAGATGAAACCCGTACCCAGGAACGTCTGCGTCGCGGTGAAGTTGTTGGGGCGGTCAGTATTCAGCCTCAGGCGCTGCCAAGCTGCCTGGTGGATCAACTGGGGGCGCTGGACTACCTGTTTGTGGGTTCAAAAGCCTTTGCGGAGCGCTACTTCCCTAACGGCGTCACCCGCGCCGCGCTGCTGAAGGCGCCTGCCGTGGCGTTTGACCATCTGGACGATATGCATCAGGCGTTCCTGCAGCAGAACTTTGACCTGCCGCCGGGCAGCGTGCCGTGCCATATCGTCAACTCGTCTGAAGCTTTTGTGCAGCTTGCGCGTCAGGGCACTACCTGCTGTATGATCCCGCATCTGCAGATTGAGAAAGAGTTGAAAAGCGGTGAGTTGATTGATTTAACGCCGGGGCTGTATCAGCGCCGGATGCTCTACTGGCATCGTTTTGCGCCGGAAAGCCGCATGATGCGCAACGTCACCGATGCACTGCTGGCGTATGGGCATAAGGTGTTGAGACAGGATTAAAAAGAAAAAGCCGGGTGGCGGCTACGCCTTACCCGGCCTACAGGTTACTGAGCCGGTTTCGGCTGTGCTGCAACGGGCTCCAGCTGGAACACCACATCCACCTGATCGTCGAACTGAATGGTTGGCTGCTCGTAAGTTTCCTGCGCAGAAACCGGTGCCGCGTCAGCCTTCATCATCCGTACCATCGGGCTTGGCTGATAGTTAGAGACGTGGTAACGCACGCTGTATACCGGGCCAAGCTTGCTCTTGAAGCCGGACGCCAGTTGTTCAGCCTGGTGAATGGCATCATCAATCGCCGCTTTACGCGCTTCGTCTTTGTATTTCTCCGGTTGCGCAACGCCCAGCGACACGGAACGGATTTCGTTCAGACCGGCCTTCAGCGCACCATCCAGCAGTGAATTCAGCTTGTCCAGCTGACGCACGGTCACTTCAACCGTACGCACGGCACGGTAGCCTTTCAGGATGCTTTTGCCGTTCTGGTAGTCGTAATCCGGTTGGGTACGCAGGTTAGCAGAGCTGATGTCTTTCTTGGCGACACCGTTCTGTTCCAGGAAGGAGATATATTGCGCAACGCGGTCGTCCGCCTGTTTTTTGGCAGAGGCGGCATCTTTCGCAGCCACGTTGACTTCAATTGCCAGGGTTGCAACATCCGGTACCGCGTCCACGCTTGCGGTGCCTGACGTGACAATGTGCGGGCCATCCGGCAGTTCACTCGCCTGCGCCGACACCGCACCTAAACTCACTAATGCCGCCAGGGCCATCACTTTAAACTTCACTGTCATTCCTCCATGTTGCGAAGAGTGCCCCAGAAACAGGGCGCATGCCAGCAAGCTTAGCGGGTCTGGCTCAGTTGTCCATAAGACAACGCTTAGTTGAGCAAACCCTGAACATGATGAACGCCCTCTTTCGCCAGCTGGAAAGCGATAAACCACATCACCAGACCGACCAGCGTATTAATGATGCGCTGGGCTTTGGCGGTCCGCAGTCGTGGCGCCAGCCACGCCGCCAGAATCGCAAGACCGAAGAACCACAGGAACGACGCGCTGACGGTTCCCAGCGCAAACCAGCGTTTAGGCTCAACGTCTAACTGTCCGCCGAGGCTACCCAGCACCACGAAGGTATCCAGATAGACATGCGGGTTAAGCCAGGTCACCGCCAGCATGGTGACGATAATCTTCCAGCGCCCCTGCTTCATCACTTCAGCGCTTGCCAGTTCGAGGTTACTGCTCATCGCCGTTTTCAACGCACCGAATCCGTACCACAGCAGGAAGGCCACACCGCCCCAGGTCACCAGCGCCAGCAGCCACGGCGACTGCATCAGAAGCGCACTCCCGCCAAAAATCCCGGCGCAGATCAGCAGCAAATCGCTCACCGCGCACAGCAGGGCAATCATCAGATGATACTGGCGGCGAATACCCTGGTTCATCACGAACGCATTCTGGGGGCCGAGGGGAAGGATCATGGCCGCACCTAAAGCAAGCCCTTGAAAGTAATAGGATAACATGACGAAATTCTCACAGTAATGTTCTGGATGCAGACTATACTGCGCGAATCACATTAGAGGAAATGGATAATATTAATTGGGGATTAGCGGGGCTTATAAAAGTAAAGCCCGGTGGCGCTGACGCTTACCGGGCCTGGGTGTGACGTTACTCTGCTTCTTTGACTTTTTTGACGTTTACGTCCATCTGCGGATACGGGAAGCTGATGCCGTTGGCGTCAAACTCACGCTTAATACGTTCCAGCACGTCCCAGTATACGTTTTGCAGATCGCTGCTTTTGCTCCAGATACGCACCACGAAGTTGATAGAGGACGCGCCCAGTTCGTTCAGGCGTATAGTCTGCTCTTTATCCTTCAGAATACGATCGTCGGAGGCAATGATGTTGCTAATCAGTGACTTCACCTGATCGATATCAGAGTCGTACGCTACGCTGATAATCAACTCATTACGACGTACCGGCTCACGGGAGAAGTTGGTGATGTTCCCGTCGATGACCTTCTTGTTCGGCACTATCACGATTTTACCGTCTATCGAACGCAGCGTGGTGGAGAAAATCTGCACATTCAGCACGGTACCCGCCGTGCCGCCAAGATCGACATATTCACCGGCGCGGAACGGACGGAAGGTGACCAGCAGAACGCCAGCCGCCAGGTTAGCGAGCGAGCCCTGAAGTGCCAGACCAACGGCCAGACCGGCGGCACCCAGCACGGCAATGACGGAGGCGGTCTGAACACCAACACGGCCTAATGCCGCAATGAGGGTAAACGCGATAATGCCATAGCGCACCAGCGCTGACAGGAAATCAGCAACCGTGGCGTCAATGTGGCGAGTGAGCATGACGCGATTGATGGCTCGGGAAACGGTACGGGCAACAATCATCCCCACGACAATAATGGCAATTGCCGCCGCAATATTCACGGCGTAGCTGATGAGCAGCGCCTGATTGCGCACCAGCCAGGAGCCAGCGTTATTGATGCTATCTACAACACCGAGATCTTCCATTTATCTTTCCTTATGCTCTTATAAACAACAAAAACCATCCCATAGCGAGACAGGCAGGTCAGTAAAGGGTAAACAAAAAGTACGCGTATTGCCAAGCAGATCACAAAAACAGGTATTGCAGGATATGGAAAAAGCATAAAAAAAGGCCCGCTATTGCGGGCCTTTTAACGCTTTCAGCAGCTCAAATTACAGAACGTCAACCGCGTTCAGTTCTTTGAATGCCTGCTCCAGACGAGTAATCATTGAAGTCTGTGCAGCGCGCAGCCATACGCGTGGATCGTAGTATTTCTTGTTCGGCTGGTCTTCGCCTTTCGGGTTGCCCAGCTGACCCTGCAGGTAAGCTTCGTTAGCTTTGTAGTACTGCAGGATACCGTCCCAGGTAGCCCACTGGGTGTCGGTATCGATGTTCATTTTCACCACACCGTAGCTGACGGAGTCTTTGATTTCCTGAGCAGAAGAACCGGAACCGCCGTGGAAGACGAAGTTCAGGCTGTTGTGAGGCAGGTTGTGTTTCTTAGAAACGTATTCCTGAGAATCACGCAGGATGGTTGGAGTCAGAACCACGTTACCTGGTTTGTAAACGCCGTGTACGTTACCGAAGGACGCTGCAATGGTGAAGCGTGGGCTGATTTTGCTCAGCTCGGTGTACGCGTAATCAACGTCTTCTGGCTGGGTGTACAGGGCAGAAGCGTCCATGTGGCTGTTGTCCACGCCGTCTTCTTCACCACCGGTGCAACCCAGTTCGATTTCCAGAGTCATGCCCATTTTGGCCATGCGCGCCAGGTACTTAGAGCAGATTTCGATGTTTTCGTGCAGTGACTCTTCAGACAGGTCGATCATGTGAGAAGAGAACAGTGGTTTACCGGTGGCTGCGAAGTGTTTTTCACCCGCGTCCAGCAGACCGTCGATCCACGGCAGCAGTTTCTTCGCGCAGTGGTCGGTGTGCAGGATAACAGGAACACCGTAGTGCTCAGCCATCTGGTGTACGTGGTGCGCACCAGAGATAGCGCCCAGGATAGCAGCACCCTGAGGAATGTCAGTTTTCACGCCTTTGCCCGCGATGAACGCAGCACCACCGTTAGAGAACTGAACGATAACCGGTGCTTTAACTTTGGCAGCGGTTTCCAGTACGGCGTTGATGGAGTCGGTACCTACGCAGTTAACTGCTGGCAGAGCGAAGTTGTTTTCTTTAGCTACCTGGAACACTTTCTGTACGTCATCACCAGTGATAACGCCAGGTTTTACGAAATCAAAAATTTTAGACATGTTGCTTAGTCCTGTATCTTCGGCCGTTAGAAAAGGTGCGAGCTCTGATAAGCGCGCTGAAAATTGGGCAGGTTTCCCTGCCCTTGAATGGCTTACTTCTTAGCGCGCTCTTCGAGCATTGCTACTGCTGGCAGAACTTTGCCTTCCACGAATTCGAGGAATGCACCGCCACCAGTGGAGATGTAGGAGATCTTGTCAGCGATACCGAACAGATCGATAGCTGCCAGGGTGTCACCACCGCCTGCGATAGAGAACGCTTCGCTGTCTGCAATAGCGTTAGCCACGATTTCAGTCCCTTTGCGGAAGTTCGGGAATTCGAACACGCCAACAGGACCGTTCCACAGGATAGTTTTTGCGTTTTTCAGGATATCAGCCAGTTTTTGTGCAGAAACGTCGCCCAGGTCCAGAATCTGCTCTTCATCTTTGATGTCGTTAACAGATTTCAGGGTCGCGGTTGCGGTTTCGGAGAACTCGGTCGCCACGCGAACGTCAGTTGGAACCGGGATGTCACAGGTGCCCAGCAGGCGTTTCGCTTCGTCAACCAGGTCCGCTTCATACAGGGATTTACCCACGTTGTGGCCTTGAGCAGCAACGAAGGTGTTCGCGATACCACCGCCAACGATCAGCTGGTCAGCGATTTTTGACAGAGAATCCAGCACGGTCAGTTTGGTAGACACTTTAGAACCACCAACGATAGCGACCATTGGACGAGCAGGTTCTTTCAGCGCTTTGCCCAGTGCTTCCAGTTCGTCAGCCAGCAGAGGACCCGCACATGCTACGTCTGCAAATTTACCGATACCGTGGGTAGAGGCCTGAGCACGGTGCGCCGTACCAAATGCATCCATCACGAAGACGTCGCACAGTGCAGCGTATTTCTTAGACAGGGTTTCGTCGTCTTTCTTTTCGCCTTTGTTGAAGCGAACGTTTTCCAGAACAACCAGCTCACCAGCAGCCACTTCAACGCCGTCCAGGTAATCTTTTACCAGGCGAACCGGGTTGGACAGTTTGTCTTTCAGGTAATTAACCACTGGCAGCAGAGAGAACTCTTCGTTGTACTCGCCTTCGGTAGGACGACCCAGGTGGGAGGTGACCATCACTTTCGCGCCCTGCTTCAGAGCCAGTTCGATGGTTGGCAGGGATGCACGGATACGCGCGTCGCTGGTCACTTTACCCTCTTTAACCGGTACGTTCAGATCAGCACGGATGAAAACGCGTTTACCAGCCAGATCCAGATCGGTCATCTTAATTACAGACATGGTGAATCCTCTCGTTGATTCTTAAAGTTTTGCAGACGCACGATGCGTCTTACCTGAAACCTTGTGCGGCCATTGCTAACGTGGTGTCGAGCATCCGGTTAGCAAAGCCCCATTCGTTATCACACCAGACCAGCGTCTTGATAAGGTGTGCGCCACTGACCCTCGTTTGCGTGCCATCAACAATAGCGCTGTGTGGGTCGTGGTTAAAATCTACTGAGACCAACGGTAATTCCGTATAGTCAACTATACCATGAAATGCTCCCTGTGCCGCTTTTTGCAGCAACAGGTTGACTTCGCAGGCTTTTACCGGTTTTTTCACCGTCACGCTCAGGTCGATTGCGGTGACGTTAATCGTCGGGACACGCACGGCAATCGCTTCAAAACGGTCATTAAACTGCGGGAAAATTCGGGTGATCCCTGCCGCCAGTTTCGTATCTACCGGGATGATTGACTGGCTCGCCGCGCGAGTGCGTCGTAAATCCGGATGGTAGGCATCAATAACCTGCTGGTCGTGCATGGCGGAGTGAATCGTGGTCACGGTGCCGGACTCAATGCCATACGCATCGTCTAACAGTTTGATGACCGGAATAATGCAGTTGGTGGTACAGGAGGCGTTGGAAACGATGAGGTGTTCAGCCTGCAGCTCATGCTGGTTGACGCCAAACACGACGGTCGCGTCGAGGTCGTTACTGCCGGGATGAGAAAACAGGACTTTTTTCGCACCGGCTGCCAGGTGAGCTTCGCCATGTTCGCGATTGCCGTAAACCCCGGTACAGTCGAGCACCACATCCACGCCCAGCTCACGCCACGGTAGCCCTGCGATACTGCTTTCATGCAGCACGCGGATGGCATCGTCACCGACAAACAGCTGCTCTCTTTCCTGGCGAACATCCCAGGCAAAGCGGCCGTGGCTGGTGTCATATTTCAACAAATGCGCCATGCCCGCAGCATCCGCCAGTTCGTTGATTGCCACCACGGTTATTTCCGCACGACGCCCGGATTCATATAAAGCACGAACCACGTTGCGCCCGATGCGACCGAAGCCATTAATCGCTACGCGTACGGTCATAGATCTCCTGCAAAGCTATCCCTGAGTTTGAGGTGGCTGAAAGAGTAATCCAGCTACGCCCGAAGGGGAATCTTTGCTATCACAAACTGCGATTGATTGGTCAATTGTCGAACATTTAATCGACTGAAACGCTTCAGCAAGAATAAGCGAATCGAGGAATAAAAGGAATGGCTGTCCAGATGAATAAGCGTGCTATATGACATGCGTCACATTTTCGGTGGAATAATGCCGGGGAGGTAAAAGCAAAACGGTAACCCAAAGGTTACCGTTTTTAGTGTTTGCACCCTCTCCCTGTGGGAGAGGGCTGGGGTGAGGGCGTCAGCCCGCACCGTACAAGCAATTACAGCAGTTCTTTCGCCTTAGCGACAACGTTATCAACGGTGAAGCCGAACTCTTCGAACAGCAATTCTGCCGGCGCAGACTCACCGAAAGTGGTCATACCGACGATAGCGCCGTTCAGGCCCACGTATTTGAACCAGTAGTCAGCGATACCCGCTTCCACTGCCACACGCGCAGAAACCGCTTTAGGCAGAACAGATTCACGGTAAGCCGCATCCTGTTTGTCGAACGCATCGGTAGACGGCATGGAGACCACGCGCGCCTTCACGCCTTCGGCAGTCAGTTTTTCCCATGCTGCAACCGCCAGTTCAACTTCAGAACCGGTCGCGATGAAGATCAGCTCAGGCTGGCCTGCACAGTCTTTCAGCACATAACCACCGCGAGCGATGTTCGCCAGCTGCTCTGGCGTACGCTCCTGCTGTGCCAGGTTCTGACGGGAGAGGATCAGCGCAGTTGGGCCGTCCTGACGCTCAACGCCGTATTTCCACGCTACCGCAGATTCAACCTGGTCACATGGACGCCAGGTGCTCATGTTCGGAGTCACGCGCAGGGAAGCCACCTGCTCTACCGGCTGGTGAGTTGGGCCATCTTCGCCCAGACCGATGGAGTCGTGGGTGTAGACCATCACCTGACGCTGTTTCATCAGCGCAGCCATACGCACGGCGTTACGCGCATACTCTACGAACATCAGGAAGGTAGAGGTGTACGGCAGGAAACCGCCGTGCAGGGAGATACCGTTGGCAATCGCGGTCATACCGAATTCACGTACACCGTAATGGATGTAGTTACCGGCAGTGTCTTCGTTAATTGGCTTAGAACCTGACCACAGAGTCAGGTTAGATGGCGCCAGGTCAGCGGAACCGCCGAGGAATTCAGGCAGCAATGGACCAAATGCTTCGATCGCATTCTGGGACGCTTTACGGCTGGCGATTTTAGATGGGTTCGCCTGCAGCTTAGCGATGAATTCGTTCGCTTTCGCGTCGAAGTCAGACGGCATTTCGCCTTTCATACGACGGGTAAACTCAGCCGCTTCCTGAGGGAAGGCTTTCGCATAGGCGGCGAATTTCTCGTTCCAGGCAGCTTCTTTCGCCTGGCCCACTTCTTTTGCATCCCACTGAGCATAGATCTCAGATGGAATTTCGAATGCAGGGTGTTTCCAGCCCAATGCTTCACGGGTCAATGCGATTTCCGCGTCGCCCAGCGGTGCGCCGTGGGAGTCATGCGTACCCGCTTTGTTCGGAGAACCGAAGCCGATGATAGTTTTGCACATCAGCAGGGACGGTTTATCGGTGACCGCGCGCGCTTCTTCTACTGCACGTTTAATCGAGTCAGCATCGTGGCCATCAACGCCGCGCACAACGTGCCAGCCGTAGGCTTCGAAACGTGCTGCGGTGTCGTCAGTGAACCAGCCCTCAACGTGACCGTCGATGGAGATGCCGTTGTCATCATAGAACGCAACCAGTTTGCCCAGCTTCAGGGTACCTGCCAGGGAGCACACTTCATGAGAAATGCCTTCCATCATGCAGCCGTCGCCCATGAACGCGTAGGTGAAGTGGTCAACAATGTCATGACCAGGACGGTTGAACTGCGCCGCCAGCGTCTTCTCAGCAATCGCCATACCCACTGCGTTAGCAATACCCTGACCCAGTGGGCCGGTGGTGGTTTCTACGCCAGCGGTGTAACCCACTTCCGGGTGACCTGGAGTTTTGGAGTGCAGTTGGCGGAAGTTTTTCAGCTCTTCAATAGGCAGATCGTAGCCAGTGAGGTGCAGCAGGCTGTAGATCAGCATAGAGCCGTGGCCGTTAGACAGCACGAAACGGTCGCGGTCAGCCCATGCCGGGTTCTGCGGGTTGTGGTTAAGGAAATCACGCCACAGGACTTCGGCGATATCTGCCATACCCATAGGGGCACCCGGGTGGCCGGATTTGGCTTTCTGTACTGCATCCATGCTCAGCGCACGAATAGCATTAGCAAGCTCTTTACGTGAGGACATTTTAACTCCAGATCGGACTGTTAAAGGCCATGCCCTTGACGACAGCGCGTTTTGGGCTACGCCGGAAAAAAGTGCCAACAATGTAACCCAAGCCGCAGGGCATGTACATGGACCATTCTTTTGCAGCTTAAGAAATCTCTGGATCATGCTCGCATGTTGCGCAATCTGCTCGCCCGCGCCTGTAGATATTCCTTATACTTATCCCGGCCCCGGCTTCGTTGCGGGTGCACTTTTCGGATTTTATTGAGATTAACAAGTACGGAAGCAACTTCATGAAAATGCGTGCAATAGTGCTGGCCCTGGGTACAACGCTCATGCTGAGCGGCTGTCAGAATATGGATTCTAACGGTCTGATGACGTCAGGCGCAGAAGCCTTTCAGGCCTACTCCCTGAGCGATGCGCAGGTTAAAGCGCTGAGCGATCAGGCCTGTAAAGATATGGACGGAAAAGCCACGATTGCGCCGGCTAACAGTACCTACACACAGCGTCTGAATAAGATTGCTTCCGCGCTCGGCGATAACATCAACGGTCAGCCGGTGAACTATAAGGTTTACATGGCTAAAGACGTCAACGCCTTCGCGATGGCAAACGGCTGCATCCGCGTCTATAGCGGGCTGATGGATATGATGACCGACAACGAAGTGGAAGCGGTTATCGGCCATGAAATGGGTCACGTTGCGCTCGGTCACGTGAAAAAAGGGATGCAGGTCGCCTTAGGCACCAACGCCATCCGTGCGGCGGCTGCCTCTGCGGGCGGTATCGTGGGCAGCCTGTCTCAGTCACAGCTCGGCGATGTCGGAGAAAAGCTGGTCAATTCCCAGTTCTCCCAGCGCCAGGAGTCCGAAGCGGATGACTACTCTTACGATCTGTTGCGCAAACGCGGAATTAATCCGTCAGGTTTAGCCACCAGCTTCGAAAAACTGGCGAAGCTGGAAGCGGGACGCCAGAGCTCCATGTTTGACGATCACCCGGCCTCAGAAGAACGTGCACAACATATTCGCGACCGTATGGCCGCAGATGGAATTAAATAATTCTGGAAGGAGGCAAATTTGCCTCCTTTTTATTTCGCATGAATTGCCAACTTAATCGCACGTATCGGTAACTCCCGCAAAACCCTCTCCATATCCGGCTCTTAGCGCTGAAACGTCTGGACACATAATTATTGCAATCATTAACCATTCGGGTAATTATCCGACCTGCAGTAATTCATTTTAATATATTAAGACAGAGACGTTCCCTCCGTGAAAAAAGAATTATCGTTAATTGGTTTAGGTTTATTCGCCGCATTACCCGCCGCTGCAAGCCAGCAATCCGACAGTCAGGGTTTTATTGACGACAGCCATCTGGACCTGTTTTTACGCAATGCGTATATCAGTCGCGACTATCATCAGGGCCAGCAGGATAAAGCCGAATGGGGCCAGGGTATTATTGCCACCTTCACATCCGGTTATACCGAAGGGCTGGTGGGCTTTGGTGTAGACGGCATTGCACAGTATGGCGTTCGTCTGGACGGTGGCCGTGGAAAAAGCGGTGCGGGCGGTATCGACTTCTTTAAACAGGAAGACGATGGCCGGGCAAAATCCGATTTAGCGAAATTTGGCGCAACCGCCAAAATGCGTATCTCAAATACCGTGCTGAGCTACGGTAGTCAGCGTCCTGAGCTGCCGATCGTGAATGCCGACAACTCCCGCCTGCTGTTTGAAAGCTACACCGGCACCCTGCTGACCTCAAAAGAGATCGACGGTCTGGAAGTCAACGCCGGTTACTTCACCGACGAGCAGCGCAAAAGTGATGACCGCCACGACAGCGGCCTGAAGAGCCTGACCTTCGGTGGCGCGAGCTACCAGTTTAACGAGCAGTTCAGCGGTGCGGTGTATGCCTCGCATAATGAAGAGGTAATGAACAAGCAGTACCTGGGCCTGAATTTCAAACAACCGTTCAGCACCGGGCAGCAGCTGGTACTCGACTTTAACGGCTATAACTCGCGTCTGGAGCAGGGTTACGCCGACAGCCTCGACACGGGCCGCAGCAACACCATCTGGAGCCTGGCAGCGAGCTATATCTGGGACATTCACACGTTCAAAGTGGCATACCAGCAGAGCAGCGGCAGCACCGGCTACAACTACGGTGGCTACCGCAACCAGGGCGGTGTGGGTGACGGCGGCAACACCATCTGGCTGGCTAACTCCTACTGGTCTGATTTCAACGGCGAAGACGAACGCTCATGGCAGGCATCGTACGGCCTGGACTTTGGCGGACTCGGCCTGCCGGGCCTGAGCTGGACCACCGCCTACGTGCGTGGCGATAACATCAAAACCTCTGAAACCAGCAACGGCAAAGAGCATGAGTGGTTCAACCAGATCCAGTACCAGGTGCAGGATGGTCCGGCGAAAGATCTGAAGCTGAAGCTGCGCTATTCCGTGCTGCGTGTCTCCAGCAACGCCAGCGATTACAACGTGGGTGGGGATGAGATCCGTGCTTACGTGGAATACCCGTTTAACGTGTTCTGATGAAAAAAGCCGGGTGGCGGCTTCGCCTTACCCGGCCTACGGTTTTTTCGCTGTTATTGAGTGAGAAACCGTAGGCCCGGTAAGCGCAGCGCCACCGGGCGATATCCACGATATCAATACAGCGTCTTCTGCGGCGGCCCGGCAAACTTCAGGGCGCCAATCTGCCCCATCCGCACTTCCACTACCGACGGGCCCGGCATCGCCAGCGCTTCTGTCATAACGGCATCAAAATCCTCGGCACGCTCAACGCTCCATGCCTGCAGGCCAATTGCCTGCGCCAGCAGCGTGAAGTCCGGCGTATGCAGCTCGTTGTAATACTGACGCCCGCCGAAATACTTATCCTGAATACCACGCATTACGCCGTACCCCCCGTCGTTCATGATCAGCAGCGTCACGTTGGCTTTCTCCTGGGCCAGCGTCGCCAGTTCGCCGAGGTTCAGACTCAGACCGCCATCACCCACCAGCCCCACAACCTTGCGCTGCGGGTTAGCTATCGCGGTGCCAATGGCCATCGGCAGCCCCATACCAATGGCTCCGGCCAGCGAGTGAATGTTCATCAGCGGGCCGTTGGCGCGGAACAGGCGGCTGCCCCACAGGCTGCCGGACACGGTGATATCGCGCACCAGCAGGCCGTCCTGCGGAAGCGCTTTCTCGATGGCATCGTTAAGTCTCGCATAGGGGCCGCACTGATCGCGCAGGCCCTGCCCGGCTTGCTCAACCGCCTGTTGAACCAGCGCGTCCCACTGCGCGTTGCCCCACTCACGCCCCTGTACGTTGTCGGCCAGCGCGCTAAGCAACGCGGAACAATCGGCTATCAGCGTGTTATCCATCAGATAATTACGGCTCGCCGCCGCCGGATCGATATCTACCTGTACCCGTGGAGACGGCAGCGCCAGCGTCCATGAGCGGGTTTCGTTGCTGCGCAGGCGTGAACCGGCGACCAGCGTAAAGTCACATTGCGCGATGAGCGCTTCAACCGATGGCGAGTTGTGAAACGCCCGCAGACTACCGCGATGGCTGTCCGGCAGCACGCCGCGCGCGTGGGTGCTGGAGATGACGGTGATGCCTGCATCCGCCAGTTTTTTCACCGCATCAGCGCTTCTCAGCGCTCCGCCGCCCAGCCACAGCAACGGCTGTTTTGCCTGCTTCAGCTGCGCCCAGAGTGCGTCAACTATCGCGGGGTCCACGGTGGCGACCGACGTCGGTTTCATCGGTGCGGTCACCAGCGAAAGCGGAATATTGGCACTCTGAATATCAATCGGGATCTCAACAGAGACCGGCCCGCACGGCGGCGTCTGCGCGTCCTGAATCGCTTTGTGCAGGATAGCTATCGCCTGGTTGGCGTTGCTGATGCGGTACGCCCGTTTGGAGCTGGCCTTCAGGAAGCTCAGCTGGTCGCGGGTTTCATGGATAAATCCGGTATCGGCATCCAGCCAGGCTTTTTCGACCTGTCCGGTTAAATGCAGCAGCGGCGTGCAGGCGTTCATCGCTTCTACCAGCGCGCCTACCGCGTTACCCGCACCCGCACCGGTGCTGGTCAGCGCCACGCCGAGACCGGAAAAACGTCCGTGGGCGTCGGCCATGGTCACGGATCCCGCTTCACCGCGCGCGGGCACGAAGCGAATGTTGCCGCGCTGCCCGACTGCATCCGCGATTGGCAGGTTGTGAATGGAGATGACGCCGTAGATGGCCTCAACCTGATACTGCTCCAGCGTTCTGGCGATGGCGTCGCCGACGGTTATCATTTCGCTCATTGCTCACCCTTTCTCAGTCGCACCAGTGGTTGACGCTGTTACCCGTCGCCAGATAAATGCTCTTTTGCTGCATCCAGGCTTTCAGCCCCTGAATGCCCTTTTCGCGGCCCAGACCGCTCTCTTTAAAGCCCCCGAACGGGGTTGAAATCGCAAAGACTTTGTAGGTGTTGATCCACACCGTGCCCGCCTCAAGCTGTTCGCTCAGGCGCAGCGCGCGCCCGGCATCGCGCGTCCAGATCCCCGCCGCCAGGCCGTACACCGAGTCGTTGGCCTCGCGGATAAGCGTGGCCTCGTCGCGAAACGGCATCGCCACCAGTACCGGGCCGAAGATCTCCTCCTGACACGTGCGGGCGCTGTTGCTCAGCCCTTCGATGAGGGTGGGCAGGAAGAAACTGCCGTTTGCCAGCTCAGGATCGGCCGGGATCTCCCCGCCGCACAGCACGCGGCCCCCTTCGCGCTTCGCCAGCTCGACGTAATCCTGCACGCTCTGACGATGTTTAGGGTTAATCAGCGGCCCGACATGGGTACCGTCAGTAAACGGATGTCCGACGCGCAGCCCGCGCGTGAGCTCAAGCAGCCGCGACATCAGCGGCGCGTAAATGCTCTCGTGGATAAACAGCCGTGAACCGGCGATGCACGCCTGCCCTGCCGAGCTAAAAATGCCGTAGCAGATGCCGCGCGCGGCCTGCTCGATGTCTGCGTCTTCCAGCACGATGGTCGGTGATTTTCCGCCCAGCTCCAGCGATGCCGGGATCAGCTTTTCCGCCGCCACGTGTGCAAGATGGCGGCCCGTAGTGGTGCCACCGGTAAAGGAGATTTTGCGCACCTTAGGGTGACGCGCCAGCGCATCGCCAATCACCGAGCCTTTACCGGGTAGCACGCTCTGCAGCCCGGCGGGCAGCCCGGCCTGTTCAAAAATACGCGCCAGCTCCAGCGCCATCAGTGGCGTGGCCTCGGCAGGTTTGAGGATCACCGCATTTCCGGCGGCAATCGCCGGGGCAACCTTTTGCATTTCGCTGGCAATCGGCGAGTTCCATGGCGTGATGGCAGCCACCACGCCGAGCGGTTCATAGCGGCTCAGGGTCAGCAGATCCGGCTGGCGTGGCGTCGGGAGTTCCCCTTCCAGCAGCTCGCAGGCAGAGGCAAAGTAGCGCGCTGTCCCTGCCGCACTCATCACCAGCCCACGCGCCTCCGCGAGCGGCTTGCCGTTATCGCGGCTCTGCATTTTCGCCAGTTCCTCGACGCGGGATTCAATCAGATCCGCGACCTTATGCAGGATCCTCGCGCGCATGTGCGGCAGGCTGCTGCGCCACGCGGGATCGCGCCACGCCCGCTCGCCGGCCTCGATTGCGTCATTCAGATCGTCGAGACTTGCCGCATTCAGCGTCGCATTGATCGACCCGTCTGCCGGGAAATGGCTCTGCATCGGGTTGCCTCCACCATGTCGCCAGTGGCCGCCGATAAAAATCTTCAGATCGTCCATCGTCGCTCCTCAGCTCAGGGCCAGCTCGCGGCAGGCGCGTACCGCGCTCAGTGCTGCAAGAGTGGAGGTTTTAGGGTTAGACGCCAGCGGCAATCCACTCAGCTCAAGATGGAACTCGCCGAACACGCCTTCGACATGCAGCGTGTGGGTATTGCGCTTCGTTGCCGGGTCGACCATCAGCTGCACGCGCGTCTCGTCCATCCCGACGCCACCGAGCGCCACCGTCGCCGCCACGTTGGCGTTCGCCGGGAACAGGCGCGCCGCCTCGCGGGCGCTGCCTTCAAAGAAAACGCTCGCCTCAGACACCGCGTTAAGGTCGATAAGCTGCTCAGCATAACTGCCGCGCCAGCTGGCCGGGCTTTTGCGCGACTGATAGGTCACGCGTTCCAGCCCGCCCTCTTTCGCCGCCGCAAGCCCGTCGATACCGGCAACCGCGCCGGAGAGCAACGTCAGCTTGCCCCCAGCACTGAGCAAACGCTGCTCCAGCGCGCTGTCCGCCAGCGCGCCGGTGGAGATCACCGCGAGATGCCAGCCGCGACGCAATATGTCCTCGCCGTACTGCGCCACCGCCTGCTGGCTGGCGCACTCCAGCACCAGATCGGGCGTGTCAGCGCATGCCACCGGCGTACCGAGCGCCATCACTGCATCACCAAACTGTGTGTGAATCGCCGCATGATGAGATTCACGCGCCACGATCCAGCCAATAGCCACGCCCGCGGGTAAACGCTCAATCACCGCCTGCGCCATGGCGCCAAAACCAATTAACATGATCTTTTTCATAATGTGTCCTTACAGGTGGCGGCAGAAGCCGCCGGAAACGTCCAGCGAGGCGCCGGTGGTGAATGACGCCAGCGGCGAGGCGAGGAACAGCAGCGCCTGCGCGGGCTCCTGCGGTTTGCCGAGACGCGCCATCGGGATGCCACGTTTACGCGCGATATCCGCCGTCCACTCCGGCCAGCTCTGACTTTTGTCCGTCCGGCTCTCAAAGCGGCGCTGCCACTGCCCGGACTCCACCATGCCGAGCAAAATGGAATTCACGCGGATACCTTTACCCACCAGCTCTTTTGAGAGCGTCAGCGTCATATTCAGCAGCGCAGCACGGGCGGCAGAAGTGGCGATCATGTGCTCCTCCGGCTGCAGCGCCAGCAGGGAGTTCACGCAGGTAATGGAGGCGATATCGGACCGCTCCAGCAGAGGCTGAAACGCCTGCACCGGGTTGATCACCCCGAACAATTTCAGTTCGGCTTCGTGCAGCCACGCTTCGCGCGGGGTATCGCTGAAATGCGCCACGTAGCCCTGCCCGGCGTTGTTGATCAGCATGTCCGCCGCGCCAAAGCGGGCCTGAACGGCATCCGCAAAGCCCTGGACTTCGGCAGCGTTTAGCACGTCGCAGCGGTAGGAGAAAATCTCGCCGTCGGGGTATTCGTTTTGCAGCGTCGCGTGGGCGCTGGCGAGCCGGTCCGGGTCTCGGCCGCAGAAAGCCACTTTTGTCCCCTCGCCCAGCAGCAGGCGCAGCGTTTCAAAGCCAATGCCAGAAGAACCGCCGGTGACTACCGCTACGCGCCCGTCAATTTGTGCATTCATCGCGCACCTCTTCGTTAATGCGTAAAAGCTGTTGGTTAAAAAACGCCGCGTTATCGAGATAGCTGGCGTGCCCGGCCTGGGGAATGGCGGTAAACGGCATGCCGTAGCGCAGTGCCAGCCCCTGCACCAGCTCGGGCTGCGTGATCGCATCCTGCTCGCCGCACCAGACCTCAAACGTGCCGGAGTAACGTTTAAGCCAGCCGTGAATATCGTCGTGTGCCAGCATCCACGCGGCGGCAAGGTAGCCTTCAGGACGCAGCTTGCGCATGCCCGACGCGACGGTGGCGATATCTTCCCCGCGGGCGCCGGGGCGCAACAGCTTCGCCGCGCGGGTCTGGGCAAGGATTTCACCGCCCAGCGCCATCTGCTGCTCGCGGCTGCGCCAGACCTGCTCGCGTTGCTCCGGTGCGGCCTGACCGTAGCCCTGCGCGGCATCTGCCAGCACCAGATGCCGCACCCGGTCGGGAAACTTCGCCGCAAAGGCGCTGGCGACCAGCGCCCCGAGAGAATGGCCGACCAGTACCGCCTGCCAGACGCCCGCGCGGTCAAGCATTGCCGCCAGTGCATCGGCGTAATCTCCCGCACTCGCCCGTTCTACGGTCAGCATCGGGCTTTCGCCATAACCGGGCATGTCCCACGCCAGCACGCGAAAACCCTTCAGTGCCATCTGCTTATGCCAGGAGGCAGCACCCGAGCTGATCCCATGCAGCAGCATCAGCGGAATGCCGCTTCCCTGTTCACGAAAACCCGTCATCATGCCCCCTTAGTTCCGCTTCACTTTTGAAAGCGGATGATCGGCGGGATAGGTCGGGATTTCCGGCTTATTGGTCCCCAGCATGACGCACATCAGCGCCTCTTCTTCCCCGTGGTTAAACAGGCCGCGATAGATACCCGGCGGGACGGAGATCAGGTCACGCTCGCGCAGCACGGTTTCGGTGTAGTGTTCGCCGTCCTGGATCATCAGCGTGATTTGCCCTTTAAGCATGAAGAACACCTCTTCCACGTCGTCATGCAGGTGCAGCGGCCCTTCACACTTCGACGGCAGCACCATGGTGGAGAAGGTGAAATGGTCCGCCTGCACGGTGTTGGTGTCGTTCGCCACGCCCGTTGCGCCGGTGCCGATGTAGCGCATCTGCGCCCGGCGATATTTCGGGTCATAGTCGGCCTGGAACTTCAGCGCGTTCCAGTCGTACTTACGGCCTTCAAAGCGCGCGATGCGCGACTCGACCCACTCTTCCATCGTCAGGTGCTCAGGTTTGATGCCTGATTTATGGGTTACGGTTGAATCAGTCATGACACTCTCCTCAGTAACGTCTCAGCAGCGGCAGTAACAGGACGCAGCCCACCGCCGCCATCACCGCCAGAAAAATCAGCCCGGAATCCATGCTGTGGGTGAAGGCGATAAGCGCCCCCATCACCGCTGGCGACAGTGCGCCCGCGAAGTTTCCCAGCCCGTTGAAAATGCCGCCCGCCGTCGCGCTCACCCGTGGATGAGTGGCCTTCGCCAGCAGGGCAAAAATGTTGGGTGCGCCAGTGCCCCACATAAAGGTGCTGAAGCTCATCGCGGCGATGATGGTCAGCGGGGTGTCGAGGTGCATGACCGCCGCCAGCCCGACAGCCGCGCCCGCCATGGAAATAAAGCAGGCTGCCGCACGCTTATCGACCCGGTCAGAGAGCCACGCGCCAATCACTTCGCCCGCCAGCATGGCGATGAACGGCATCGACGACAGCCAGCCCGCATGCTCCAAGTGAATGCCTTTGCCTTTGATCAGGTAGCCCGGCAGCCAGCCATTGATGCCCCACAGGTAGGTCAGGAAGGCGATGTTAAAGATGCAGATGATCCAGAAGTGCGGGCTGACGAACAGCTCGCGCCGCGCGGCACGCCGCTCATCCTGAGACGCCTGCGTGGTGCCAGGTTTCGCCTCCAGGCGGATACCACGCAGACCGACGCGCACGAAAATCAATACCGGCACGGTAAGCATCGCCATCACGAAGAAGGTGCTCTGCCAGCCGAAGGTGTTCAGCAGCCAGAGGGAGAGCGGAAAACCAATCGCCGCGCCCACCGGCGTGCCAAGCAGCCACAGCATGGTGGCACGCGCCTGCAGATGCTGCGGGAAGTTGTGACGCACAATGGCGAAGGCCAGCGGGAACAGCGGCCCCTCCGCCACCCCCAGCAGAATGCGCAGCACGATCATCAGCGTATAGTTGTGGGTAAAGCCCATCGCCACCATCAGCACGCACCAGATCGCCATCATCCCGGTCAGCAGGCGCAGCGGCGCGATTTTATCCCCCAGCCCGCTGAGAAAGACTGACGAAAAACCGTAGCTCAGCAGAAAGGCGCTCATCAGAATGCCGAGGCGCGTGGTGTCGAAATCGATCCCCATCGCCTGCTGGAAATGGCTGTCAGAAAACAGCGCCGCAATACTGATTTTGTCGA